>DAOULS010000071.1:0-6333 GCA_034418415.1 Dehalococcoidales bacterium | reverse complement strand
TTGCACATGAAATGAGGAGTAAACCGACCGAGGCTGAAAAGGAGCTCTGGAAATACCTTAGAAAACACCAGTTACACGGCTTAAGTTTCCGGAGACAGCACTGTATAGGCCAGTTTATTGTTGATTTTTATTGCGCCAGAGCGAAACTGGTAATAGAGGTCGACGGCTCAATCCACCAATATCAACCGGAAGAGGACGCGGTAAGGCAGGTATACCTCGAGAGCCATAATTTGAGAGTCTTGCGTTTTGCTAATGATACCGTTTTGGATAACATGAATGAAGTATTAAAGCAAATTAGCTCGTGTTTACCTAAATCCCATTAATGCCTGACCTTTTCCTCTTTATCTTTCCCTGCTACGCTGAAGCTACGAAGGACAAGCCTCTCCATAGAGAGGGGGTTAGGAGGACAGATTGTGTAACCACTCCTTTGCCCCAACCTTTCCCTCTTAATCTCCCTCTCCGTTGACAGAGAGGGAGACAAAATATATTCGATTTAGTGCCTCCTCTCTGCTGGCGGAGAGGAGGCCAGGAGAAAAGGTCGTTCATCCTCCCCACCCCCTTTACCCCTGCCCCAAGCGTAAGGGGAGATTCAGTATGTTTGTTAATATATTTAATTACTCATTGATCATTAACTTAGAGCTTGCTAACCATTTCATCACATTTTTTTTGTATTTCCTGATATTTTTTATCCCAACTTCCGGATTCATCATGAATTATGATGCCTATTATTCTCAATGCACTTAATACGGTCTGAAGTACCCTTATTATCGAAACATGTCCATGTTTGTCAGACATAAAACCACCAAATAAAAACTGCAATCCGACTTTTTTACTCAAATCCCTTTTCCCATAACGTGCTTCGAAAGATTTTAAATTTGGGTGTACACCTACTGATAAGAAGCCATAGTACTTATTGAGATCCTTAAGGAGTTCTCTTCTTTTATCTTTATCCTTTTCTGTTTTACTTAGTTCCTTACGAATCTCAGCAGGGCGAATTTGCTTATCAGCTAAAAATCTTCGAGCAAATTTATCATCATTAAAAAAAACATAACAGCAAGAAATGCGTTCATGACAGCTTCTCAATAAATCTCGAGCTTCTGGATAATAACCGAGTAATACACTGTGTCTAGCAAGAAAAATATAATTTAATGTTGATATAATCATTGCAATAGATGCTCTAGTAGAAACATTATCTTTCCATTTGTCTGTATAAACATAAGCTGCCTGAATAGATTCAATATATAAGGTTATCGCATCATCCAATAACTTAATATCTTCAATAAGTATCGCCTCTGCTTTTTCATAGTTTTTTCTGTCATCCTTGAAAATTCTTTGCAGTACCGTTTTTGCCGGAAGCTTTTTAAAATCGTCTGTTAAATACCAAATGCTTTTTTCCATTTGACACCTTCTATTCGATTATATCATGACAAAAGGGCCTTCTCTGAATATAAAATGGAGTAATCCTGAAACAACTCTTGTATTCTTCCCATTTCCTTTTCTCCCCTTATTAAAGTAAAATAGTCTTACCATGAAAGACGACGTCACCCCCATCCGCCGCCAGTACCTCCGCATCAAGAAACAGTACCCCCACGCCGTCGTGCTGTTTAGATTGGGCGACTTCTACGAGACGTTCGACGAGGACGCGCGCATCACCTCCAGGGAGCTGGAAATCGTGCTTACGTCGCGGGAGATGGGCAAGGGCAACAAGGTTCCCCTGGCCGGCATCCCTTACCACGCGCTGGACGGCTACCTGGCCAGGCTCATCAACCGCGGCTATAAAGTTGCTATCTGCGAACAGCTGACCAAGCCCGGCGAGACTAAAGGACTGGTGGAGCGGGACGTCGTGCGGCTGGTCACGCCCGGCACCGTTGTCGAGCCTAACCTGCTGGACAGCAAGACCAACAACTACCTCGTCAGCGTGGTGGGGGGTGAAGGGGAGGTCGGTATCGCCTACGTGGACATCACCACCAGCGAGTTCGCCGTGACGCAGCTACCACTGGCGCGGGCGAAAACGGAAATCGAGCGACTCAACCCCTCCGAGGTCATCGCCGCCGAGGGCGCGGACATAGAGTCGCTGGGAACCGGCGGCAATATCACCCGGCTCGACAGCTACCGGTTCGATTTAGAGGTCGCCCGCCGTGCCCTGCTGGAGCACTTCGGCGTGACCGCGCTGGAGGGCTACGGCTGCGAGCACCTGCCTTTAGCCATTAAGGCGGCGGGCGCCATCGTCTATTACATCGGCGAGACGCAGAAGACGGTCGAGGGCCAGCTTAACCGGCTTTCAACCTACGTTACGGACAGCTTCATGGCGCTGGACGAGCAGACCCAGCGCAACCTCGAGATTTTCCAGGGCGCGCGCTCCGGCACGGTGGAAGGCTCGCTGCTTTCCGTCATCGACGCCACGAAGACCCCCATGGGCGGGCGGCTCTTGAGAAAGTGGCTGGGGCAGCCCCTGCTGGACGTCGCGGCGCTGAATAAAAGGCTGGACGCTATCGACTGGTTTGCGGGGAAGACGCTGGAGCGACGCAAGCTGGTGGAGATGCTGAAGAGCGTCGCCGATTTAGAACGGCTCATCAACCGCGTAAGGAGCGAAATCGCCATCCCGCGCGAGCTGGTCACTTTAAGGCGCAGTCTGGAGGCGATTCCCGAAATAAGAGAAATCATTGAAAGCGGCGGCGGCACGCGGGCTATCGACTGGCTCAAGGACGAGCTCAAGCCCTGCCGCGGTCCCATCGACCTGATAAACCTGGCAATCGTCGATGACCCTTCCTCGTCGGTGGGGGAGGGTGGGGTCATCAAGCGCGGCTTCTCCGAGGAACTGGACAAGCTCCGCGAGGTCTCCGGCAGTGCCAAGAAGTACCTCGCCGGACTGGAACTCAAGGAACGCGAGCGCACCGGCATCAAAAACCTTAAGGTGGGCTTCAATAACGTCTTCGGCTACTATATTGAGGTGTCAAAAGCCAACCTGAAGCAGGTGCCGGAGGAATATATCCGCAAGCAGACCCTCGTCAACGGCGAGCGCTTCTTCACGCCGGAGCTCAAGGAATACGAGTCCACGATACTTAACGCGCGTGACCGCATCGAGCAGATGGAGAACGACCTTTACCGTCGCGTTTGCCGGCAGGTCGCCGAGGAAAGCGACAGGATTTTAGCTTTAGGCAACGTTATCGCCCATTTGGACGTCTTTACGGCGCTGGCGGAGGTGGCCGTGCGCAACAATTACGTCCGCCCCGTCCTGGATGAAGGCAACATTATAGATATTAAGGAAGGCCGCCACCCGGTCGTGGAGAGGAGCCTGGCGGACGGCGACTTCGTGCCCAATGATATTTACCTCTCCAACGACGATGCCCAGCTGATTGTATTGACCGGGCCTAACATGTCCGGCAAGTCCACGTACTTGAGACAGGCGGCGTTAATCGTGCTGCTGGCGCAGACCGGCAGCTTCGTCCCGGCGAAGTCGGCCAGAATCGGCATCGTCGACCGGATTTTCACACGCATCGGGGCTCGGGACGACCTCGCCGCCGGGCAGTCCACCTTCATGGTGGAGATGGTCGAGACCGCCAATATCCTGAACAATGCCACCGCGAAGTCGCTGCTCATCCTCGATGAAATCGGGCGGGGCACCAGCACCTACGACGGGCTGTCCATCGCCCGCGCCGTGGCGGAGTACATCCATAACTACAAGGGGCTGGGGGCGCGGACGGTCTTTGCGACCCATTACCACGAGATGGTGTCCCTGGCTGGCTACCTGCCCCGCGTGAAGAATTTCAACGTCGCCGTTATCGAAGAGGGGGGCAGGGTGATTTTCCTGCATAAAATCGTGCCGGGCGGGGTCGATAAGAGCTACGGCATCCACGTGGCGCAGCTGGCCGGCCTGCCGAAGTCGGTTTTGCACCGCGCCCGCGAGGTCTTAAGCGAACTGGAGACCGACGGACGGGCAGCAGGTCCGAAGAAAAAGCCTAAAGAACCCGCCGCGCAGATGCCCCTCTTCGGGGAGAAATCCGAGCTGGAAAAAGACCTCGCCGGGCTGGACATCAACGGCATGACGCCGCTGGAAGCCCTGAACAAGCTTTATGAGCTTAAGAAGAAGGCGGAAGAATAGAAAAGGAGCAGCACCATGAAAATTCTCGGTATTTCATTCAGTCCACGCCAGGACGGCAATACGGTCGCCATGCTTAATGAGGCACTGGCTGCCGCTAAAAAGGACGGCGCGGAGGTCGAGCTTTACAGCGTCGTTGGGAAAAACCTCCAGCCCTGCGACGGCTGCTGGGGGTGCATGAAGACGGGCAAGTGCCACATCAAGGACGACATGCCGGAGCTTTTCGACAAGATGCTTGCCGCCGACGGGCTGATTCTGGGCACGCCGATATACTTCTGGGGTATGACGGCGCAGGCCAAGACCGTCATCGACCGCACGATTTCCCTCAACCAGCCGGGTCGGAACTTGAGCAACAAGGTCTGCGGATTGGTGGCTTCCTGCGGCAGCCTCGGCATGGTGAGCGCGCTCAAGGACTTAAGCTACTACATTATCCAGCGTCGGCTGCTGCCCGCCAACCAGGTAAGCGCCTACCTGATGGGCCCGGACGACCTCAAGAAAATGCCAAAATGCCTCGAGGAGCTTGAGAAACTGGGACGCCAGATGGCGGCTTTAGTCAAGATGAACTTCAAATACCCGGAGGAATTTGCGAGGGGGCCGGGGGCGTTCGGGACGCACACGAGGTAGGTGGCTATTGTGAGACTTGTTTGCACCAATCACTAAAATATAATTCTATACGTGTAATCTCTTTTTCTGGTAATACACCATTGTGTGCAATTGTATTTCTTAAATTTTCAAGCTCCTCAAGACGTAATTCAGCGAATTTTGTACTACCAATATAGGATTTAAATTCTTTGGGGTATTTTTTTATAAGAGTAACGAGATCTCTCCAATACATATAATTCAATTCGTCTGATCCACGCGACGGCAACCATCTATTTCTGGCCTCTTCTTTTTTACGATCAGCTAATCTGCTTTTCATTTCTGGTTCAGCCGATTTATCCCACCAATTTTTACCCAATTTTCCTTTTAAAACTATACGTATCAAATTACGTACTGAGTTTTCAAGACAATGTAATGTAACATAAACTTGCCCCATATTATATGCATTTTCAATTTCAGTAGGTACTAATAGTGGTGTTTTAGAAACATTAAAGCGTTTTCTTATTATTTCCTCTGTTGATTGCGATTCTGGTAAAAGACTCTTATATATTTCACGATATTTTTTTAGTGCGTTACGATGAAGCCGAAAAGAACCTGGTTTATAACCAGTTGTTACATCCTTTTTATTACCTCGTAAATTAATTCTCAATCTTGTTTGATTGGGATTAGGTAAATTAGTATCTTTAAAACAAAGCATAATGTCAAGCATGAAGCATTCGCGTATTTCTTGAATATCTGTTAAAAACCAGATAAATAGTTTTGCGAAGTCTAATTGCTTGAATTTTGTTGTATCTGTGTTATCAAGTATTTGGTTTAAGGTGATACTACTGTTCATTCTGGATTACTATAATATTTGGCAGTTGAACCAGCGCCTGTTCGTCTAAGTTTACCACTTGTGAAATAATTGATTAGGGTTGCAGACACCTCTCTCCCTTCAAAACGATAACCTCTATTAAGTAGTTCCTGTTGGACTTCTGCACGTGTTCTAGGTTCTTTGAAATAACCTTCTGATAAAAGTTCAATTATTCTAGGAGAACAAGATTGCCCGGTTCCTTTCTTCTGTCTCTTTCTTGAAGTCTTTTCAGTTGTTTTTTCAGTTGTATCAGCAATTTTACTTGTCTTGATTGGTGCCGAAGTTAGGATTATGTTCTTATATTGGTCAAGATATTTTTCAACAAATTTTTCGGGTCCTTCTAGCTGTATAGTACCATCTCTCATGTTGATAAGTGCCTTTACGTGCTCTTTAGTATTTTCACCCATATCCTTCCTCCTCAAAGCAAAACAATTGTTCTCTTTTGATTTTATTATACTCCTACTTGTCAAATGTCTAAAAATAAAATCCTCCTTTTATCAGAGGAGAAGGGAAGCTTGAGATTTAACATTTGATTTAACCTTAAATCATATACCCCCAGCCGTCCTTCATCCGTTCCAGCATCTCGCGGCGTTTTTTCTTATTGAGCTTGAGGTATTCCTGCCCGAAGACCGGGAGAGTATCCAGCTCTTTCTTTTTCCTCTCCAGGAACTCATCGAGGGTGCAGAGGTATTTAGCTGGATTGCCGACGAAAACCTGACGGCTGGGTATATCTTCAGTGACCACGCTGCCCGCCCCGATAACGGCGTCGTCGCCGATGGTC
>DAOULS010000070.1:0-14160 GCA_034418415.1 Dehalococcoidales bacterium | reverse complement strand
TCGTAATCGGGGGAGATGATAAGCGGCAGCTTGATTTTCTCCGCCAGCGACTGCATACTTTCCAGTCGTTGCTGGTGCTCCATATAGGGGTGGATATTGGGGTTGCACCAGAACCCTGCCGTTTCGTAGCCCTCCCGCCGCCAGTGCTCCACAGTATAGGCGGCGCAGTGGGCGCAGCAGACGTGAACCAAGACTTTATTCATGGACTAAATCAATTTTTGCTGTTGGGACTTGTTGAACTCCAGTCCCAGGTGCTCGTAAGCGAGTTTGGTGGCTACCCGACCCCGCGGCGTGCGCTCCAGGAAGCCCAGTTGCATCAGGAAAGGCTCATAGACGTCGGTGATGGTGTCCGCCTCCTCGCTGATGGATGCCGAGATGGTGTCCAGCCCCACCGGCCCTCCGTTGAACTTCTCGATGATGGTATGCAGCACCTTGTGGTCTATCTCGTCCAGCCCTATCAGGTCTACCCCCAGCTTTTCCAGCGCCTCTTTAGCCACCTGCGGCGTTATCACGCCGTCGGCTACCACCTGCGCGTAGTCCCTCACCCTCTTGAGCAGCCGGTTGGCGACTCTCGGCGTGCCGCGGGCGCGCTTGGCGATTTCCTTGAGTCCGTCTTCTTGTGCCTCCACCTGCAGTATCCGGGCGGAGCGCTTGATAATCTGCTCCAGCGACGCCGTATCGTAGAAATCGAGGCGGAAGACGGAGCCGAACCTGTCCCTTAAGGGCGGCGAGAGCATGGCGTAGCGCGTGGTGGCGCCGATTAAGGTAAATCTGGGCAGGTTCAGCCGCAGGCTCTTGGCGCCGGGCCCCTTGCCGATGATGATGTCCAGCGCGTAGTCCTCCAGCGCCGGGTAAAGGATTTCCTCCACGCTGCGGTTCAGACGGTGAATTTCATCGATGAAAAGGATATCGTGTTTACGTAGGTTGGTCAGAATAGCCGCCAGGTCGCCGGTGCGCTCGATGGCGGGACCGGACGTTGTCTTGATGTTGACGCCGATTTCCGTAGCGATTATATGGGCGAGGCAGGTCTTGCCCAGTCCGGGCGGCCCGTAAAAAAGGACATGGTCGATAGGTTCACCCCGCCCCTTAGCCGCGGCGATAGCTATCTTCAGGTTTTCCTTCGTTTTATCCTGCCCGATAAATTCGGTCAGGCTGCGGGGTCGGAGACCGCTATCGAGCGGCGCGTCCTCTTCGCTGGGCTTGCCGGATACTACGCGTGCTATTTCGTCTCACCCCCTCTGGTAGTGGCTGTTGACGGTAATTCGGGAGGGGTTAGTCTTCTTTATCTTCCGCTGTGTCGGAGGGTTCTTCCTCTTCGCCGGGAGATTCTTCGGGTTCATCAGGTGATTCTTCCGTTTCGGCGGAAGGTTCTTTTAATTCATCGGAGGGTTTTTCGACTTCGGGTTCTCCCGTAGTGACCTCCGGGGTCATCGCTTCTAAGCCGGTGGCTTCGGTTGCTTCACCGATGATAGCATCGACACCTTCTATGGGGCCACCCAGACTTTCCAGCAAGCGCATTGCTTCGTCCTGTTCGGCGGCTTTGAGCTCGGCAAGTTGCTCCTCTTTTAGATAGCGGGCCGGTATCAGCTTGCCGATGATGACGTTCTCCTTGAGTCCCACCAGCTTGTCCACCTTGCCGTTGGCGGCCGCCTCGGTGAGAATCCTGGTGGTCTCCTGGAACGAAGCCGCAGCCAGCCAGCTGTCCGTGCTTAGCGATGCCCTGGTAATGCCCAGCAGGACGGTGTGGGCCGTAGCCGGTTCGCCGCCCTCGGCGAGCACCTTGGCGTTGGTGTCTTCGTAGGTATATTTATCCACCAGTTCATCAGGCACGAGGTCGGTATCGCCGGCGGAATCGATGCGTACCTTGGTGAGCATCTGCCGGGTAATGACCTCGATATGCTTATCGTTAATGTTTACGCCCTGGGAGCGATAGACCTTCTGCACTTCGTCAACCAGGTACTGCTGCACGGCTTCCTTGCCCAGTATGCGCAGGATGTCGTGGGGGTTGATGGAGCCGTCGGTAAGCTGTTGACCGGCCTTGACCTCCGCGCCGTTTTCTACCCAGATGCTGGCGGTGGAGGAGACGATGTACTCGCGTTCTTCTTTCTCGGCGTAGGTAATTACCAGCTGCTTCTTCTTGACGTTGACCTCGCCGGCGTAACGGGCTACCAGGGGTTGTACCTCCGGTGCTGTTTCGGCTTCTTTTTTAGTCTTTTTGGTCTTGGCGGTCTTTGCCGGCGGGGCTGCCAGCACCGTGCCGATATCTACATACTGGCCCTTTTTGACCATCACCTTCCAGCCGGTCGGCAGGGCGTATTCGTCGTCGTAGGTCTCGGTGCTGACCACCTTTATCTTGCGTCCTTCCTCGCTCTGGACTATCTCGGCGGTCCCGTCTATCTCCGATATAATCGCCTGGCCGCGCGGCGTCCTGGCTTCGAAAAGCTCTTCCACCCTGGGCAGACCGCTGGTGATATCCAGTCCCACCACGCCCCCGGTGTGGAAGGTGCGCAGCGTCAGCTGGGTGCCTGGCTCGCCGATACTCTCGGCGGCGATGATGCCGACCGCCACGTCCTGGTCGATAAGCCTGCCCCGCGCCAGGTCGCGCCCGTAGCAGTAGCGGCAGGTGCCCCGCCGCGATTCGCAGGTCAGCGGCGACCTCACATGTACCGACGTTATGCTGGCCTCGATGATTTTTTCTACCTTCGTCTCGTCGATTTCCTCGTTGCAGGCGACGATGGTCTTGCCGGTCTTGGGGTGGTTGATATCGCTGGCGGCCATGCGTCCCAGCATGCGTTCGGCGAGTGACGGCAGCAGACCTTTTTCCTTGGGCTCGGTTAGCGTGATGCCTTCGGTGGTGCCGCAGTCCTCGTCCGACGTAATGACGTCCTGCGCCACGTCGATTAATCGCCGGGTCAGGTAGCCGCTGTCGGACGTCCTCAATGCCGTGTCCGCCAGACCTTTGCGGGCGCCGTGGGTGGAGATAAAGTATTCCAGGATGCTGTGGCCCTCGCGCAGGCTGGACTTGATAGGGAACTCGATGATTTTACCGGCGGGGTCGGTCATCAGACCGCGCATACCGGCCATCTGGCGTATCTGTGAGATGTTACCCTTGGCGCCGGAGGTGGCCATCATGTAAACGCCGCCGTAGCGGTCGAGGTTGTTCTGGATGTTGGTGGTGATGGCGTTGGTGGTCTCGTTCCAGATATCCACGACGCCGTTGTATCTTTCGTCCTCGGTGATTAAGCCGCGTTCGTACTGGTCCTCGATGGTATTCACTTTAGCTTCGGCTTCCGCCAGCATTTGCGGTTTGCTGGCTGGCACCTCGATGTCGTTCATGGCGATGGTGATGCCGGACTTGGAGGCGTACTCGAAGCCCAGATGTTTGATGGAGTCGAGCACCTTGCCGGTCTCTTCATCGGTCAGTATTTTGCTGCACTTGGTGGCGATTTGCTTCAGTATCGACTTATCGATGATTTGGTTATAATATCCCAGCTCCTCGGGCAGGACCTCGTTGAACATAATGCGCCCCACGCTGGTCTTGATTCTCTTATCGGTATCTGGCTGACGCACATTGATTTCTTCCCGCAGGTCAACGGCGCCGAACTCGTAGGCAAGCTTGGCTTCCTCGAAGCTGCCGTAGACCTTATCGCCGTCGGCGCCCTTCTGCCTGATGGTGGTGAGATAGTAGCAGCCCAGCACCATGTCCAGCGTCGGCGCCACGGTGGGCTCACCGCTGCTGGGCAGTAGGATATTGTGGTGGCTTAGCATCATGTCCCGGGCTTCCTTAACGGCGGCTTTGGAAAGCGGCACGTGCACCGCCATCTGGTCGCCGTCGAAGTCGGCATTAAAGGCGGAACATACCAGCGGGTGTATCTGAATAGCGCTCCCGTCGATAAGCACTGGCTCGAAGGCCTGGATGCTCAAGCGGTGGAGGGTAGGGGCGCGGTTGAGCAGCACTGGCCGCTCCTTGATAACCTCTTCCAGGATATCGTAGACCTCCGCCTTGGCCCTTTCCACCAGTCTCCTGGCGCTCTTGATATTGGGCGCCAGCCCCTGCGCTACCAGTCGCCGCATGACAAAGGGCTTGAAGAGTTCCAGCGCCATGCGCCGTGGCAGACCGCACTGGTGTAACTGCAGTTCCGGACCGCAGACGATGACGGAACGCCCGCTGTAGTCAACCCGCTTGCCGAGCAGGTTCTGACGGAAGCGTCCCTGCTTGCCGCGCAGCATGTCCGAGAGCGACTTCAGTTTATGGTTGCCGCTGATGGATATGGCGCGTCCCCGCCGCCCGTTGTCGATGAGTGAATCGACGGCTTCCTGTAACATGCGTTTTTCGTTGCGTATAATAATTTCCGGCGCTCCGATGTCTATCAGGTGGCGCAGGCGGTTGTTGCGGTTGATGACCCTTCGATACAGGTCGTTGAGGTCGCTGGTGGCGAACCGTCCGCCGTCCAGCTGTACCATCGGTCTCAAGTCGGGTGGCAGTACCGGCAGGACGGTCAGAATCATCCACTCCGGTTTGTTGCCGCTGTTGCGGAAGGCTTCCACGACCCTTAACTGCTTGCTGGCTTTCTTGCGCCGCTGCCCCGATGTCGACTGTGTTTCCACCAGCAGCCGGTTGCGTATCTCATCGAGGTTGATGGTCTTCATAATCTGCAGGATGGCTTCGGCGCCCATACCCGCCTCGAAGACATCGCCGTATTTCTGCTTGTATTCGTGGTACTGGCCCTCGGTCAGCAGTCCCTTGACGTCGAGCTCCTTGATTTTTTCAGTTTCGGCGGCAAGTTCCTCTTCTATTTTCGCCTTTTCTTCCGTGAACTGGTTGCGGACTTTGTTGACTTCCTCGACCGTAGCTTTATTCTGCTCCATCTCCGCTACTTGGTCTTCCACGGCCTGCTGCCGCTCCTCTATCGCGCGGTTGGCTTCCTCTCCAAGCTGTAGAATGGCTTCTTCACGCGCTTCTTCATTGACTTCGGTAATAATGTACTGGGAGAAATAAATAACGTGCTCCAGGCTCCGCGGCGAAAGGTCGAGCAACAGCCCGATACGACTGGGTATGCCCTTGGCGAACCAGATATGGGTCACCGGGCAGGCCAGCTCGATATGCCCCATGCGCTCCCGCCGTACCTTGGCGCGGGCGACCTCCACGCCGCACTTGTCGCAGATAACGCCCTTGTAGCGTATCCTTTTATACTTGCCGCAGTAGCACTCGAAGTCCTTGGTCGGACCGAAAATTCTCTCGCAGAAAAGCCCGTCCCGTTCCGGCTTGAGGGTGCGGTAGTTGATGGTCTCCGGCTTGGTGACCTCGCCGTAGGACCAGCTCCTTATCTGTTCCGGTGAAGCCAGCGAGATACGTACGGCATCAAAATCATTAATCTCGAACATCGTCATCTACCTCTTTCTGCGGCGGCTCTTCATCAGGTGCTGTCTCTGTCTCCGATTCAGGCGGCTTTTCATCAGACTGTATCTCTGTTTCCGGTTCGGGCTGTTCTTCACTGGTTGGTTTCTCTATCTCCTGTTTAGGTGCTTCCTCAGCGGTAGGTGTTTCTATCTCTGATTTGGGCGACTCCTCGCCAGCAGGCGTCTCTGTGTCCGCTTCGGGAGTTTCTTCATCGGTAGGTGTTTCTGCCACCGGTTCAGGCGTTTCTTCGCCAGCAGGCGTCTCTGCTTCTGGTTTAACTGCCTCCTCACCGGTAGGCGTCTCTATCTCTGACTTTGGCGATTCTTCACTGGATTGCATCTCTGTCGCCAGTTTAAACGCCTCTTCGCCGGTCGGTATCTCTGTTTCCGGTTTGTACGACTCTTCGTCGGTTTCGTCCACGGCGGCCAGCTTGGTCTCTTCTTCGTTGATGACTTCCAGTGCCAGGCCCAGACTCTGCAGCTCTTTGACCAGCACCTTGAACGATTCCGGCACGCCCGGCTGTAAAATGTCATCGCCCTTGATGATGGACTCGTAGGCTTTGGCTCTGCCCGTGACGTCGTCCGACTTAATCGTCAGCATCTCCTGGAGATTGTGGGCGGCGCCGTAGGCTTCCAGCGCCCAGACCTCCATCTCGCCGAAGCGCTGCCCCCCGAACTGTGCCTTGCCGCCCAGCGGCTGCTGGGTAATCAGGGAGTAAGGCCCGGTGGAGCGGGCGTGCACCTTATCTTCGACCAGGTGGATGAGCTTCATCATGTAGATGTTGCCCACGGTGACCGGCTGGTCGAAGGGCTCGCCGGTGCGTCCGTCGTTTAGTATCACTTTGCCGTAGGTTGGAGGAGCAAACCTGCCTTCGGTATTGACCTTTTCCACTATCTTATCCAGTTCCTCTGGTTTTAGGTTCTTGGTGGATATATTCAGTTCCTCCAGCCACAGGCGCAGGCCGATGTCCCTGGCTTTGCCGTTCAGTTTTTCATCGAAGACGGCTTTGCCGTCGTAGCCGCGCTCATTGACCCAGTCTATGGCCGTATCTTTATCGAAAGGAGTCTCGTGCTGGCCGGGGTTGGGGTCGATGGCGCCCGAATGCTGCACAATCCAGGCGCGGCACAGGGCGTCTTCAATCGCTAAATCGTTGGCACCGTCGAAAACAGGGGTCAGTGCCCGGAAGCCAAGTATCTGCGCCGCCCAGCCGAGGTGCGTTTCCAGCACCTGCCCGATGTTCATGCGCGAAGGTACGCCGATGGGGTCGAGGATGATATCTACCGGCGTGCCGTCCGGCAGGAAGGGCATGTCCTCTTTAGGCGCGATGATGGCGATAACGCCCTTGTTGCCGTGCCGTCCGGCCAGCTTATCGCCGACCGATACCCGGCGCTTTTGCGCTATCCACACCTGCACCCACTGGTTGACGCCGGCGGGCAAATCGTCCCCGCCGTTTTTGCTGTCCTTCCTGGTATATACTTTAACGTTGATTACCTTGCCCCACTCCCCGTGAGGGACACGCAGGGAGGTGTCCTTGACCTCTCTGGCTTTCTCCCCGAAGATGGCGCGCAGCAGCTTTTCCTCGGCGGAAAGCTCCGTCTCGCCCTTGGGGGTGATTTTCCCCACCAGGGTGTCGTCCGGCATGACCTCGGCGCCGATGCGGATAATACCTTCCTCGTCGAGCTCGCGCAGGCTTTCCTCGCCCACGTTGGGGATATCGCGGGTGATTTCCTCGGGTCCCAGCTTGGTATCGCGGGCCTCGACCTCGTGCTTGTTGATGTGTATGGAGGTGAACAGGTCTTCTTCGACCATGCGACTGCTTAAAATGATGGCGTCCTCAAAGTTGTAGCCTTCCCAGCTCATGAAAGCAACGGTGACGTTCTGGCCCAGCGCCAGCTCGCCGTTTTCCGTCGCCGAGCTGTCCGCCAGCACCTGTCCCGCTTGGACGCGGTCTCCCTTGTTTATCAGGGGGCGCTGGTTGATGCAGGTACCCTGGTTGGTGCGCACGAACTTCATCAGGTCGTAATTCTTGGTCGTGCCGTCGTCGTGCGCAATCGTGATGCGGTATCTGGTATTGCCTTTTTCATCGATATCGCCGGACATCTCTGTGACGGTGCCGTCTTTCTCGGCGAAGACCACCTGCCGACTGTGCTTGGCGGCTTCCGTCTCCATGCCGGTGGCTACCAGCGGCGCCTGCGGACGCAGCAGCGGGACCGCCTGCCTCTGCATGTTGGCGCCCATTAAAGCGCGGTTGGCGTCGTTGTGTTCCAGGAACGGCGTTAAAGCCGTGGCTACGCTGACCACCTGCTTGGGCGTGACGTCCATCAGTTCTATTTTCTCCGGCGCTTCCAGCAGGTAGCCGTCCGCCAGCCTGGCTTCGATTCTTTTCTCTATGAACTGGTTGTTCTCGTCCAGCGGCGCATTGGCCTGGGCGATGATATATTTATCTTCCTCGTCGGCGGGGAGATAAGTTATTTCGTCGGTAACGAACGGGACCACCTTGATTTTTTTCGACTTCGCTTTAGCCAGTTTTTCCGCTGTTTCCGGCGTGATAACGGTCTCGGCTTTAACCAGGACCTTGCCCTTTTCGTCGGTAATATCTTCGGCGGCGGTTCGCCCCTCAAGATGCTTGTCCTTGCTGCTTAGCTCGTGGACGACCTTCCGGTAGGGCGTTTCGATAAACCCGTACTCGTTGATGATGCTGTAGGTCGCCAGCGAGCCGATGAGACCGATGTTGGGACCTTCCGGCGTCTCGATGGGGCAGATGCGCCCGTAGTGGGAGAAGTGGACGTCGCGCACCTCGAAGCCGGCGCGGTCGCGTGAAAGCCCGCCGGGCCCCATCGCGGAGAGCCTCCGCTTGTGGGTCAGCTCCGCCAGCGGGTTGGTCTGGTCCATGAACTGCGATAACTGTGACCCCCCGAAAAATTCTCTCACGGCCGCCACAATCGGGCGTATATTGACCAGTGCGCTCGGGGTGACTGCCTCCATCCCGATGATGCTCATGCGCTCCCTGACCACCTGTTCCAGGCGCAGGAAGCCGATGCGGAACTGGGTCTGCACCAGCTCGCCGACGGTACGCACCCGCCGGTTGCCCAGGTGGTCGATATCGTCGCTGCGGTCCTTGCCGTTGTTGACGGCGATGATATGACGTATTATTTCGACTATGTCATCGTTGGTCAGCGTACGCTCTTTGAGGTTGATGTTTACCCCCAGCCGCTTGTTGAGTTTGTAGCGTCCTACGCTGCCCAGGTCGTAGCGGGCGGGGTCGAAAAACAGGTTCTTGATTAATTTCTTGGCATTGTCCA
This sequence comes from Dehalococcoidales bacterium, assembly GCA_034418415.1. Classification (GTDB taxonomy): domain Bacteria; phylum Chloroflexota; class Dehalococcoidia; order Dehalococcoidales; family RBG-16-60-22; genus RBG-13-51-18. The sequence goes on along the minus strand of DAOULS010000070.1, from coordinate 5,457 downwards.
GCGAGGGAAGCTCGCCGGGGTGCAGTTTCTTGTAAATATCCATTAGGGCGTCTTTTTCGTCCTTGATATTCGGCTCACGCTCCATGGTGGCGCTAATATAACTATGCTCGGAGCGCTTTTCATCCTTTTCAAATAGCTTGTATATCTCCTCGTCGGAGCTATAACCGATAGCCCGCAGCAGGGTAGTGATGGGTATCTTACGTTTCCCGTCGATTTTGGTGGCTATCACGTTGCGGTTGCTCGTCTCGAACTCCAGCCAGGCGCCGCGTGTGGGAATGAGCTTGGCCTGGCACAGGTTGCGTCCGGAGACCGGGTCTTCCTCGCTGGTGAAATAGACGCCCGGTGAGCGCAGCAGCTGGCTGACCACCACCCGCTCGGCGCCGCTGGTAATAAAGGTGCCCTTGGAGGTCATCAGCGGTATGTCTCCGAAGAACAGGTCCTGCTCCTTGATTTCCCCGGTGTCTTTGACCAGCAGGCGTACCTTTACATAAAGTGGGGCGGAATAGGTCTGGTCGCGCTCGTGGCATTCCTGCTCCGAGTGCCCCGGCCGCGGCTCGCGGAATTCATAGGCGATAAAACTCAATTCCAGCCGGTTGCCGGTCAGGTCCTTGATGGGTGATATCTCTTCCAGGAGCTGCTTGATGCCCTCTTCCTGGAATCTCTGAAAAGAGTCAAGTTGCACCCTGATAAGGTTGGGTACTTCGAGAACGGTGGGTAGCTTGGCATAAGACTTGCGTGGCACGATTCTTTGGGACGCGAAAAGGGGGGGTCGCGATGTTGAAACCATCTCTACTCCTACAAATACAGCAATTCAAGGTTAACAGCGATAACACTATTCGAGGTAAAAATACAAACGCATATACGGCAACACTTGATATATCTACGTTTGGGAATCTAAAATAACAAACACTTGGGGCATTATTACAAATAGTAATGATATCACATTAATTCCAGGAATGTCAAGTATTTTACGATGATTTTGTAAAAAATTAAAAATATATTTCCTTACTGTCTATTTTATACATAAAAATGTTAATATAATATTTAAGTTGCATTCCTGTAATTGCGTGATATTGAAGTATGAATAAAAGTTTAACCCGGACCCGGCTGATATTAGCTATTATCAGCACCTCCATCGAGGAGGTCGGTATCTGGGCAATCTGGCGCTGGCTGCTGCCGGAGTTCGGTATTCTACTGCCTGTCTGGTTATTAATCGTTATCATGGTCGCCTGGGCCGTTTTCGGCACCTGGCTTTTTATCTTCACCACCTGGGCTTTGAAAAAGCAGGTGCCGGCCGGCTTGCCCTCGATGGTCGGCACGGTGGGCAAAGCCTCCGGCAATCTGGCTCCTGAAGGTATGGTGAAAATACGCGGCGAGCTCTGGGGGGCTGTTTCCGAGGAGGGTGATATCGCCGACGGCGAGAGTATTATCGTGACGGGGGAAAACGGACTCAAACTGCTGGTGCGTAAAAAGCAGTGAACCTATACGTTGAATAATATCGTCACCACGTCCCCGTCTTGTATTATATAGTCCTTCCCCTCCACCCTTAATAATCCCCTCTTACGCGCCTCGGCGGTGCTGCCGCACGCCACCAGTTCTTCCAGCCCGATGCATTCCGCCCGGATAAACCCCTTTTCCATGTCCGTGTGGATTTTACCGGCGGCTTTCAGGGCGGTGGCGCCTCGCGTAATCGCCCAGGCTCTGGACTCGTTTTCGGTGAAGGTGAAAAAGGTAATCAGGTCGGAAAGCTCGTAGGACGTCTTGATAACACGCTCCAGTCCCGACTCTTTAAGTCCGTACTCTTTACGGAATTCCAGCGCGGCGTCCTCTTCCAGCTGCCCCAGTTCCATTTCCAGCTTGGCGCATAAGGCTATCACCCCGCACTTGGTGTCGGCAAACTGCTCCTTTAACTCCGCTTCCAGCGACGCCGTCTGCGGAATCTGTTCTTCATCGATATTCACCACAATAAGCGCCGGTTTGGCGGTGAGGAACTGGAAGGCGGCTATCATTCTGGCGGCGGTCGACTCGATGTTCAGCGTGCGCAGCGGCTTATCGTTTTGCAACTCGTTTTTGAAACCCAGCAGAATCTCCTTTTCCTGCAGCAGATGCTGGTTTTCCCCGGACTTGGCGGCTTTCAGAGAGGTCTCCAGCTTCTCCAGCCTTCTTTCCATGATAGCGAGGTCGGAGAAGACCAGCTCCGTGTTGAGCGTATCGATGTCCCGCTTGATGTCCAGGCTGCCCTGCGGATGGGGTATGGTTTCGTCCTTGAAGGCACGGATGACGATTATCAGCGTATCGACGGCGCTAAGCTGGTTGAGCAGCTGCCCGCCGATGCCTTTATCTTCGACCAGCGACTTTACCGATGCCCCCACGTCTATATACCTGGCTTCGGGAAACACCACCTTGGGAGTATGGAACAGGTCCGCCAGCTTTTTAAGGCGCGGTTCAGGAACGTGGGCTATGCCCATGTGGGGGGCGAGACCGCCGGCGTGGGGTTCGGCATGGACTCTGCCGCTGGTCAGGGCGTTGAACAGGGTGGTCTTGCCGCTCTGGGACAAGCCGATGATGCCGATGTTGATGCTCATTTGACCGCACTCTGGCCGCCCCGGCCGACCGGATATCAGCGGCCCTTCTTAATGATTTCCCGGGCTCTCTTGATGGCGAGGTCTCTCTCGTCGGTGTGCAGTTTATCATTGGCTGCCAGGTTCAGCAGGACGAGCAGCGATTCGTGGGTGGCCATGTCGCCCAGCAGGTTGATTGCCTGGAATCTCATCTTATTGGATATTTGCAGGTCCGTGGCGATATTCGCCAGTTTCTTGAGTTCGTCGTATTTGTTGCCTTCTTCGTTTTGGTCCTGCATTATAATTCACCTCTCATATTGTCGGGGATTTATAACGTGTTGTCGATACTCTCTTTGCGATTATTCCCTATGGACGACTTTTTGTCAAATCCGGGTACATCGCCGATAGTTCTATATGTTATAATGACATATCGATACTGGGTTGTAATTTTCGACAGGGAAGAGAGATTTGCTGCATATCCTCATCGGCGAGAATGATTTTACCCTCCGCCAGGCGCTGGAAGAAATCAGGCAGTCTATCGGCGACCCCGCCTCCGTCATGTCCAATACCACCGTCCTTGAGGGCGCCAGGGTCACGCCGGAGCAGCTGCGCTCCGCCTGTGAGACCGTCCCCTTTCTCGCCGATAAGCGACTGGTCGTCGTCGAAGGTTTGCTGGAGCGCTTCGAGCCCAGGGGCAAAGGCAGAAAGAAAAAGTCGTCCCGCTCCCCCGACCCCTCGGAAGACTTTCAGCCTTTAGTCGATAGTATGCAGAATCTGCCCCCCTTTACCGAGCTGGTAATCATCGGCGGCAATATCAGGTCGAACAATCCGCTGTTACTCGGGCTGGCTTCTCTGGCTAAAGTGCGCAAGTTCCCGATGCTGAAGTATGATGAGCTGAAAAGGTGGGTCGAGCAGCGGGTGTCGCAGGCAGGGCAGGGCAGCGGTATCTCGGCCAGGGCCGTCGAACTCATGGTCCGCCTCGTCGGCAACGACCTGTGGACGATGGCTAATGAAATCGATAAGCTGGCACTTTTTACCGGCGGCCGTACCATCGAGGAAGCGGACGTGAAAGCAGTGGTCAGCCACGCCCGGGAAGCCAGTATCTTCACTATGGTGGACGCCATCATGGAGTCCAGGGTGGGTCTCGCCCAGGAGGTTCTGCAGCAGCTTTTCCAGCAGGGCATGACGCCGGCGCAGATACTGGTGATGCTGGCGCGCCAGGCCAGGATAATCTTCCAGGTCAGGGACATGCGCGACCGCGGCGTTGAGCGGGGCGTTATTCAGAACAAACTCGGCTTGAAATCCGATTTTGTCTGGCGCAAGGCTTGGGAGCAGGCGGACAAGTATTCCCCGGCGCGCCTGAACGAGGTCTATCATAAGCTGCTGGATGCGGATATCGCGGTAAAGACCGGCAAATACGGCGACCCCGAGCTCGTGCTGGATATCCTGGTCGCCGAGCTGGGACGCCGGGGCGCCGTTTCCGCTTGAGTATTACGTATTAGGGAAGGTTTTAGAATTATGCCGGCACAGAATAAACCGGTAGTGGCGGTGGATATCGGCGGTACTAAAATCATGACTGCCCTCTTCAGTGCCGACGGCAGGATGCAGGCTAAAGACATCCGCCCCACCCAGGTAGCCGAAGGCGTTGACGCCGTTGTCGAACGACTTTACGCGGCTATCAAGGATATTCTCAAGAAAAATAGCGTGACGTTTTCTCAAGTTCAGGCTATTTCCATTGCCTGCGCCGGTGGTATTGATACGGCTAAAGGCATCGTGGTTACCCCTTCGCCCAACCTCCCCGACTGGTCGGGACTGCATCTGGCGGATATTATTCGAGAAAAAACTGGTGTCATCACCCATGTTTTGAACGACGCTTCGGCTGCCGCCCTCGGTGAGCAGCGTTACGGGGCAGGGAAGGGCGTCAAAAACCTTGTCCTGCTGGCATTGGGGACGGGCATCGGTGGGGGCATCATTATTGATGGTAGGCTGTATCTTGGCGCCGCAGGCGGCGCCGGGGAACTGGGGCACATGACCGTCGAGGCTGACGGCTTAAAGTGCGGCTGCGGCAATACCGGCTGTCTGGAGATGTATGCCTCCGGTAAGGCTGTTGTTGCGGATGCCGCCGCCCGCCTGCGCAACGGTGAAAAATCAAGCCTCGCTGAAAATATGGAAAAACTTATGGCGGAGATGGTCGGCAATGCCGCGCAGCATGGCGATAAGCTGGCACAGGATGTTGTCGCGCGTGCTGCCTTTTACCTCGGTGTCGGTATGGTGAATATCGCCAATATCTTCAATCCGCAGATGATAGTTGTAGGCGGCGGACTGGTCGGACTTGGTGAAATGCTTATTGCGCCGGGACGTAAAATGGTGGCGGAGCGGACTTTTTCCATCAGCTCGCGGAACATTAAAATCGTTAAGGCTAAGCTCGGCAATGAGGCCGGCGTCTATGGCGCCGCGGCTTTTGCTTTTGACAAGAGGAGGACGACATGAAATTACGTAAAGCGGTTATCACGGCGGCTGGCTGGGGCACGCGTTTCCTCCCCGTTACCCGCTCCCAGCCCAAGGAGATGCTCCCCTTGGTGGATAAGCCCCTGATTCATTACTCCGTCGAGGAAGCCATCAAGTCTGGCTTTGAGCAAATAATCATGGTGACTTCCGCTAGCAAGCGCGCCATCGAGGACTATTTCAAGGGCTCGCCGGAGCTGGAGAAATACCTCGCTGCCAGGGGTGAAGCCGACCTTTTAAAGAGCATGGGGGATATCGCCGGCATGTCGGATTACTGCTACGTCCTCCAGCGCGAGCAGAAGGGCTTGGGCGACGCCGTCCTGACGGTTAAGGCTGTTGTCGGCAGCGAGCCTTTCGCCGTATTGCTGCCGGACGACGTTATTGATAGTTC
>DAOULS010000069.1:0-4912 GCA_034418415.1 Dehalococcoidales bacterium | reverse complement strand
TTATGAAATAATGCTCAAAACGTAATACGAGTGGTCTGTTTCCCTTAACGAATATCTCAATGGTATAATATGGCGATTATTTAAGAGTTCAGGAGGAGTCATGAGTAACGATAAACCAGCCGTCGTCAATTTAAAAAACGGTAAACTGGAAGGCTTTATAGAAAACGGACTATATGTTTTCAAGGGGATTCCTTATGCCACCCAGCCGGTCGGCAATTTACGCTGGATGCCGCCCCAGCACCCCGAATCTTGGAACGGCATTAGACCCGCCAAAAAGTACGGTGCAATATCTCCCCAGAACGCTATGCTCATGGGGGGCTCGGATAATGCCCCAGCCCCCGCAATACCCGGTATGCCCGACTTCTCCAAAGAGCTTCAGGACGAGGGTTGTTTATACCTGAATGTATGGACGCCGGGACTGGATGACGCCCGCCGTCCTGTGATTTTCTGGATACACGGCGGGGCTTTTATTATCGGGGCCGGCACCGAGCCGTTCCTTGAAAACGGCAAGCTGGTAAAGCGTGGCGATATCGTCCTGGTAAGTATCAACTACCGCATGGGAGCCTTCGGGTTCTTGAATCTTAAAGAAATAACCGGCGGAAAAATACCGGCTACCGGCAATGAAGGGCTGCTCGACCAGATAGCCGCTTTGGATTGGGTGCACGATAATATCGCTGCCTTCGGCGGCGACCCGGACAATGTTACCGTAGCTGGATTTTCTGCCGGCAGCATGAGTATCAGCGACCTTTTAAGTATGCCGCTGGCGCACGGTAAATTCCGTAAGACTATCAACCGCAGTGGCTCGACTAATGTCGTGAGTAAACTCGATAGCGCCGTGTCAACATCCGAGCGGTTACTCAAGGTGTTAAATATAAAACCTGACGATGTTTCTGCTTTACGGGCCCTTACAACGGAGCAGTTGCTCGACGCACAGCAGAAACTGGGTACGATGGCTCGTGAAAGTGAAGGCAGGGCGACGGCATTCTTGCCGGTTATCGACGGCGATGTTATACCTGATTTCCCCATCGTGGCAATCAGGAAAGGCTCGGCTAAAAATGTTATTGTGATGGTGGGCAATACCCTTGATGAATTGAAAATGAGTACGTCCATGAACCCTGCCATGCGTAACCTGGATGAAGACGGTTTGATTAAAGGTCTGGAACGATTCTTACCTGAGGACGTTATACCCGGCGTGGTAAAGGTTTATCGTGAAACCCTGAAAAGACGCGGCAGTCCTGATACGCCGCTGGAAATTATGGCGACAATTAGCGTTGACATGATGTGGCATATGCCCACCATCCATCTCGTCGAAGCCCAGCGCGATAACGGCGCGCCGGCTTACAAATACTGCTTTACCTATGAATCACCGGCGATGGGAGGCATGCTGGGCGCCATGCACGGACTGGATAATCCTTTCCTTTTTGATCAACTGGATGCTAATTTCACTGGTGCAGGACCGGAAGAACAGAGCCTTGCTAAAAAAGTGCAGGACTCATGTATCGCTTTCGTGCGTACCGGCGACCCATCCTGTGCGACTATCGGTAAGTGGCCTGTGTACGGTAAAGACCGCATGACGATGATTTTCGATAGGAACACGCGTATTGAGGCGGCGCCGTTCGAAGCCGAGCGTAAAGTCTGGGATAGTATCAACCTGAAAAATACGCCGCCGCTTTAGGTTATAACCTAGACCGCTGCCAGTCTTACATCGAGCACTGCGGTCTGCCCGCCGCGCACGATATCCAGGCATTCCTTTAGCGCCCCGGGGACTTCGGCGGGGTCGTCAACCATGCGGCCGTAGGCGTTATTGGCGCGGGCAATCATCGTATAATCCGGCGGACTGGCGATATCCGCTCCCATGTTATCTACGTTGTAGCTTTCTTTGAACAGCCCCTTGATTGCCCCATAGCCCTGATTATCGTAAATGATAGCCAGGAAAGGCGCTTTATAAAAGTTGGCCGACCATAAGGTTGCCTCCGGGCAGCCGTAAATAAAAGCGCCGTCCCCCATCAGGCTGATGACCGTTTTCTGTGGAACTGCTAGCTTGACCCCCAGCGCTGCCCCAGGCGCCCAGCCGATACAGCCCCCCGGACACGATAGCAGTGTGCCGGGCTGGCTGCGGTGTATCAGGTGCGCCACCGTCGTTACCGGTGAAATCGTCTGGTTGACGACTATCGTGTTAGCATCGATTGCTTCATTGATGCAGTAACTAAGCCAGTGGGCGGTAATCGGTTTCCGGGAGGCGTGGCTTTCCGCCAGCCTTCTCCATTCCCCGTCCAGTTTATTGTGTTCGGCGGCCAGCATCTCGTAGCGTTTTTTTAGCTGTTCACGCCTCTCGCTGGTCAATTTTCCCTTGATGATTTCCGTCAGGGCGGGTATCGCCTGGGAGGAGTCGGCTTTGATGAGAATGTCCGGTTTTTTGTCCCATAGCGGCACGCCCTTTTTAACGATATCTATATCTATATGTATGATTTTAGAGCCGGGGTCGGGCGATACCGGCGGTGCCGCGTAATGCATATCATAATCGATAGCCAGGATGGCGTCGGCTTGAGTTAGTAGGGGATTGCCGAAGCCTACCGCCGAAGAAAGATAGGCGGCCATCGGGTGCGTGTTGGGGAAGTTCACCCTTGTATCGGACGTCATTACCCGGGCTGCCAGCGTTTCCGCCAGTTCTACCAGCGATGCCACGGCGTCGTGGTTTCTACCGGAATATCCGGTTACTATCAGCGGGTTTTCCGCGTTTATAAGTATTTCGGCGGCTCTGGCCAGGGCATTTTTATCCGCTTGCAGTGGTGTTTCCTTGGTAACTTGATATGTTTTTAGCCCGGACGCTTTTTTCTTTTCCCAGAGGGCACCCCGCGGCAGCGTAACATAGACCGGACCGCACGGTTCGGTCGTGGCGATGTGGAAAGCCTGACTGAATACCTCCCCGATGTCCTCCCCGACTTGTAGCTGGTGGTCCCACTTGACGAAGCTCCGTACCATCATACCCTGGTCGAAGGGCTCACCGCGCCAGTCGCGGCGTTCCAGCGGCTCCTGGATTTCCGTGAAAAATACCAGGGGGACTCTGCCCCATTGTGCGTTATGCAGGGAGCCGCCCAGTTGCAGCACGCCCAGTTCCGAGTGTACCGATACTACTTGCGGCTTGCCGGTTGCCATCCAGTTCCCCTGCGCCGCCGTCATGGTAACGAACTCATCGAGACAAAGAATGCTCTTCGGCGACTTCTTGCCCTGGGCCTGGCAGGCAGCTATTGTTTCCAGGAACGGCACATTATCGATGCCCGGATTGAAAAACACGAACTCTACCCCGTAGGTATTCATCGCTTCGATGATTGTTTTTACCGTTGTGTAATCTTCCATCATAACCCGCTAACTAGGTTATTTCTTATAAACACCGAATTCCTTGGCGGCGTCCAGCATCGCCCGCACGTTCTCCGGCTTGCCGTTGTCCACCTGCGCCCCGCCCGCCAGTATGTAGCCGCCGCCCTTGCCGCAGGTCTCGATAAGCTTGCGGCAGTATTCCTTGACCGTCTTGGGCGTACCGGTCAGCATCAGTGAGGTCGGCACGTTCCCGGCGATGCAGCACTTGGCACCCAGGATTTTCTTGGCTCTGGCCATGTCCGATTTGTCGAAGAGCCAGGCGACCTCGCCTTTTTCAAATTCGTTCACGCTTTCCATGCGCGTGTTGTAGCTGCCCTCGGCGAAAAGCATCGGCAGGATGCCTTCATCAATCAGGGCCTGGAGGACTTTTTTCAGGGAGGGCCAGTAAAACGTTTCGAACTGTTTGTCCGACATCCAGCCGTCGGCGCCTTTGTGTAGCGGGAAGGTTACCACCAGCCCTTTCGATACGTTCATCGTGTTGACGGTCGATTCTATCACCAGCTTGGTGATGACGTCGATGGCTTCCAGCAGCTTGTCCGGCTGGCGGAACATATCGGCAATAATGCCCTGCGTCCCCCGCAGGGTGTCCCCGATGATGTCGAAGGGCGCTTTGGCCAGCATGCCCCTCATGCCGGGGAAGCCGGCTGCTTGCGTCAGCCGCCCGAACTCCCCGATAACCTGCATGTATTTCAGCAGCTCGTTGCCCACGTTTATCAGCGTCCGCAGCGAGTTCTGCACCTCCGGGTTGGAGTAGGGCATGAAGTTCATTGCCGGCAGTTCGATGATGTTGGTAAAAGACGTCAGCGTGTTCCATGATTCGAATGCCCCGAAGGCGCGCGGCATGTAGGTCCTCATCCAGAAATCCGAGGGGTTCAGTATCAGGTCGTCGTACTCGTCGGCTTTCATGTATTCCCCCTCGACGAACTGGATGCCGGTGGCGGTTTTCGGCAGGCCGTGCCCGGGATACTTATACAGCTTGATGTCCAGCAGGTCGTATATTTTACCCGGGATTATCATCGCCGGATTTGACAGCGAGTCGGCGTCCTGGAAGTCCGCATTGAACTTGTTCCACGCCTTGACCGCCAGATCGTAGTCGTACATGCAGTTGTAGTAGTCGGTGCCGTATTGGTACGCCGGCAGCGCGCCTATCATCAACGAGACCGGCACCCGGTCCGGCTCCTCGACGTTATATACATCAATCATCCTCTGCACTCTTTGCTTGTAGGCTTTCTTGGCGTCGGCGCTGACGAAGTTCACGCCTTCGGCGTCGAGCCACCATTGATATCTTTGCTCCCTCTTCTCCCGCGAGGTCATTTCACTCCGTTTTTTCTCGAGCATATTCATACTCCTGTTCTTATTTCGGGCGTAGCTAGAGTGACTACGCGTTAACGCTGATTTTGGAATATCTGTTGGACGGAACGGTCACTGACTTTATAGCGGTCACATTATACCAGTGTGGTGCAAATATTACAAAGCGTTTAGCGGCTTGTTTGGCAACATAAATTGACCTTGCGCTGCGTCGTTTGTATAATAG
>DAOULS010000068.1:0-19397 GCA_034418415.1 Dehalococcoidales bacterium | reverse complement strand
TTACAATCCCGTTCTTAATTATGGTCTCGACACTTTCTGCCAGGACTGCACCAAAGCGGGAATCAATGCTTTAATAGTCCCCGATTTACCACCGGAAGAAGGCACCGAACTCGGGGAAATAACGGAGAAAAACGACCTTAATTTAATATATTTACTGGCTCCCAACAGCACGCCTCAGCGCATCAGCGCCGTTACGGAAAAATCGCGCGGCTTTATCTATCTCGTATCGCTTACCGGCGTCACCGGAGCCAGAAACAGTCTGCCACCTGAGCTTGAAGATTTTGTTAAAAGAGTTCGAGCCAGAGCCAAACAGCCTTTATGTGTTGGTTTCGGAATATCAACCCCCGAGCACGCCCGACGTATTGGGTCGATTGCCGACGGCGTTATCGTGGGGAGCCGCATAATAGACCTGATAGACGAAGATAAAACCCTTGCTTCACTAAAATCTTTCATCTCAAGTCTGCGCGCGGCTCTCGATTCAATCTGATATATATCCATACTTAGAAAACATAAGGAGGTAATCATGGAGAATTATAAGTACGTACTCGGTGATAAGGACCTGCCGACCCAATGGTATAACATCCAGGCGGACCTGCCGGAACCGCTGCCACCGTACCTGCATCCGGGCACGAAGCAGCCGCTGGGACCGGCCGACCTGGCGCCGCTGTTCCCGATGGAGCTAATCAAACAGGAGGTAAGTCAAGAACGCTACATCGATCTCCCGGAAGAGGTACAGGAAGTATACGGACTGTGGCGGCCAACCATTATGCACCGGGCACATCGTTTGGAGAAGGCGCTGGACACCCCGGCTAAAATCTACTACAAGTACGAGGGAACCAGTCCACCCGGCAGCCATAAGCCCAATACTGCCGTAGCCCAAGCCTACTATAATAAAATAGAAGGCACCAAACGCATCGCCACCGAGACCGGAGCCGGTCAGTGGGGAAGCTCGCTGGCTTTTGCCTGTAAACTTTTCGATATAGAATTGAAGGTTTACATGGTCAAGGTAAGCTACAACCAGAAACCCTACCGCCGCATCATGATGGAGACCTGGGGCGCCAAGTGCGTACCCAGTCCGAGTCCGGACACCAAAGCGGGGCGCGACATGCTGGCTAAAGACCCGGATTGCCCGGGAAGCCTCGGCCTGGCTATAAGCGAAGCCGTCGAGGATGCTGTAAGTCGGGAGGACACGCACTATTCACTTGGAAGCGTGCTCAACCACGTGCTGATGCACCAGACCATCATCGGGCAGGAAGCCATGAAGCAGATGGAAATGGCGGGAGATTACCCCGACATCATCGTCGGCTGCATCGGCGGAGGCTCGAACTTCGCCGGCATGTACCTGCCTTTCGTCAGGGACAAAATCCTCGGCAAGAAGAAGGACCTGCGCGTTATCAATGTGGAGCCGGAAAGCTGCCCGACGGTGACCAAGGGGCTTTACGCTTACGATTTCGGCGACGTGGCCGGCATGGCGCCCATCGCCAAGATGTTCACGCTGGGCCACGGGTTCATTCCGCCGCCCGTCCACGCCGGCGGACTGCGCTACCACGGCATGGCACCAATTATCTGCCATCTGCACAAGCTGGGATTCGTTGAAGCCCAAGCCGTGCCGCAGCTGGCGACCTTCGAGGCGGGGATTACCTTCGCCCGCGCCGAGGGCATCATCAGCGCACCGGAGACCAACCACGCCATCAGGGTCACCATCGACGAAGCCCTGAAGTGCAAAGAGGAAGGCAAGTCCAAGGTCATCCTGCTGGCGCACAGCGGGCACGGCCACTTCGACATGGCAGCCTACGAAGCCTACTTAAGCGGCAAGCTGCAGGACTACGCCTATCCCGAAGACATGGTGAAGGAAGCGCTAAAAGAGCTGCCCGAAGTACCGGCAGAATTCAAATAACAGTCGTTAGTCCTAAATTTTTGAGCCCCCTCTCCTGCGGTGGGGAGGGGGCTCTTTTTTCCCGGGGTTATTTTACGTTGAGCTCGCGGACGGGACGGGCTTCAATATAACCGCGGTACCCCTGGGGTTCGAGCTGAAAGCGGGGACTGTCCTCATCCGCCCAGGCGAAGCCGTAGATTTCCGGGTTATAGGTCTTCATGACGTCCCAGAGGTCGCTAATCGCCTCCATGAAATTGCTATCTTTATAAGGCTGTCCCTGAAAGACCATCATCTTACAGGGGGCAAGGTCGATAACCTCAAATCCCTCGGGCACTGTGCCGGAGTAATCGGCAGGCATCTCGACGCCCTGGGCGTAAACCGATGTACCCGGCTTGCGCAGGTTTTCCGGCAGCCACATGCCGATAGGTTCGTAAAGCGAGTCCCTGACCCCGGTCAGCACCTCCCATACCTCACAGCCCACTTCATCGCAGTATTCGAAGTAATAGTCGGCTTTGACACCGCGCTTGAGGATGAGCTTGCGGGCGGGACGGTCGACAACCTGAACAAAAACAGTATTTACATTTGATTTTTTAGACATATTATCTTCTCCTATATATATTTTGTGGTAAGACTCACGGATACGAGCCGGCATAAAAAGCCTGACGGCGGGTGTTTCGCGTTGATAATGCCGCGGGCTCATACCGAACTGCCGCGAGAACGCCCGGGTAAAGCCTTCATGCGAATCGAAGACGAAGTCGAAGGCGACGTCGACAATCCTCTTGTCCCCGTCCCGGAGCCTGACGGCCGCGCGCGACAGCCGCAGCGCCCGGATATAGTCGAACGGGGTCTTGCCGGTCAGTTCCTTGAAAATCCTGGCGGAGTGCCACGGAGAATACCCGGCAGCCCGGGCAATCATACGCAGGGTAATAGGCTCGGCGATGTGCTTTTCAATACAGTCCTGCATACGCCGAACGGCATCAAATTTCTCCCGGTTTTCCATGTTCTTACCCATCAAAACAAGTATAACATCACGGGTAAGATAACATCTTGACCATCATTGCTGAAAGAGAAAAGGAGAGCATTCACAATATCTTAACAATTTTTTACTATGCTATAATTATGAATGTGAGGATTTAGCTATGAAAACGCGGAATTTTAGAGCATTTTTAGCGGTATTTTTAGTCATTTTAGTGCTAGGGACAACCCTGCTGGCAGGCTGCATCACCGTTACATCAAGTCCGGAAGCCACCGAGACCCCGGTGGCGACGACCCCAATAGACACGGCGTGGACACCGCCGGCGGACACCGGGACAGCGACGCAGCTGCCCAGCATCGCCGACGTGGTGGCGCTGGTAAAACCATCGGTGGTGGCGATAAACACCGAGATTACCACCTACGACTTTTTTAACCGCCCCTATACACAGCAGGGAGCCGGCTCCGGCTGGGTGATTGACTCCAGCGGCATCATCGTGACGAACAACCACGTGGTCGAAGGCGCCAAGACCATTACCGTGACCACCGATAACGGCGATACCTATGAAGCCGACACCAGCTCCGTTTTCACCGACCCTTTTAATGATTTAGCAATAATCAAGATAGACGCCACCAACCTGCCGGCCCTGAAGAGAGGCAATGCCAGCGACCTGCGCATCGGCGACTGGGTAATCGCCATTGGGAACGCGCTGGGACAGGGAACCAGGGCTACCGAGGGCATCGTCAGTCGACTGGGCGTCTCGATGCAGGTAGATTATGACGAGACACTTTACGACCTTATCGAGACGAGCGCCGCCATCAACCCGGGCAACAGCGGCGGCCCGCTGGTCAACCTTGCCGGCGAGGTTATCGGCATCACCAGCGCTAAAATCGCCAGCGTCGGTGTGGAAGGAATGGGCTACGCCATCAGTATCGACACCGCCACGCCGATAATCGAGGAACTGGTAACTCAAGGCTACGTGACCCGGCCGTGGCTGGGGGTGGTGCTTTATACCGTCGACCAGATAGCCATCACCCAGTTCGACCTTAAAGTGAACGAGGGCGTGCTGATAACACAGGTGGTTGCCGACAGTCCGGCTTATGCGGCCGGGCTACAGAGAGGCGACGTCATCGTCAGCATCGGCGGGGAAAACGTGACCAGCATTCAGGAACTGACACAGGTACTGAACGCGGCGACCATCGGCGAGCCGCTGGAAATCAGGTACTACCGCGGGGACACGGAATATATCACCAGCGCCGTGCCCATCGAAACCCCCAGACCGGAGACGGGATAGGCGAGAGTCGGACCCGGCAGGCTACTTTACTCTTTTGATACCTAAAAGCAGGTGATAGCCGCTTATTTTATGCTCTTCCTCCAGGTCAACTTTATCCGGGATACCCTCTTCAATAACATCGGAGAGGGTTTCCTGCTTTATATAGTCGGCAAAAGCGGATAAAGCCTGGACGAAATAGGCATCACCCTCGTAATACACCATGATGTGGTCGGCGATTTCATAGTCGGCGGTGCGGCGCATCGTCTGCAGGCGGTGGACGACCTCACGGGCGATGCCTTCCGCCTGCAACTCGACCGTGATATAGGTGGAAACAGCCACGCAGCTGCCGCCCTCGCTGACAACCGAGAAGTTGGCTACTTCCATGCCGGACACCTTGTCAACGGTATCGGTCTTCAGCTCCTTGACATTAAGCTCTTCCAAGATGAGAGGAACGACCCTCTCCAGGGCACGCGCCTCAAAGTCGGAGGCAACACCGACATAGACGGTCTCCAGGGGCTGGCGGACCTTAACGCCGGCCTTGCTGCGCGCCGCCCGGCCCATACTGCAGACCTTCATAGCCAGTCGATTATCGTCGGCCAGCTGCTTATCTATTCTCGATTCGTCCGCCGTGGGAAAACCGGACAGGTGGACGCTTTCCAGCGAGTCGGGGAAGACCGAAAGCACCAGGTTTTGATAAAGCTCCTCGGCGACAAAGGGGGTAAAGGGCGCCAGCAGCCTTGAAAGAGTTTCCAGACAGTAATAAAGGGTGTTATAAGCCGAGAGCTTATCATCGTCGTTTTCACTCTTCCAGAAGCGCCGCCGACTGCGCCTGACGTACCAGTTGGACAGGCCGTCGATAAAGGTCTCTATCTTACGCCCGGCTTCCGTAGGACTGTAGTCGGCCAGCGCGGCATCGACATCGATGATAAGCTGGTTAAGCTCGGAGAGAACCCATTTATCCAGCTCGGCGTGGGGCGGGGTAAAGGGGCCAGCCGCCGGCTTATACTTATCGATGTTGGCGTACATCACGAAAAATGAATAGACATTCCAGAGCGTGGATAGAAAGCGCCGCGAGACCTCTTCCACCTGCTTGGTATCGAACTGGCGGGGAACGCCGGGGGCCGAGGCGGTGTATAAGTACCAGCGGACGGCATCGGCGCCGTATTTTTTTATCACCTCATTGGGCCAGACGATATTGTTCTTGCTCTTGGACATTTTCTCGCCCTTGGCATCCAGAATCAGCTCAAGGCAGATGCAGTTCTTGAAGGTAATGCGGTCGAAGAGCAGCATCGAGATAGCATGGAGACTGTAGAACCAGCCGCGGGTCTGGTCGATAGCCTCCGAGATAAAGTCGGCCTGCCCCGTCTCCTTATCGAAGAGTACCTTATTCTCAAAGGGATAATGCAGCTGGGCAAACGGCATCGCGCCGGAATCGAACCAGCAGTCCATGATTTCCGGGGTGCGCTCCATCGCGCCGCCGCATTTATCGCAGGAGAAGGTAACCGCGTCCATATAAGGACGGTGCAAGTCCAGCGGCTCCTTCAAGCCTTTTATACCCGGCTTTTTCTTAAGTTCCTTAACACTACCGACGCACTCGAAGGCGCCGCATTTTTGACAGCGCCAGATAGGCAGCGGCGAACCCCAGTACCTTTCACGGGCGAACGCCCAGTCCACGTTGTTCTCCAGCCAGTTGCCGAAGCGGCCCTTCTTGATATGCTCCGGATACCAGTTGATTTCCTGATTGCCGGCGACGAGCCTATCTTTAATCGCGGTGGTCTTGATATACCAGGTGGTTTTGGCATAATAAAGCAGCGGGGCATCGCAGCGCCAGCAGAAGGGATAGGTATGGGTGACGGTGCCGCTCTGCAAAAGCAAGCCGCGTGCCTTAAGGTCCTCCATGATGAGCGGGTCGGCGTCCTTGACGAATTTACCGGCGAAGGGATAGCTGCCGGTGATTTTACCCTGCAAATCGACCTGCTGCACGAAGTCCAGTCCCCATTCTTTCCCGGCTTCATAGTCGTCTTCACCGAAGGCAGGCGCGATATGGACGATGCCGGTGCCGTCTTCCATGGTAACGAAATCGCCGCTGATGACGGGGTAGGTAAGTTTCTTATCGGCTTTCTGGGTCTCTAAAGCAGCGTCCGACTGAAACTTCATCCTTTCTACCGCGAAGGTGTGGGGGTTAAAGAGGGGCTCGTAACGGACGTTGACCAAATCCTTGCCTGTCAGCTTCTTTACCTCACGATAACCCTCAAGCGTAATAGTCCCCGCCAGACGCGCCGCCAAGATGAGATAATCGGACTTGCCCTTGAGTAAAACATATTCGGCGTCCGGCGCCACAGCCAGAGCGGTATTGCCGGGCAGCGTCCAGGGGGTGGTGGTCCAGGCGAGCAGAAAGACCGGCTTATCGGAGGGCAGGTCGGCTTTAGCTTTATCGGCGACTTTAAACTTTATGTAAACAGAGGGGTCGACCGTATCATCTTTATAGCCCTGGGAGACCTCGTGGGAGCTCAAAGACGTACCGCAGCGGGGGCAATGGGGCGTGACGCGGTAGCCCTGATAGACCAGCCCTTTGTCCCATATCTGTTTCAGCGCCCACCAGACGGACTCGATATAGGTGTTGTCCATCGTCTTGTAGGCATGCTCCAGGTCCACCCAGTAAGCGATACGTTCCGTGAGGCTGTCCCATTCCTTGACATACTTGAAGACGCTTTCACGGCATTGCCTGTTGAACTCTTCCACGCCGAACTTTTCTATCTGGTCTTTACCGGTAAAGCCCAGCTGCTTTTCTATCTCCAGTTCAACCGGCAGACCGTGCGTATCCCAGCCGGCAATACGCGGCACGTAATAGCCCTTCATCACCTTATAACGGACGATTATATCCTTATAGACCCTTGCCAGCACGTGATGAATACCCGGACTACCGTTGGCAAAAGGCGGGCCTTCATAAAAAACGAACCGCTGATGTTCCTGATGAGCTTCCACGCTTTTTTCAAAAATTTTGTTCTCTTTCCAGAACGCCAGAACACCCTCTTCCATCTGCGGGAAGCTTACCCGGCTACCGACTGGTTTAAACATAAGTTACTCCGTTCATGATTCAGTATCTATTATTGTATTTTGCCTTACCCCCTTGCCCCCTCTCCAAATGGAACAACCTCTTATTCCTTAATTATCCTATTTGGAGAGGGGGAGGCTTAATGGAGAGGGGCTAGCGCCCCTCTCCGCAGGCTACTCCCTTTTTACTCTCTATTTTGTTCCCAGCACTCCTCAAATATATTTCTTCATATAATAAAAAAGCCCCGTCCTAAGGGACGAGACTTGATATTCCCGCGGTACCACCCAATTTCTCCGATAAAAATCGGAGCACTCTTCAGGGCACATTCATGCCCTCGTCACGGCTAACGGCTGACGGGACCGTCCGGGCTTACTCATCCCCCCGATTTATCGGGGACTTTCGGCTGGCAGCTCGGGAGTGATTTTGGGGTCGGGGAGTATGTCCGCTTGCACCCTACCGGACTCGCTGGATACTCTTTGCCGGCCTTACTCTTCTCCGTCAAAGCCTTTTATACTTCAGGTTAACATATAAATAAGCAGAAATCAATAGGTGAAGAGACAGAGTAGGATACAAGATTAAACTTCGTTTTCGGGGAGGGTCTTGGGGGTGATGACCACTTTCCTGGCATCGCTGATGCCGGTGCTCTCGGTGATGACATCCGGGTGGTCGGCCAGGGCGAGGTGGATAATCCGCCGCTCGAAGGCAGGCATGGGTTCCATGGTGAAGGGCGTCTTCCTAGTCTTGACCTGCTCGGCCAGTCGGTTCGCCAGCAGGCGGAGTCCCTCGCAGCGGCGCTGCTTATAGCCCTCGACATCAAGAACGATGGGAACATTGACCTCCATTTTGCGGGACATGATTATCCGGACGATATACTGCAGCGAGACCATCGTCTGGCCGCGGCGTCCGATTAAGATACCCAGGTCCTCGCCTTCAATATTAAGTCCCACGGAGGACAGCTCGCCGTCCTCATCATTAGCGGTAAACTCATCGGAAGGTAGCACCGTACCCTTCAGGTCCATAAGGTCCAGCAGCTCCTCGAGAACCTGCTTGGCGGTATCGTAGATTTCATTACTGTTTCCGGACGTATTCATGGCAACTATACCTCTTATCTAAAAGGTCGGTTATTCCTCGGTCTCGTCTTCGTCCTGGCCCTCGAAGAACTTGGCGAACCTGGAGGGCTTCTTACTACTCTTCTTCAGCGATTCCTTATCGGTGATGATAACTTCATCTTTGGGTTTGACCTTCTTGGCCTTTTTCTTATCCTCGCCTTCGAACGTAACGTATTTCTTGCCGGTATCGACAGTCGAAGCCCTTCTACGCAGCGTACCCCAGCCCGTAACGCGGTACTGCAGAACGATGCGGAAGATACTGGAGGCGACCCAGTAGAGGGCCAGACCGCTGGGGAAGGACAGAGCCAGGAAAGCAAACAGCAGGGGCATCATCCAAGTCATCATCTGACTGCTCGCCGCGGAACGGGGGTCGTCCGTGGGGGTGGCAGACATCTTCTGCTGCACCCACATCGCTGCGCCGACCAGGATAGCCAGTATAAAGTTCGGCGACGCCAGATTCATGCCCAGGAAGTACGGGTTCAAGGGCAATGCCGAATACACAACCTGCCAGGGGTAGAGTAATTTGGCGAGATTGAGCAGTCCTTCCGGGGTGGCGGCCAGCGCCAGCATTATCGATTGGTAGAGAGCAAACCAGACCGGCATCTGAATTATCATCGGTAAAAGGCAGCCGGCGGGTTTGATGCCGGACTCCTTGTAAATCTTCATCTGCTCCTGGGCAAGTTTCTGCTTGTCTTTGCCGTATTTCTTCTGGATTTCAGCGAGCTTGGGCTGCAGGTCCTGCATTCGCTTGGACGACCTTATCTGGCTCAAGGTAAGGGGCAACATAGCACAATTGACCAGCAGGGTCAGCAGGATGATGGCGACACCGAAATTGTCTCCGAAAGCATGAGCCACGACAATGAGTACGTTTGTCAGCGGCTGCTGTATTATTAGTTCCCAAACATTCAAATCAGCATACTCCGATTACTGTGTCGTCAGATATATTGGAGGCAATAGCGCGCCGGTTGATATATCGATACGCTGCAGGACGGCGTCACCCGTTTGCAGATAGACAATCCCTTCATGGAGAGTCAGGGGTCCATCGAGATTAAATTCAAAAGATGCTATCAGCACCGGTTCCAGCGTATCAAGGTCGACTTTATAAACAAATCCGTCATGCACGGCATAAATTAAGTAGTTATCATAGATAACCGGCGAAGAGGCAAGCGGGCTGGCCATGTCGACGGGAGGGGCAACCTCGGCGCCGGTGGCCGGGTCCAGAACATAGATATAATGGTCGAGACAACCGGCGTAAAGCACACCGTCAACGATAACCGGCTGCGCCCAGAACCAGTTTTCCGCCGTGTATTTCCATTTCAGAGTGCCGTCGACAGCATTCAAGGCGTACAGGCTTCTATCAAAAGAACCGACGTAAACGGTGCCGTTTTCCACGAGCGGCTTGGCGAAGACCGAGCCCTCGGTGGTGAAGGTCCACTTCAGGGTCAGGTCGTCGGCATTCAGGGCATATAGATTTTTATCAAATGAGCCGATATACAGTGTATTATCAGCTACGGTGGGAGTGCCCCAGATTTTATCTTCCGTTTTATACTGATAAAGCAGGTCGCCGGTTTCAGTATCCAGAGCATATATGACGCCGTCGGAACAGCCGATATACAGTTTGCCCTGCGCAATCACCATGCCGCCAACAAAAGCCTCCAGGTATCCGTCACGCGGGAAGAGCCACCTGGTGGCGAGATTAGTGGTATTATAGGCGTACACCTTACCGTTGTACCCGGCGATATAGCACAGGTTACCGGAAACAGCCGGCGCGCCGTAGATAGGTACCCGGCTCGTTCCGCCGCCACAGCTAGTCGCTGCGGAACAACCGAACAACCCGGACTGCTGGGGATATTTTAAGGTCTCCGCCCACTGCCGGCTTTCATCGCTGATGTTGAAGACAACCAAACGGCCTTCCTGCGAACCTATATAAAGGATACCGTTCGATTCCACACCCCCCGACCACCCGATGGCGACCAGACCGCCGACACAGCTGAAGCCGAAGAAGGCGATGGCGATAACGGCCGCTACCAGGAGCGCTATCAGCCCGACGGTCTTGTTTTTATTTGTTTTCACAGTCTTTTTCAATATTATTCTACCTAGTTTCACGGCACGGGGTCATAGCCGCCGGGGTGCAAAGGATGACAGCGGGCGAGACGCCTGATGCCCAGTCCGACGCCCTTAAAAATCCCGAATTTAGTAATAGCTTCGTATGTGTACTGGGAACAGGTGGGCGTAAAGCGGCAGTTCGGCGGCATAACCCGCGATATCGTCCGCTGATACGCTTTAATCAGAAACAGAGCTATGGCTTTCATTTTCCTTTATTATACCGGCCCGAAGCAAAAGCTTTCTGACCGATTTTTCCAGACTTTTATAATCCGCTAAGGCGGCGGGAACACGGGCGATGAGGACTATATCCCAGCCCGGCGAGACCTGCGTCTGCCTGGCGATTTCACGCAGTCGGCGCTTGACGCGGTTTCTAACGACGGCCTTGCCCAAATGACGGCTGACGACAAAACCAAACCTCGAGGCATCCAGCGCATTGGGTAAAGCCCTAAGTACAATCTCCTTTCCCGCCCAGGACTTGCCTCCCTCATATATTACACTAAACTGTGTGCTTTTGCTTAAAAAACGTTCTCCCCTCACGGCTGCCCCGCCCTGCTTGACCAAATTATTCACTACACAACAGTCAGCTTCTTGCGGCCCTTACGCCTTCTGGCTTTCAGTATTTCGCGTCCGGCGCGGGTGCTCATTCTCTTCAAGAAGCCGTGTTCACGTTTTCTGGGTATATTCTTGGGCTGATAGGTCCTTTTAGGCACTTTAACTCCCTGATTACTCTCTAATAAAATTACACGGGGGAAAATCCCGCTACTGCAGGTTCCGACCGCCTTTCCGCCATCTAGCCGGTTGTTCCCAATTGCTGAATATGAGAGGCAACAAAAGGCAATAAAGCCAGGTGCCGCGCCCGTTTAATAGCCGTGGTCAGGGCACGCTGATGTCTGGCGCAGGTACCGCTTTTACGGCGCGGCGTAATTTTACCCCTATCCGTTATATAAGGACGCAGCTTGGTCGCATCTTTATAGTCGATGTATTCAATTTTATCACGGCAGAACAAACATATCTTGCGCTTGGGGATATATCTACTCCGTGATGTCCGGCGAGGCCTGGTGTCTTTCGGTTGAGCCATTCTTTCCTCTATATATTATAAATATTCAACTAATTAAAACGGCAGGTCTTCCGGTTCCATTTCCGCCGCGGCGGAGTCTTCCGCCTTTTCATCGGTCATGGGGTCTTCCGTTTTTTCATCGGTCATAGCGGCAGAACCCTTTTTATCAAGGAAGATTACCCTGTTGGCGACTACCTCCATCCGGGAGTGGGGCTGGCCGTCCTGACCCTCCCAGTTCCTGGTATGGATTCTGCCTTCCGCGTAAACGAGTTTGCCTTTAGCCAGGAACTGATTGCACTGTTCAGCGAGCCTGTTCCAGGCGACGATGTTGAACCATTCGGTCTCCTGGTGCCGCTCTCCTTCAGGAGAAGTATAAACCCAGTTAGTGGCAACGGAAAAAGACGTTACGGGTTTTCCGTTGGGAGTAAAACGCATTTCCGGTTCATTACCTACATTACCAATTATGGTTACTTTATTCAAACTCGGCATCGCCTCATCACCTCTCCGCTAAAACTCGCGAGCTGGGAACTCTATTTAATTATTAACATTTATTAAAAGATGCCTGACGACATCTTCAGATATACGCAGATTGGCTTCAAGTTCCCTGCATTTGGTCGGGCTCATTTTGAACTTGGTCAATACATAGTTGCCTTCCAGGAAGTGCTTGATGGGATAAGCCAGCTTCTTTTTCCCCCACTTATCCACGCCCACGATAGTCCCATCCCTGGCAGTGATAAACTCCGACAGGCTGTTTATCCTGGTTTCCAGAGCTTCATCGGAAATCTCCGGCGTCAGGATATAAACGAGCTCATATTCCTGTGTTTTTGTGTCTTCCTGCTTTTTTTCTACTTTTTTTCTGGCCACGTTCGGTCCCTTTGCGAATTTCACGTAATTATACCATATGCACATAATATAGACAACAACACAACGGTAACGCGGACGCCTATAACTAAAGGTGATACATTGCTCCCCGGGACAAGATTACCTTCTTGACACGTTATATCCGCTTTGTTAGACTCTAGAAGAACGTTTTAACGGCCCCGTGGTGTAGCGGACTAACATGCCACCCTGTCACGGTGGAGATCGGGGGTTCAAATCCCCCCGGGGTCGCCAGATAATCTGAAATAATCCCCATATAACCGACAGCATCAATCCAAGGCGATAGAGAATACTGGATTAACTGCTGTTATTACGTGCGTAAATAACGTGATTTTATATATTTATATTTTTGATTACAAACACAGTTGACATTTAAGAAAATATAGATTATAGTAATTGAAAATCAACGATTCCGAGGCAAAAACACACGTGGGGAAAAGGGTGTTCCGTGCGTGATAATATATCGTTTATAGTAAACCCAAAAATCTTAATTGCATGGGAGGTTGAGAATAGCCGATAACGAGAATATTATAGCCAACACAAAATTTTAAAGAGGAGGAAAGTATGAAAAAATGGTTTCTAGCTCCCTTATTCCTGTTACTCGCAGTTGTGATGGTCATTACTAGCTGCGGCGGTGAAGAAACGACACCTGCTACCACACAACCAACAACTACAGAACCAACAACTACAGAACCAACAACTACAGAACCAACCGTACCGGCGCCATACGGTACCATCACCGTAGCGGTGACCGACTTCGGCACCGAGGCAACCGACCCCACCTTATATGAAGCGGTATGGAGCTGGTACTACTGCGACTCCATACTCAACTACACTGAAGAGGGCACATATGTCGGCAATCTGGCCGAATCATGGTCGCTAGGTGAAGACGGCGTGACCTGGACATTCAATGTACGCCAAGGCGTAAAATTCCACAATGGCATGGACCTGACCGCCAACGATTTATATTTCACCCTCGACAGGTTCATCAGTCCAGATTCCACGAACCCCTGGGCCCCGGCACTGCGCGATAATTTTGCTTCGATGAGAGTTGTGGATGACTATACCTTCGAGTTCGTAACCGTAAATGTCGAACCGTCACTCATTCATAACTTCTGCTGGGTGCGCGTCTTATCCCAGGAATACTATAACGAGGTGGGAGAAGAGGAATGGCGCGCTCATCCGATAGGCACCGGCGCATGGAAGTGGGTCGAGCTTATCCCCAACACAAGCGTCAAGTTTGAAGCCAATACGGATTACTGGCATACAGAGTGGATGCCTGCATACCAGTACCTCATCGAGCTAGAAGTTCCGGAAGAGGCGACCCAGGTAGCTATGTTAAAACGGGGCGAGATAGATATACCGCTGGGCATCACCACCGACAGGCGCGTCCAGCTGGAAGAGGAGGGCTGGAGAACAGTCGTCCAGGGTCTATCAACTCCGTGGTCACTTAGCATCATAGGTTCCGACCTACCACAAGCCGGGCCGGTGCATGATATCCGCGTCCGTAAAGCTCTATCCTACTCCATTGACCGCGAGGAAATGTGCGCGACGTTCTGGCAGGGCACGGCAGTACCGGGCGGCGGTTTCTTCCTGATTCCCGGAGGCTATGGTGTAACCGACGACATAATTGCACCAGACCCCTACGAACCAGACCAAGCTGAAGCCTGGCTGGCAGAGGCTGGCTATCCCGATGCCTGGGAAGACCCGGTTATCCAGTGCTTCTCAATGGCAGGACCCACGGTTGATTTCTTCCAGGCATTAATAGGTTACTGGACTAAAGTCGGCATACAGGCAAACCTGAATATAGTCGATGCAGGTATTGCGATGCAATATATCTTCCTGTACGCGCTTGAAGGCGATGAGGATTGTATCGGCTGGATATGGTCCTGGGCCGGCGCTGACTTCAACAGCACCGCTTATGGCCGCAACATGTGGACCTCCTACGGCGCACACCAGGTGACTCGCGATGCGTACGTCGACTCACTCTTCGACCAATACATCGTCGAAACCGACCCCGATACAGCCGTAGCGATGTACACGGAATACCTAAGGGCAGCCAAAGCGCTGTACACCACCTTCGGTATCGCTTTCGTAGAACCCAGAATAATAGTAAGCCCCAACCTGGGCGAGTTCACTATTAACCCACACCAGTACTACGAAGCTGCCATGGCTGGAGTCAAGCATCCAGTGGAATAGACCTGAAAGAGCCTAAGTACCGAGTCTTCGGGGGCGGGAATCCCGCCCCCGAAGTGTTAATTACGAATATAATCATTTAATAGAACCTGAAGTCAATATGCAGACATTTTTTTAACTTTTGTTCTGTATAAAGAACTAAAAGTAGATATTTGACACTCAGAATTTACAAATAGTATGATTGCTGTGTATAAGAGAACCTTGAGATGACACGTTTTATTATCATAAGAGTATTACAGATATTTCTGGCTCTAATAGGCATCATCGTCATAGTTTTTTTCTTAGTTCGTATCTCCGGGGACCCCATACTGTTCATGATATCTCCTTTATCAACTGAATCAGAGATTGAAGTATTACAAAAGCAAATCGGGCTCGATAAATCTTATGCCGAACAGCTATGGATTTTCATGAAAGGCTTAGCACAGGGTGACTTGGGGACATCGTTTTCCAAGCGGGTGCCTGTAGCCAAATTGATAGGCGATGCGTTGCCCAATACGCTAAAATTGGGGATACCTTCATTTATCATAGGCATGCTTATATCTACGGCACTGGGGGTCCTGGCAGCAACCAAGCGTGATTCAATTTTTGATAACGGCATGAAGTTCGTGGCTATTCTGGGGCAGGCATTGCCGGGCTTCTGGGTAGCCATTATGGCGATGCTGGTATTTTCCGTTTACTGGCCGATATTACCGGCCGCCGGTATGACCCAAGGAGTAGCTAGTTACGTACTTCCGGTAGGAACGATGATATTTTTCATGCTGCCGGGCATGATGAGATTGGTACGTTCAACGATGCTGGACGTGCTTGACAGCGAATATATTAAGATGGCAAGGATAAAGGGGCTTTCCGAGAGGACAGTTATCTGGAAACATGCCCTGCGCAACGCCATCATATCACCGCTGACAGTAGCCGGTATGATGTTAGCGGGTATAATTAACGGCGCTATCATTACCGAGAATATTTTTGCCTGGCCGGGCATGGGTAAGTTAGCCGTAGAAGCCACTTTCAGTCGTGATTTTCCGATTGTTCAATCCGTAACAGTTATTGTAGCGGTGTTAGTCCTTGGCATGAACTTACTGGTAGATATTTCTTATGCCTGGGTTGACCCTCAAATAAGATATCAGAAATCATAAAAATAGAAGAATTTAGGTATGTTATCAGACGCTGAACTAGCTAAAAAACGCAGGGGCACCAGGTGGTGGGGGCGAATATTAAAAAATATAGGAGCAATTATCCCGATAATCATATTTGCTCTGATGTTTTTTACCGCAGCATTCGCTAATTTCCTGGCTCCCTACCCTTACGATGAAACGAATCTTCCGGAGAGGAGAACGCCGCCAGCTTTTATGGAGGGCGGCTCAATGAAACACATCCTAGGAACAGATACACTGGGAAGAGACGTTTTGAGCCGCGCTATCTGGGGAGCAAGGATATCGCTTAGCGTGTCACTCCTGGCGATAGCCATAACGGCTGTTATAGGAACTGTTCTAGGAATAATAGCAGGTTACATGGGAGGGCGTATGGACGCCTTTATCATGAGGATAACCGATATAGCCATGGCATTTCCCATGCTTCTTTTAGCAATATTGCTGGCTGTGAGTCTTGGTCCAGGATTTTTTACCGTTATTTTCGCATTATCAGTACTGGGCTGGTCCGGCTACGCGCGTATCATACGCGGAGAGACCTTAAGAATACGCAATTCCGATTATGTACTCCAGGCACAGGTAATCGGTGCATCTCCGTGGAGAATCATGTTCCGCCATATTTTCCCCAATATCATGAATATCCTGATAATAGGTGTTACGCTTAACGTGGGCACCATGATACTGGCGGAATCCGGAATGAGCTATCTCGGCGTAGGCATACCGGCACCTATGCCCTCCTGGGGTTCGATGGTATCCGACGGCAGAAACGACCTTGATTTAGCCTGGTGGATTTCCACATTCCCCGGCATACTTATCGGTCTGGTAGTGCTTTCCGGCAATTTCCTGGGAGACTGGCTCCGCGATAAGATGGACCCGAGGTTGAGACAATTATGAGCAACATCGTACTCCAGGTAGAAAACCTCCATACCTCTTTCTTTACAAGGATTGGTGAGGTTAAAGCCGTGGACGGGGTGAGTTTCTACGTGCGGGAGGGAGAGACCTTCGGCATAGTGGGCGAGTCCGGCTGCGGAAAATCAGTAACGGGGCTTTCAATAATGCGCTTACTCCCGGAACCAGGCGGTTATGTTACAGCGGGAAAGATAATCCTGGAAGGGAAAAACCTCCTGGAGCTAAACAGGAAACAAATGAGGGCATACCGGGGGAAGATGATATCAATGATACTGCAGGACCCGATGTCATCCCTTAATCCCGTGTATACTGTCGGCGACCAGATAGCCGAATCGGTAAGGCTGCACCAGCACCTTCCTGAAAACATGATTGAGCCTGAAGTAGTGTCTTCATTGAGGTTATTGAGAATTCCGGAACCGGAAATACGTATCAAGGAATACCCGTTCCAGATGAGCGGAGGGATGAGACAGAGGGTAGTGGGAGCGATTGCGATGTCATGCCGGCCGCGTCTATTGATTGCCGATGAACCTACGACGGCTCTCGATGCGACTATACAAGCCCAATATATAGAGTTGTTTGAAGATATCCAGGCGAAGACGAACGTAGCCATAATTTTCATCACACACGATTTCGGGGTGGTAGCCAGAATATGCGATAGAGTGGGCGTTATGTATGCCGGTAAAATCGTCGAGACAGCATCAACGCGGGACATTATAAAAGCGCCCAAGCACCCTTATACGAGTGCACTGATTAACTCCGTACCCCGTCTGGATAGAAAAGACGACCGGCTATTCTCCATCGAGGGGCAGCCGCCTTCGCTGTTCCGGTTACCCCCGGGCTGCCGTTTCCAGCCGCGTTGTCATGTATCGATGGATATTTGTAAGGAGCAAGAACCGCCAGAGGTAAAACTAGATGAAAACCATTCCGTGTCCTGCTGGAGGGTAAAGTAGAGCATGTCAGAAGTACTGCTGGAAGCACGCAATATCGTTAAGCACTACCCGGTTACGAAGGGACTTTTGCAGCGTACCGTAGGCTGGGTCAGAGCCGTCGATGGGGTCTCTTTCACCGTCGAAGACGGCAAGACATTAAGTCTGGTCGGGGAATCGGGCGCGGGGAAGACTACCATCGCCAAGGCAATATTACTGATGGAAACATTAACTTCCGGAACCATACTTTTCGAAGGGAAGGATGTTTATAAGTTTTCCCACGCGGAGCTTAAAACTAAATACAAACCCAAGGTCCAGTCTGTAATGCAGAATCCCTGGAGCTCAATGGACCCGAGGATGCGGATAAGTGAAGTTGTCGGCGAACCCCTGTTTGTAAACACCAAGATGAAAAAGAAAGAAGTTTTTAATAAAGTGGGTAGCTTACTGGACCAGGTAGGCATCGACCCCGAGGGAATTAACCGTTATCCGCATGAATTCAGCGGCGGGCAGAGGCAACGCATCGCCGTAGCGCGTGCGCTGGCTTTAAATCCAGACCTGCTGGTACTGGATGAGCCCGTTTCTGCCCTAGATGTATCCATCCGGGCGCAAATAATGAACCTGCTGAAAGACCTGCAGACACAATATAAACTTAGCTATATAGTAATCGCCCATAACCTGGCAACAGTCAGATATATGAGCCACAGCGTGGCTATTATGTACCTGGGGCAGCTGGTAGAATACGGAGATACAGAAACACTCTTCGAGAAACCATTACATCCGTATACCAGAGCCTTGATATCAGCTTCGCAGCTTACACTACCAGAGGATGCCGATAAGGGCGCCAGGCAAATTATCTTATCCGGTGAAATGCCTTCTCCTATAAATCCTCCACCCGGCTGCCGCTTCCACACCCGCTGCACCGAGGCAATGGATATATGCTCCAAAGAAATACCGGAGATGAAGACAATCGGCACGCAGCAGGTCCAGTGCCATCACTATAGTTAAAGAAAAAAGCCACCGACGCGAATCGAGTCTTTTTCCGATTAGTCCGTTTCCCTAAAGTCTTATTCTACGTCCGCACCGGGTACAGAGTATATTATCGTCCCTAAAGCCCGGCGGGACCTTCCACCTGGCGCCGCACTCACAGTCCACCGTGCGCCACTTATCAAGGCGCAGCATGAGGTCGGAGCCATCGTGCGTGCCGGGGGCCGTCCTGCCGGCGCCTTTGCCCGGGGCAAGCGCCAATTCTCCGGGAACCGAAAGCGATGCCTCCCTGACACCCACCACACCCACGGCGGTAGCGGTGTTTTTAGAGATAATGCCCTGCTTGCCGGAACGTACCTTGCGGTAGGCATCATTATAGTCGGCGAAGGAAGCGCCGCCGGCCATGGAGCGCAGGATGCGTATTCTCTCCGATATTGGGGGATGGGTACTGGTGAGGTCGGAGACTCTCCTCCCTTCTTTATTCAGGGGGTTGACGGTGTACATGGGGGCGGTAGCCTGGTTGGCGGACTTCAGATGGCGGGTGGATGCCCCTATTTTTTCCAGCGCCGACGCCAGGCCCTCCGGATAGCGGGTATAGAGGGCGGAGGAGGCATCGGCGAGGTATTCTCGCTTACGGGAGATAGCGTAGTAGATAAGCTGCGCCAAGATAGGCGCCAGAATCATCAGGACAAGGCCGACAATGAGGATAATAGCCTGGGCACCGCCACCGCCGCCGCGTGAAGAAGACCTCCTGCCGCCGCCGGTCATCGCGCCGAATAACAGAAAACGCGAGGCGTACCAGGAGAGAATGACGATAGTGCCCAGCATGACGGCGGTAATCGCCATGAGGAGGACATCGCGGTTCTTGATATGGGCGATTTCATGGCCGATAACGCCCTGCAATTCGTC
>DAOULS010000067.1:0-19212 GCA_034418415.1 Dehalococcoidales bacterium | reverse complement strand
GGTGAAGACGTCACGGAGGCTGAAATCGCCGCCGCTATCGACGCTAAAGTTAAAGAGGAAGTCAGGGCTGACGTGCTTAAAAAAGGCAAGCGCATCAGCGGGCGCTCCTTAACTGAAGTCCGCCCCATTACCTGTGAGGTGGGGCTGCTGCCCCGCACCCACGGCTCCGGCATGTTCACTCGCGGGCAGACCCAGGTGCTTTCCATCACCACATTAGGCTCTACCCGCAAGGAGCAGATGCTCGACGGGCTGGGCCTGGAGGAAAGCAAGCGTTTCATCCACCACTATAACTTCCCCGGCTTTTCCACCGGTGAGGTCAGGCGGGTAGGCTCGCCCGGCCGCCGCGAGATTGGTCATGGCGCTCTCGCCGAGCGCGCATTGGTGACCGTCCTGCCCACCGTCGAGGACTTCCCCTACACCATCAGGCTCGTTTCGGAGGTCTTGAGCTCCAGCGGCAGCACCTCGATGGCTAGCGTCTGCGCCGGCAGTCTTTCACTCATGGACGCCGGTGTGCCGGTCAAGAAGGCTGTGGCAGGCATCGCTATGGGACTGGTTACCGGGGACGACGGCAAATACGCCATCCTGACCGATATTGAGGGCATCGAGGACTTCAACGGGGACATGGACTTCAAAATCGCTGGCACCCAGGAAGGCATTACCGCCATTCAGATGGACACCAAGCTCGAGGGAATTTCCCTGGAGATTGTGGAAAAAACACTCACGCAGGGCAAAGATGCCCGAATGTTTATTCTGGACAAGATGCATGAGGCTATCGCCGCCAGCCGGCCCGATGTCAGCCTCTATGCCCCCAGAATGACCAAGATGAAAATCGACCCCGCTAAAATCGGGGCGGTTATCGGCACCGGCGGCAAGACCATCCGCTCTATTATTGAGGCTACCAAGACCACTATCGACGTCGAAGATGACGGCACGGTCATCATCGGCTCGCCGGATATGGAGGCGACGCAAAAGGCTATCGACATTATCGAGGGTCTCACCCGCGACCCGCAGGTCGGTGATATCTTCACCGGCAAGGTCAGTCGCATCCTCAATTTCGGCGCGATGGTGGAAATCCTCCCCGGTAAAGAAGGACTGGTGCATATCAGCGAGCTGGCGGACTACCGCGTCGGCAAGGTTGAAGACGAGGTAAAAATCGGTGACGAAGTCACCGTCAAGGTAATCAATATTGATAACATGGGCAGGGTTAACCTTTCCCGCCGGGCGCTTTTCGAGAAGGACTCCGATAAGCCCCGACCCAGCACCCCGGCCCCAAGGTCTTCCGGCTACCGCGATAAGCGCGGCGGCTCTTCGGGCTATGGCAACCGTCCCCGCTATTCCGGCAACCGCCCGTCGAGGCCCGACCGCGGTTATTCGAAGCCGCCCTATAAACGCGACTAATTTCCCAATCTTATTTGTGAGGTGAACTGCTATGTCACAGATTAAGGTATTAGTCCATGGAGCGGCCGGCAGGGTGGGGCAGGAGGTCGTTAAAGCCGTATGCCAGGAACCGGAAACGGAGCTGGTGGGCGCCGTCGACCTTAAGGTGTCCGGTAACTCGCTGGCGCTGGCGGACGGCTCCGGTTCGGTGCCCTTTTCCGCCGATTTGGCTGCCATGCTGGATACCTGCCAGCCTGACGTCATGGTGGATTTTACTATTGCTAAAGCGTCCATGCCCGCCTTGCGTACGGCGGCGAAGCACAATGTTAATCTGGTCATCGGCACTACCGGTTTTTCTGCCGACGAGCTTGAGGAAATGCAGAAGCTCGCCGAGGCTAACGAAATCGGCATCGTGGTGGCGCCTAACTTTGCCCTCGGTGCGGTGCTGATGATTCACCTGGCGAAAATCGCCGGCAAGTTTATCGACCACGCGGAAATCGTCGAGCTCCACCATGATAAGAAGCTGGATGCCCCTTCGGGGACGTCCTTAATGACCGCCCGCGCTATGGCGGAAGCCCGCGGCAGGCCCTTTTTGCCCCCCGCCGCCGGAGAACCCACCCCCAGTCGCGGCCAGACCGTCGAGGGTATCAGTATCCACAGCGTGCGTCTGCCGGGTTTGATGGCGCACCAGGAGGTTATCTTCGGCACGGCCGGTCAGACCCTGAAAATCCGCCATGATACCATCAACCGCGAGTGCTATATGCCCGGCGTCATGCTGGCCGTCAAAGCGGTGGTCAAGCAGAAGGGCTTTATCTACGGTCTGGACAAATTGCTCGGTTTATGATAAAAAAGCACCGTGAAATAACTTGAGGAGGCTGTTCACGATGAAGACTCTGGGACGATGTTTAACGGCAATGGTAACTCCGTTCAAAGACAACGGGGATGTTGACTACGAGCAGACCAAAAAGCTGGCTAAGGCTTTATTGAATTCGGGTAACGATGGACTGGTCCTCGCGGCGACCACCGGTGAAGCGCCCACACTCTCCTGGGACGAGGAGATGCGCATCTTCAGCGAGGTGAAGTCGGCGGTGGGCGACGGGCCCACGCTGGTGGCATACACCGGCTCGAACAGCACCAGGGAAGCCGTGGAAAACACCGAGAAAGCCGAGAAAATCGGCGTCGATGCCTGTCTTTCGGTCGTTCCCTATTATAACAAGCCCAACCAGGAGGGCATTTATCAGCATTTCAAGGCTGTCTCCGAATGCACCAGCCTGCCTATTATCATGTACAACATACCCGGCCGCGTCGTGGTTGCCATGACCTGGGAGACAATCGCCAGGTTGAGCCAGTTTAAAAATATCGTCGGCGTCAAGGAAGCCAGCGGTAAAATGGACCTTGTCGCCCAGACTATCAGTAATTCCAGCCAGGATTTCCATGTCTGGAGCGGTAATGATAACGATACTTTCGCCATTATGGCGATGGGGGGCTACGGCGTAGTCGGGGTGGCGACGCACCTGTGCGGCAGGCAGTACAAGAAGATGATGGACCTTATTCTCGCCGACAGGATTCAGGAGGCGGCTGCCATCCACCGCAGGCTGGTGCCGCTGGTTAACGTCCTGTTTTCCGCCCCCAGCCCCGCCCCCATCAAGTGCGCCCTTAACTACCTCGGCTTCAGGGTGGGCAGTCCCCGTTTGCCCCTCGTCCCCGCCACGGAAAAAGAAGCCGGGAAGATTCTGACGGAGCTTAAAAACCACACGATTGACCTCAAAGCGTAAAAATGAAAAAGTCTCTTTTAGCGGCGTTGGTGGCTGTTTGTCTATTAACGCCGCTTGTTTTTTACAGCTGCGGTTCGCCGCGGGAATCTATAAGCTCGGAAGGCTTTGCCGTTTACCTCACTAAAGACGATATTCCCGTCTCGCAAATGGAAAAATTGAGCTATGTCAACATCGCCGATGAGCCTGTAATATCCATCGACGATATTATTTCATACACCGTGCGGAACCATGAAATTAAACTGACCACGGAGGCTTATGAACGCGTCATGGATTTGCAGGTTCCCACTTCCGGTAAGAGCTTTGTGGTCTGCGTTGATAGGTCGCCGGTTTACTGGGGCGCTTTCTGGACTCCTTTATCCTCGCAGTCCTTTGACGGCGTGACCATCTGGGTGCCGTCGTTTAATGTTCGGAAAAATACTATCAAACTTGAATTAGGCTATCCATCGTCGAGTTTCTTTACGGGTGAGGACCCCAGGGCAAATCCTGATATTATGCAGTCGCTGGAACAGGCGGGTAAGCTTGAGTAAGGTTTTTTAGTTTACTCTACCGTCGATTCCTTGCCGTAGAACCGCTCTTTCCAGGTAACGCCGGCGCCCGTCAGCCATCTTAACCAGGAATATATCACGTTGATAACGTAGAACATGAGGCCGATGGGATGGAACCACATCGAGATAGACGGCTCGCGGAATCGACTGTCCACCAGCCAGCGCATGAAAAACATCAGGCAGACCTGCAACACTACTATCCCGCGCCATAAAAGGGGCTCCGAGGCTATGAAAAATCCATTCAAGAACCAGTAAAAAGGCGCTATGTAGAGGAAGCAGGCAACCGCTATTATCGCCAGTATCCCCACGGGTGCCATGGCGGCCACCGAATAGATGGACTTGCCCAGTCCGTGCCACATTTCTCCGAGGTCCCGGTACATGTGGCAGGAAGCCACGCTGGAGAGGTCGACCGCTACGTGGCGTCCGCCGTGCTTGGAGACCTCGATTCCCATCCACACGTCTTCCACTAGTCTCGATTTTACTACTTCATGCCCGCCGATGCGCCGGTACTCACTGGCGGAGAAGAAAAAGTACTGCCCGATTGCCATGGAGGGCTTCGGCGTTTTCGAGCGGTGCAGCCACCAGAGCGGCAGCCACCCCAGCAGGATGAAGTAGAACACCGGCATGATTACTTTCTGGGCGAATGATGTCGCCAGCTGCCGCGGGAAGCCGGAAAGCAGCGAGGTCTTGAACTCCATCGCCAGGGCAAGCACGCTGCGCAGCATGTGCGGCTCGTGTCTCGTGTCGGCATCGACGAATAGAAGCCAGTCGCCCCTGGCTTTCTGGGCAAGCTGGTGGCAGGCAAAACATTTCCCCGCCCAGTCTTCCGGCAGCGGCTCGCCGAAGTGCAGCTTGATTCGTTTATCGCCGGACGCCATTTCATTGACGATGGCGGCGGTGGTGTCTGTGGAGTTATCGTCAAGCACCAGTATCTCGTAATTGGGGTAGTCCTGCTTCTGGAGGGATTCCAGGCAGGTGCGTATGTTTGTCTCCTCGTTCCTGGCCGGGATAAGGACGGAGATAAGCGGCGCCGGCTGGGGGACCTTGGCGTTGCGGTCAGGCTTGCGCAGGTTCCTTAAATTGAGTAACAGGTTTATCAGGATTACGACCAGAATCCCCGCGATAACTATCTGGTATATCATTATCTTTATCCTTGTCGGAGGGTCGGTTTAATTGCGCTGGACGCGGTGGAACGGATTTGCTCGGAAGCTGGGGAAAGAATTCAGCTCGCCGGAGTGCTTAATCACCAGTATTACCAGTATGCTTAACATCAGCAGCGGCTCCCAGGAATTGCCTTTGACGATGGCTAGGTAGGCCAGCGTGCCGGTAGCCCCGATGATGATTTTCCAGGCATCGATTTTCACAAAAATAAAGCACAGCAGCATGGCGATGACGAAAGCGAGGAGAACGTCGTATTGTGGCAGTAGCCCCAGCATTACCCCGAAGGTGACCGCCACGGCTTTGCCCCCCTGCCAGTGCAGGAATGGCGAAAATGCGTGGCCCAGCACCGCCGCTACGGCAACAATAACGACCGAGGCCGGGGAAAGCCCGAAAACGGCGTGCGCTATGCAGACAAATGGCACTCCCTTGGCAACATCCAGGACTACCGCCAGCAGCCCTATCCCCACGTTGCCGGCGCGGAAAACGTTGGCGGCCCCGGGGTTCCCGTCCCCGTATCCGGTGATATCTTTCTTCAGCAGCAGATGTCCGATGATTACGGAAAAAGGAATCGCACCCAGGGTAAAGGCTGATGCTGCCAGCCAGGCCGTGCAGACTGCTTCCACTATTTTACCTCTCTGATAGAAGATTATACCTAGTGTGTCTTGGTAAAAGATAAACCAAAACTACCCCAATAGTCAAGTTTTTTCGGATATTTTTTTGCGGCATAATATTATCAGGCGGAGGACGAATAAAGTGATAGCGCCCAGTATTCCGTAGATGATGGCTATTATCGGTACCAGCGTGAGAATACCGGCGATTGTCTGGTGGAATATTTTCAGCCCCTCACTCTGCAGACCGGCCTCGCCGCCTATTTTCTCGACCAGGGGATTAACGACTGCTTCGGATAAGCCGGACAGGATGATGGAAAACACAATCGCCCCCACAATCAGGAGGAGGAAGTGCCACTCCTTGCGCCAGCGCCGGGTTATTTCCGCTAGTAAAAATATGACTCCCAGCCACCCCACCAGGACGCCCTGGTCGCTGTCGATGCCGATGAAACAGGCGATTATTATCAGTACTACAAAAAGCCCCACCAGTATGTAGGACAGAACGGGAATCCGTTTCAGTAGCGCCGTAAACCTTTTCATCTGTAATTTTGCTGGGGAATAGTTATGCTTATTCTATCCTAATACCTTCGGTTTTTTTTCGCAAGGTCGATTTCACCGGTGGCCCGTTACACTAGCGGGACGAGTGGAAATGGAGTATAATTGAACTTGAGTTGATTTGGCAATTTTTAACCAGACCACTGGTACGTGAAATAATCATCACCATCGTGCTGGCGCTGGCTATCTTCTTCGCGGCCAGGGCAACTATACAGACCTATGAGGTCTATCAGTCCAGTATGGAACCCGGTCTGTATGAGGGTCAGCGTGTGGTGGTGGTCAAGGCGGTTTACTGGTTCGGCGAGCCGCAGCGCGGCGATGTGGTTGTTTTCAGTGCCCCCGACGGCAGCGATGAGGAGTATATCAAGCGTATCGTCGGACTCCCCGGCGACACCGTTGAAGTAGTGCAGGGTATCGTTTACGTTAACGGTAATCGACTTGATGAGCCCTACGTCAAGCGCTCTTTCACCTATTCCCTGACCCAGAGAACCGTGCCCGAGGACAGTTACTTCGTGCTCGGTGATAACCGTGATATCAGCAATGATTCTCATCGCGGCTGGCTCCTGCCGCGCGATAACATCATCGGCAAAGCCTGGCTGATTACCTGGCCGCCCTCCGATTGGGGCATGGTGCCCAACTTCCCTTTGAATGACCAGATAGTGGTCGCGGCTAACTCTACCTGACACGCCGTCCGACCCTTTTTATATGGTATAAGGAGCGATGGACATGACCGATACCGTTGAGCGGATGTTCGAGAAGTCGGGGGCTTTACTCAAGGGTCATTTCCTGCTTGCCTCCGGCCTGCACTCTCCGGTTTACTGGGAAAAATCGCTGGTCATTCAGTACCCCGAATACACGGAAAAGCTGTGCCGCATGATTGCCGACCGCTTTCGTAAGAGCGGGGCGCAGGTCGTGGCTGGCCCCACCACCCCCGGCATCATCCTTGCCTACGAGACCGCGCGACAGCTTGGCGTCCGCGCCATCTTCGCTGAAAGGGACGATTCCGGCTCCGGCCGGGTCTTTCGGCGCGGCTTCAAAATCGACCCCTCGGAGAAGGTGCTGGTCGTCGACGACGTCATGACCACCGGCAACTCGGTGCGCGAGGTCATCGCCGCCGTGAAAAAGCTGGGCGGCACCGTGGTCGGCGTCGGCGTTCTCGTCGACCGCACGGTTAAGGAGCCCGACTTCTCCGTGCCGTTTTATGCCTGCCACCGCGCCGAGGTGATAACCTACCCGCCGGAGCAGTGTCCCCTCTGCGCTAAAAACATCCCCCTGGTCAAGCCCGGCAGCAGTAAGTCCAAAGGTTAAATAAACCAGTAATGTCATTCTGGTGTAGGCTGGAATAATAAGTGGGGATGTCTCCCTTTCGTAAAGGGAGAGACAGAGGGATTTCCCCTCCACATATATTTTGTATTGAGGAGGCTCGTCATGGAAACCGCCGCTGTTATCGCTGTCAGTGCCGTTGTCGCTATCCTGGTCATTATCGTCGTCGGTTATATCATTCGCCTCACCTACGAGCGGCGCTTTAAGGACTGGTGCGACGCCGAGAGTCTGAAATGGCAGGCGGACATCTCGCAGGCGCGCAAGTCGGCCGTCATGCAGAGTCGCGCCGTCCTCGGCGGCAAGTTCACCGAGCAGATGGTGCCCTTCTTTCCCGACTTCCAGTACGACCCCACCGAGGTGCGTTTTATCGGCAGCCCGGTCGACTTAATCGTCTTTCCCGGACTGGCACAGAACGACCCCCGGGAAATCGTGATTTTAGAGGTAAAGACGGGCAGGAGCGCCCAGCTAAATCCCGTCCAGAAGAAAATCCGTCAGCTCATCGAGGACGGCATGGTGCGCTGGGACGAGGTGCACCAAAAAGGGGAGGGGGAATAATAATAAAGAGGGGTTGCGCCCCTCTTAAACTCCCCGTTGAATATGTTTATCTAATCTCTATTTCACTAGATATGTTTTTATAATCCTCTTCTGTGATATTAATAATAGAAACTTGAAGATACTGATTCCAAGTTTTTCCCTTGTCTGCAATAAATACGATATTATCAATGAAATTCGGTCTAGTTATATTTGCTTTATCGCCTATTTCCTCGGTGGAATAATAGATTTGCAGAGGATTTTTACTTTCGTGGAGTATCCGAAACTTAATTCTGTATGGAAAAAGAAAATTGTTTTTGCCTTTTTTCCAGCCTATATCATTTACGCTATGAAAATATTCTCCGATAAATTCAATAGTAGCTCTAAATTTACCACCATGTGTATATACAACTGCTTTATCCCCTGATTTTAGGTGTTTTTCTAAAGTCACGAAGTAACGAGCATCCATTCCCCATATTTGATTCTGTTTACATATTTCCCAATTTTCCTCTGATGTGACAATACACCAGTATCTCATCAAGTCTCCTAAACCTTTTCAATCTTCGCAAAGCTTAAAAGGAACCGCTTCACGCCCGCCCCGTCGAAGGCAACCACTACCTCGGCGTCGTTCTTGGTCTTGCGGTAGTTGACCACTACTCCCTCCCCGAACTGGTCGTGCCGCACGTGGTCGCCGGCCTTGAACTCGGGCGGCTCGGCATTAAGCTGTATTTCCTTCTCCTTCGCCTCGGCGGCCGCTATCCATTCGTCCTCTTTCGCCGTTACCCCGCCCCTTTCGATGAGCTCCGGCGGTATGTCCAGCAGGAAGCGCGACGGCTTGTTGACCGTGCTGCTGCCCATCAGGCGACGCCGGAACGCCCTGACCAGATAGACCTTCTTCTTCGCTCTCGTGATACCCACGTAGCACAGGCGGCGTTCCTCCTCCAGTTGAGCCGGGTCGTCGATGCTCTTGTAATGCGGCAGGATACCTTCCTCCATGCCGATGATGAACACCACCGGGAACTCCAGCCCCTTGGCCTGGTGGAGCGTAATCAGGGTGACCGTATCTACCTTTTCCGGGAGGTCGTCCACGTCCGATACCAGTGCTACCCCTTCGAGGAAAGCCGTCAGTCCTTCTCCCGCCGGCAGGTCTCTGTAGTCCTGCGCCACCCCCCGTAGCTCCATGACATTCTCCCAGCGGTCCTCCCCATCCACCAGCCCCGTGATGTACTGCTTGTAGCCCGACTTCTCCACGACGTGGTCAAAGAGCCTGACCATGTCCAGTTCCCAATTCTTCTCGATGAAGTTTTCTATCATCACCGCGAAGCCGGACAGCACCTTGACCGTCCGCGCGCTGAAGGGGAGTTCCTCGTTGCTTTCCTCCGACTCCGCCAGAAGCTGTAAGGCTTTGTACTCGTTGACGCCCTGCGACTCCGCCCAGCGGGTGAGTTCGTCCAGGCTGCGCTCGCCGATGCCCCTCTGCGGCACGTTGATGACCCGCCTTAAACTGACCGTATCAAAGGGGTTCTGGATGAGCCTTAAATAGGCGATGACGTCTTTGACCTCGCGCCTTTCGTAGAAGCGTGTGCCCGCCACCAGCTTATAGGGCATGCCGTAGCGGATAAAGGCTTCTTCCAGGGCTCTCGACTGTGCATTGGTGCGGTACATCACGGCGCAGTCGCCGCTTTTGACCTCCCCGCTCCGCACCAGCTTGTCGATTTCGTTGACCACCCACTGCGCCTCTTCCTCGGCGGAGTACGTCTCGATGACGTTGGGGGGCAGTCCCTTTTCGTTCTCCGTCCACAGCTCCTTGGGCTTGCGCTGTTTATTGGCGGAAATCACGTGCGTCGCCGCATCGAGTATCATCTGCGTGGAGCGGTAGTTCTGCTCCAGCAGGACCACCTTGGCGTCCGGGAAGTCCTTCTCGAAGTTGAGTATGTTGCGGATGTCCGCCGCCCGCCAGGAATAAATCGACTGGTCGGGGTCGCCGACCACGCACACGTTGCGGTACTTGCCTGCCAGCTGCTTCACCAGCTCGTACTGCACCAGGTTGGTGTCTTGGAACTCGTCCACCTGGATGTGCATGTAGCGCTGCTGGTATCTTTCCAGTATCTTCGGGTTCTGCCGGAAGAGTATCACCGTCTTCAGCAGCAGGTCATCGAAGTCCAGCGCCGCGCTGTCCGTCAGCAGCTTTTGATATCGCTCGTATACGCGCTTGGTCACCTCGTCGAAGTAGCTCTTGCCGTGCAGGTCGGACGGCTCCTGCATCTGGCTCTTGGCGCTGGAGATGACCGACTGCAAGGCGCGCGGGGCGAACTGCTTGGGGTCGAGCGCCAGGTCCTGCAGACTGCGCTTAATCAGGCTTATCTGGTCGTCGTCGTCATAAATACTGAAATTCTTATCGACGTTGATGGCTTTGCCGTCCTGTCTTAAGATGCGGGCGCAGATGGCGTGGAACGTACCGAGCGTCAGCTCCCTCACCGAGGCGCTGACCAGCTTGTTGAGTCGCTCCTCCATCTCCCGTGCCGCTTTGTTGGTGAAGGTCACCGCCATGATGCGCCGCGGGTTCACCCCCACCACCCGGATAAGGTAAGCGACCCGGTGCGTGATGACGCGGGTCTTGCCGCTGCCCGGCCCGGCCAGTATCAGTACCGGCCCGTTGATGGCTTCCACGGCTTCTTGCTGGGCGGGATTCAGTCCGGCGAGGATGTCCATACAACTGAATTATAGCATTTATGGGGTAGGGGAAGCTAAAGGGGGGACATCGCCTGGAGAATAATACTGTTGAGTGTGCAAATATAACTGCTGAAATCCAGGTTTGGACGTTTTGACGTCATAACGCTTTGATGTTACAATGTCATCATTGACGGAGGTATTATGATGGCTCCCTCAACTAAGAGGACTACTATTTATCTGGATAATGATTTGCACAAAGCGTTGCAGCTTAAAGCTATCGCTACATCAAAGTCGGTTTCGGAACTGGTAAACAAAGCCGTAAGAGAATCACTGAAAAGAGACAAGAAAAACTACAACTTGGTACTAGAAATAATGTCTAAACCCGTGCGCTGACGCCTGGAAGCCCACCGACTCGTAGAACCTATGTGCCCCCTCCCGTCGCTTGTCGCTCGTCAACATTACCTTATAGCAGCCGGTCTCTTTAGCCAGTTTCATGCAGTGTTCCATCAACGCTCTGCCGATGCCTTGGCGCCGCTTTTTCTCATCCACCACCATGTATTCCACCACCCCGAAAGGTGAGGTTTTATGCGCCATCCCCGGCAGGATTGCCAGGAACAAGGTGCCGGCCACCTCCCCGTTTTCCTCCGCCACCAGTAGACTGCAGCCGGGCGTCTGCGACATTTTTTCCAGGGCTTCGCGGCAGTCTTCCAGCGGCGCGGCTTGATAGTCCCCCGGCTGGAAAGAGAACTGACTGTATAGCTCCAGGATGCGGGGGATATCTTGCTCCGTGGCAGGCCTGATAATCGTCATTTTCTTTCGGGCCCGACTAAAATAGCGACCTTCTGACGATGGTCTGCTCCCGCCTCTCGCCCACGGAAATCATGCTTATCGGGTAACCGATGATTTCTTCCAGCCGCTTGATATATTTCTTGGCTTTGTTGGGGAGCTCGCTGAAAACGCGGGTCTTGGTCGTGGGAGCCTGCCACCCCGGCATGTCTTCGAGTACCGGCTGGCACTTCTCTAGGGTGGCGATGCTGGACGGGAAATCACTGATTGTATCGCCATCGACTTTATAGTCGGTGCATATCTTGACACGTGGCAGGGTGTCCAGCATATCGAGTCGCGTGATGGCGATGCTGTTGAACCCGTTTACCCGGGCGCTCATGCGGGCGGCCACGGCATCGAACCAGCCGCAGCGACGGGGCCGACCGCTTACCGTGCCGTATTCATGGGCTATTTCCCTGATTTTGTCGCCGGTCTCGTCGTTCAACTCGGTGGGCATGGGCCCGGCGCCCACCCTTGTCTGGTATGATTTATACACGCCCAGGATGTGGGTAAGCTTGTTGGGGGCAATCCCCGACCCCAGGCATGCCCCGGCCGACATCGGCGACGAAGAAGTTGCGAAAGGATAGGTGCCGAAGTCCGGGTCGAGCAGGGTGCCCTGTGCGCCTTCCAGCAGCACCGGCTCGCCGCGGGCGATAGCTTCGTTCAGGATTATCGACGTATCGCAGATGCTGGGTGCCCAGCGGTCGGCGTACTTGCAGTACTGTTCGTAAATGGTTTTAAATGACAGCGCTTCCACGAAATAGACTTGAGTGAGTAGGCTGTTTTTGTTTTTCAGTGCTGTGGTGAGTTTCTCTTTTAAAATTTCCTTGTCGAGCAGGTCGCCGGCCCTGATGCCTGTCCTCGCTACCTTGTCGGCAAAAGCTGGCCCGATGCCCTTGCGCGTGGTGCCGATGGCTTTGCCCCCCAGGGCTTTTTCCTCCAGCCCCTCAATAACGATGTGGTAGGGCATGATGAGGTGGGCGCGGTCGCTGATGAGCAGTCGGGACGTATCTATGCCGCGTTTGTTCAGGTCGTCGATTTCCTTGTTCAGCACGGCGGGATTGATAACGACGCCGTTGCTGATGATTGAGGTGGTATCTTTGTAGAAAATACCCGACGGCGTGAGACGCAGCTTAAATACGCCGTGTGGATTGACCACCGTGTGGCCGGCATTATCCCCACCGGAAAAGCGTACCACGTACTTCGCCTTTTCCGAGAGCATATCAACGAGTTTTCCTTTACCTTCATCTCCCCATTGGGCCCCGATTACAGCAACAACCGGCATTTTTACCTCCTTGAACAAAACCCATACATTCTACCATCAAGGGCATGGGTTGTCTATCATATTTACACTTGTAATAAAAGCATTTTTCCTTAATATCAGGAACGCGTCTGCCGCCAGGCGTACACCATCCGCTCGATAACGGTAATCCAGCTGAAAAAGGTAATCACCGCCAGCGTAATCAGCAGGGCGTTGTTAAACTGGCTTAGCATCAGTCCCAGCGCCAGGATAATAACCCTTTCCGGACGTGTAAAAAGTCCGGTCTTGCACTCGATGCCCAGCCCCTCCATCCGGGCGCGGATATAGCTGACGGTCAGGGAGCCCACCAGCGCCACCGCCGCCAGGACGCTTTCGGTAATCTGCCCGTATTTGGCGAACACCGCTAGCAGTGTCACCAGTAATATAGCTTCTGAAAGACGGTCGAGCGTGGAATCGAGTATCGCCCCGAAGCGGGTAGTCTTGCCGGTGGCGCGGGCCAGCGCCCCGTCCAGCATGTCGAAAAGTCCGGCCACCAGCACCACAATCCCCGCCGCGAGCAGGTGCTCGGTGACAATCAGCACTCCGGCCGCGATGGTGATAACAAACCCCGCCCAGGTAATGGTATTTGGTGTCAGCGGCGTCCTGGCGAGGACGTTGACTATCGGTCCGGCTATACGTTCGGCGATGGCTTTACGGCATGAGTCCATTCTGGTCATAATTCGGTTTTATCCTGAAATAGCATTGGTCTTCGGGTTTCTTACGGCGTTTTTGCGGCGGACTGGCTGATATTGCTCAAAACGTTATTATATACGTCCAGCACTTTGCCGGCGATAATCTCCCAATCAAACTCGCGGGCGCGGGGTATGCCCCTGTTGCCCATCTGTTGCCTTAGCTGTTTGTTCTTCAAAAGCCTTAGAATAGCTTCGGCGAGTTGGTAGGGGTCTCGGGGCGGTACGGCTATGCCCTCCACGCCGTCGTTGAGGACGCTGGAATAGCCGTCGATGTCCGATGCGATGACTGGCTTGCCGACGGACATCGCTTCCAGTAATACGATACCCTGGCTCTCACGACCCGTTGCCGGGAAACAGACAATGTCCGCTGTCTTGTAATATCTCGGCAAGTCTTTATAGGCTGCGTAGCCCCGGAAACTCACGTCCGGCAGCCCGTACTGT
This sequence comes from Dehalococcoidales bacterium, assembly GCA_034418415.1. Taxonomy (GTDB): domain Bacteria; phylum Chloroflexota; class Dehalococcoidia; order Dehalococcoidales; family RBG-16-60-22; genus RBG-13-51-18. The sequence continues at coordinate 5,406 of DAOULS010000067.1, read as the reverse complement.
CGTACGAATTTTTCGTATTTCTTGCGTAGCCGCACCCCCGGCCCCACCTGTATCAGGCGGCAGGAAGGTACCTCTGGTTTGATCAGCTTGTAGGCTTCCAGCAGATATTCGAAACCCTTGCGCGTTTCCAGTCTCCCCACGAAGAGAATATTGGTCTTGCCGTCGTTGAAATTATCGAATGGGGTCACCTTTTCGTGGAAATGTTGCGTGTCCACTCCGTTGGGGATGATGATGTAATCGGAGCCGAAGTATTTCTTAACGTAGGAAAGGGCTACCTGTGACACGGCGATACGCCCGTCCAGCTTGCGGAACCAGCGGTTGAGGTACCATTTGGCGATGGGCGAGAACATGTTGTACCAGGGTTTGCCGCCGGAGGCGTGGAACGTGCCCACCATCGGTGATTTCTTGAGTCTAAGGATGGTCGTGCAGAGAGTGGGCATCAGGGGCTCGTGCAGGTGGCAGATATCGAATTTCTCCCGCTCGAAGACCTCTTTTATCTTACTCTCCAGTCGGAGGGATATGGTGATGCGGGCGATGGAGCCGCTGACCGGTATGGGGCGTGGTGTGCCGATGCGGATAAACCGGTCGCCGATGGTATAAACGGCTTTGGAAGCCGGGGCGATTATCTTAACATCGTGCCCCAGTTTGGTGAACTGCTGCTCCAGGCACGATATGTGGCTGACCACGCCGCCTGGTGAAGCGAAGTCGTAAGGGGAAACCAGGGCAATTTTCATGCCGCTTTATTTCGCCCCCCGTTTTTTAGCCGGTTTCTTTTTTACCGATATCGCGTTCGCCGCGATAAACTCCTCGACCTTGTTGCGGGCTTCGGAATCGCTGTACTGTACCGGCGGAGTCTTCATGAAGTAGGAAGAAGGCGCGGTCAGTGCCCCTTTCAGACCGCGGTCCATGGCGAGCTTGCAGCACCTTATGGCGTCGATGACGACGCCGGCGGAGTTGGGGCTGTCCCATACTTCCAGCTTGGCTTCGACCAGCAGGGGAACGTCACCGAAGGTGCGGCCCTCCATCCTGATGTGGCAGAACTTGCGGTCGTGCAGGAAGGGCACATAATCGCTGGGGCCGACATGTATGTCATCGGGGTCGATTTTATAAGGCAGTTGAGAAGTTACGGCGCCGGTCTTGGATATTTTCTTTGATTCCAGGCGCTCCCTTTCCAGCATATTGAGGAAATCGGTGTTGCCCCCGAAGTTCAGTTGATAGGTCTTTTCCATTTTCACGCCGCGGTCGACGAACAGCTTGGTCAGCACGCGGTGGACGATAGTCGCGCCCACCTGCGACTTGATATCGTCGCCGATGACCGGCAGTCCATGGTCGGCAAAGCGGGCTGACCAGTCCTTGCGACTGGCGATGAAAACGGGAATGCAGTTGATGAAGCCGCAGCCGGCCTGTAATACCTGCTCGACGTACCACTTGGTGGCCATCTCGCTGCCGACGGGCAGGTAGTTCAGTACCACGTCGGTCTTGGTCTCCTTGAGCACCTTGACTATATCCACAGTTGGGGGTGGGGCTTTCTGGATGATTTCCGAGAGGTACTTGCCCAGTCCGTCATGCGTCATGCCCCGGCTTACCTTGACGCCGGTCGGGGGCACTTCGCAGAACTTATAGGTATTGTTGGGCTTGGCGTAGATTGCCTGCGCCAGGTCTTTGCCCACCTTGTTTTTATCCACATCGAAGGCAGCTACAAAGTTGACGTCGGAGATATGGTAGCCGCCCAGGTTCACGTGCATGAGGCCCGGCACTTTTTCGTCATCCTTGGCGTTTTTGTAGTAATATACTCCCTGTACCAGGGAAGAGGCGCAGTTACCCACGCCGATAATTGCCACGTTAATTTTCCCCATTTTTAGTTCACTACCCCTTTCTTAAGAAGACTTTACACTGGAAACGGATGTCTATTCAGCTACAAATGGTATCCGATGCACTATACTCTCTTTAAGAGCAGGCTGTCAAGATTGAGCGATTAACAATTAGTAATAAAATGACCCTTTATTTCCCCTGTTCGTTCGTTACTTTAAATCAGCACCTTTTTCGGTCGCCAACCACCACTGTCATTATCTTGTGTCAGTATCGCCAGGAAACGGCCGTCTCGACTGTATGCCCGGCGGTATTTCCCTTGATTATCATCGTTAGTGTCTTCATTCTTTTGAATCTTACTGCCTGTCTTTATCGCCGCTTCTTCACTCTCATCGACCGTTAGCGCCGGGATATCTTGCAGTACGCTGTCGATGGGGTAGAGATATTGCTGCCAGTCGCCCTTCTTAATAGCCTCCTCCAGCTGCTCTAAGGAGACGGCGTCCTTGACATCGAAAATGCCGTAGCGTGTGCGCACTAGGGTTTTTAGATAAGCCCCGCACCCCAGCCCCTCCCCGAGGTCGTGTGCCAGCGAGCGTATATAGGTCCCTTTGCTGCATTCTATCTCCAGGGTCGCCAGCGGCGGCTGCCAGGATATCAGTTCCAGCCGGTGTATGGTTACCTTCCGACTCTTCCTCTGTACGGCAACACCCGCCCTGGCCAGACGGTAAAGCGGCTGCCCTTTGTGCTTGACGGCGCTGTACATTGGCGGTATTTGCTCGATATTGCCCCGGAATTGCGCCAGTGCCTGCTCCAGCTTGCCGGTATCGATGCCTGAAATATCACCCTGGTATATGGTTTGCCCGGAGCCGTCATGGGTGTCGGTGGCTTGGCCCAGTTCGACCCCGGCAAGGTAGGTCTTGCTGGTGTCCATGAGGAATTCGACGATGCGTGTTCCCTGTCCCAGGCATACCGGCAGCACGCCGGTGGCATCGGGGTCGAGCGTTCCGGCATGTCCGGTGCGGTGTTCGCCGGTCAGGCGCCTTACCACCGCCACCACCCCGAAGGAGGTCTTGCCCGCAGGTTTGTTGATATTTAAAATACCGTCCAAAATAAGTCCTTTTACTAATAATGAAATGAAATAACTATGAGGTATTATTTAAGTAAGTTCGGGATTATCTTTGTGCGTCACTTCGTCGATTAAGCGCAGGATATGGTCGCCGTGCTCGATGGAGTTGTCCCAGAAGAAGTGCAGTTCCGGCGTGTAGCGTAATCTCACTTTGCTGGCCAGTGCTTTACGCAGGAAACCGGCCGCCGAATTTAAAGCTGCCATGATTTTTTGCTCTTCCTGCTGTCCACTGATGCTGCTGATATAGACTTTAGCATGTTGAAGGTCGAGCGAGGTGTCCACCTCCGTCACGGCGATAAATTCGGTCAGGCGGGGGTCTCTTAGCTCCTGCTGGATAAGCTCGCTGATTTCACGGCGCAGGAGTGTATTAACGCGTTCGATGCGGTGGGACATGATATTGGTTCCGGCGGTGTGTTATTTGCCGGACTTCTCCATTTTATAGAATTCCAGAACGTCACCGACCTTGAAGTCGTTAAAGTCCTTAACGCCTACGCCGCACTCATAGCCGGCGGCTACTTCTTTGGCGTCGTCCTTGAAGCGCTTGAGACTGGATACCGTCGATTCGACCAGTGTCTCTTTGCCCCGCTTCACTCTTACGGGAACGTTGCGCGTCACCCTGCCCTCGGTGACCAATACGCCGGCGGCTTTGGTTCCTTTGCCGGCCGAGAAGACTGCCCTTACGTCTGCCTGCCCTTCGATTACTTCAACAAGCTTGGGTTCCAGCAGTCCTTTCAGCGCTTTATCAACGTCGTCGATTAGATTGTAGATAATATCGTAGAAACGTATGTCCACGCTGGTGCTGGTAGCCAGGCGGCGCGCTCCTTCGCTGGCGCTGACGTTGAAACCGATGATTAGTCCGTTGGACGCTGCCGCCAGCATGACGTCGCTTTCGGTGATGTTACCGGGGGCGTTGTGTATTATCCTTACCTTAACTTCATCCGTCCCCAGGCGCTCCAGTGAGTTCATGATAGGCTCGATACTGCCCTGAACGTCCGTCTTCAGGATGACATTGAGTTCCTTAACCCTGCCGGTGCTTATCTGGTCGTAAAGAGTATCCAGATTGACCGCTTTCTTCTCTAAGGCCGTTTGTTCCAGTTCGGTGCGTTTCCTGGTAAGTATCGCCTGGGCGTGGCGTTCGTCGCTGACAGCTGTCAGCGTGTCCCCCACCTTCGGTACTTCACCCAGCCCCAGTATTTCCACCGGCATGGACGGTTCGGCCTTCTTGATACGCTTGCGCGTCTCGTTGAACATGGCTCTCACCCTGCCCCACGTCATCCCGACCACCACAGTGTCTTCTTCTTTCAAAGTGCCGGACTGTATGAGCACGGTGGCCAGCGGCCCCATCGTCTTGTCTTTTTCAGCTTCGATAACGACGCCGGCCGCAGGCTGATTGGGGTTTGCCTTCAGTTCTTCCATCTCCGCCACCAGCAGCACGCTTTCGAGCAGTTCCTTAATGCCTTTCTTTTCCTTGGCGGAGACTTCTACACATACGGTGTCGCCGCCATACTCCTCGACCACCAGACCGGCTTCGGTAAGCTGCTGCTTTACCTGATTAGGGTTGGCATTGTCCTTATCTATCTTGTTAATCGCCACCACAATAGGCACTTCCGCCGCCCGGGCGTGATTGATGGCTTCCTTGGTCTGGGGCATTACGCCGTCGTCGGCGGCCACCACCAGGATGGTCACATCGGTGATGTTGGCTCCGTGGGCGCGCATGGCGGTAAAGGCTTCATGACCGGGGGTGTCCAGAAATGTAATTTTTTGTCCGTCTATAGTTACCTGATAGGCACCGATGTGCTGGGTGATGCCCCCGGCTTCGGAATCGACGACGTTGGTCTTGCGTATAGCGTCGAGCAGTTTGGTCTTGCCGTGGTCGACATGCCCCATGACGGTGACCACCGGCGGACGCTCTATCAGGTTATCCGCTTCTTTGCCGTACTTCCGCTTGAGTCGCTTGCTTTCCTCGGCGGCGCTGGCCATCAGCTGGTCTTTAATCGGTGCCAGGTGCGGCTTATAGCCGAAGCTGGTGACTATGGAGCCGGCTGTGTCGAAGTCGATGACCTGGTTGATATTGGCCATGATGCCGTTACGCATCAGTTGCTTGATTATATTAATAGCATCGATATCCAGCATTTCCGCCAGCTGGCGTACGCTGATCGAGCGCGGCAGGTTGATGACCGGAGTTTCGTCCTTTTCCGGTTCCTTGACCGATTTCTCCGCCGCTTTGCTGACGGCTTTTCCCGCTTTGCTGACGGCCTTTCCCGCTTTACTGGCGGTTTTCCTCGGTTTGCTGGCGGTTTTTCTCGGTTTGCTGGCTCTAGCCAATAGTCGACTCCTTTAGCAATTTTTCTCCGTCTTTATTGAGTCGTTCCAGGTTTTGGGATGTTATTTTTATTTTTAAAGCATGCTGCAGTTGCTGGCTTTTTAAAGCCTGCTCCCAGCACGCCCTGTCATGGCATAAATAAGTTCCC
>DAOULS010000066.1:0-10500 GCA_034418415.1 Dehalococcoidales bacterium | reverse complement strand
ATCGACGCTGGGTGAACAGTCGGACCCTCGCCTACGCCGTGGAGGAGGCCTACAGCGGACTGCTGATGACCGGCCGGCACCCGGTGGCGGTCATCGATATCGCCCTGCCGCCCGACGAGGTGGACGTCAATATTCACCCCGCCAAGAGCGAGGTCAAGTTCCACAACGAGGGGGAGGTCTTCCGGGCGGTGCAGCGGGCGGTCAGGCAGGCCCTGACGTCGCAGATGCCGGTACGCCAGGTGGAGGATGTCGCCGCGCCCTACAAACCGACCCCGTCCTATAAAATGGAGTCGCTGTGGGGGACCTCGACCGAGAGTGAAAAGAGTGAACCGACACCGGGCAAGTCGGCACCGACCCTGCTGTCGTCCCTGCCGGTCTTAAGGGTGGTGGGGCAGGTCATGAGCGCCTACATCGTCGCCGAGGGACCGGAAGGACTTTACCTCATCGACCAGCACGCGGCGCACGAGCGGGTGCGCTACGACCGCGTCAGGCGGCAGAGGGAGCAGAACCAGCCGGAGGTGCAGGGACTGCTTGAGCCGGCGACCCTCGAGGTGACGCCGCGACAGGACGCGATGATGAAGTCGTGCCTCGAACCGCTGGCCGACTTCGGTTTCGGGGTGGAGTCCTTTGGCGAACGCACCTATCTGGTGCGGACGGTGCCGGCAATCGCCGCCGACGACTGGTCGACGATGCTTAAGGAGCTGCTGGACGCGCTGGCCGGGGAGGAGCGGAGTAAATGGGAGGAGCAAATGACGGCATCGATTGCCTGCCATGGTGCCATTAAAAGCGGCCAGGTCTTAACAGAAGAGGAAATGCAGTCGCTGGTGCGCCAGCTGGAGGCGTCGGACAACCCCCATACCTGCCCGCACGGTCGACCCACCATCATCAAGCTAAGCGCGGCACAGCTGGAGCGGGAGTTCGGGCGGACGTAAAGGGCGAGAAAAATCCCCCCTGTTTCAAAGGGGGACGCCAATACCACTAAACAGGGTGTTTAAGAGGGGCGAAAGCCCCTCTTTTAAACATATACCCCACGATAATTAAAGGCAGAATTCGGGTCTGCTTAGCCGACTAACCGCATCCAGACTGCTGGATAACTGTCGGCACCAGGTCGTCCCACCCGAGCGGCATGATATGGACCCCCTGGCAGAACGGTTTGACCTGCTTGATAATGCGCGCCGTGATTTCCACGGCTTTTTTCTTGCGGTCTTCTTTGCTGGTGTCCGCCAGCTCCTTGATAATGGGTTGGGGCACGTTAATGCCGGCCACGTTTTTATTCATGAATTCCGCCATGGCGGCGCTCTTGAGGATGACGATGCCGGCGATAACCGGCACCTTCAGACCCTGCACCTGGTTCATAAAGCTTTCGAATTTGTCCGGTTCGTAAATGGCCTGGGTCTGGAAGAACACGGCTCCGGCAGCTATTTTCTTCCTCATCTTGATGACCTGCGGCTCTACCGGTTCCGCGGCCGGCGTCACCACCGCACCGAGGAAAAAGTCGGGCTTGCTTTCCAGCTCATGGTCACCCAGGTCGTGTCCCCCGTTCAATGTGCTGGCGGCCTTGAGGAGTTGCACGGAATCGAGGTCATAGACGGGCTTGGCTTCGGTGTGGTCGCCCAAAATGGGGTGGTCGCCGGTAAGACACAGCACGTTTTCGATACCCAGCGCCCAGGCACTTAGAAGGTCGGACTGCAGGGCGAGGCGATTGCGGTCGCGACAGGTAAGCTGGTAGACCGGCTCCAGACCGTGTTCGATTAGTTTCACCGAGACGGCCATCGAGCCGATGCGCAGGACCGCGCTCTGGAGGTCGGTGACGTTAATCGCGGTCACGTAGTCTTTTATCATTTCGGCATCGTGCAGGCATTTGTCCAGTCCAACGCCCTTGGGCGGACCGATTTCACCCGTTACCACGAATTTGCCGCTGGCCAGTGCTTGTTTCAGTTTACTCATATCTGTTTCTGCTCCTCATAAAAAGAAAATATCATTTAGCCACGACTGGCGACTTTATGCTCGCCGGCCAGCGACTTGAAGGTCGCATCCCCGTCGCCGATGGTCAGCGAACGCGGTCGACTCCACCGGGAGTTGTTCTTGGGGTCCCGGTAGATGTCCATCTCGCTCAACCGACCCAGCTTTTTGAGGCGGTCGTAGATGAGCTGCCAGCCGCAGTCCCGTTCCCGGTCGACCTCGCACTTGCCGTCTTTGGCGCCGCCGCAGGGACCGTTGAGCAGGCTCTTGGCGCAGAGGGTCACCGGACACAGTCCGCCGGTGTATTCCACAATACATTCTCCGCAGAGAGAACAATATTCGGTGATGAAATTATCGTCGACGGTCTCGCCGCCGAAGATGGTATCGCAGCCGGCGTGGACCTTCCCGCCGTCGGTGGCGTCCATCACGGTGTGTATGCCCTGTCCGCAGGCGAGGATCAGGAAGGAGTCCGTTTGCTCGGTCTCGGACTTATGGACCTCATTCAGCATCTTTTTGACGATGGCGAGCTTGCACAGGCTGACGCCGCTATCGGTGCAGGCCCAGCCGGACACGTTCACGCCCCTCTTCTTGAGGCGTTCCGCCATCTCCTTGGTCTCCGGCTCTCCGCCGGAATGGCACTTGGCGGCGCAGTTGCCGCAACCGACGACGAACACGCGCTCACCCGGTTTAAAAAAACCGAGGATGTCGTCAATCGGCTTCTGAATTGTCGCGTGCATAAAAATACCCCTTTCTAAAATTTTGCTGCCACTGGTGTACTTAACTAGGATTAAAAAGTTATATTAACATCGGTAAGGGTTGTCTCTTCGTCGGTAGTTGACCTCATCGGAGGAAGCTGGGTTACATCCATACCCGGTTCGTATTTGAAGATATCACTCACCTTTTTGTTCAGGGAAAATATCAAGAGCGAAATAGGAACATCCATGGTGCAGACATCCTCGCACTGCCCGCAGTTAACGCAGGAATCCATAACATGAGCCACTCTTACCATGGGGAACATTACATCGGGAGGTATCTCTCCCGGAGTTATGTAACCCCTGTCTGCCTCCAGGAAGCAGTCCTTGCAGTAGCATATAGGACAGGCATCCCGGCACCCGTAGCACTTAATGCAATGACTAAATTGGGTAAACCAATGACTGAACCTTTCTTCACTGCTCATTTCCTCCAGTTTGGAAAAGTCCTTCTCCTGCCATTGTTTGGCTAGCTCTATTGCCGCCTGGTCCTTTTTCTTTCTAGCATCTATGGAAGCGTCGCTCGGCGGTTCGACCGTGATACAACCACCATTGATGGCGGTTTGCATGAATTCTGACCCTTTGTCAGAGCAGACTTCGATGAAGGTTGTTTCTTTTTTTGACGTTCCCCATTTGCCGCAGGCTATGTCAGCCATAACCGGGATGTTGATTTCACACCGGCGACAGTTCTCACGCCTGCCGTACCCTTGCTCTTCGAGCTTGGCAAGGTCTTCCTTTTTCTCGCTCCCGTCCTTTAATGTAATTGTAAATGCATTATCTTCAATGTCCTCGCCGACGACGTCGGCGGGGTCGACCTCAAATTTCTCCTTCATCATCATCTTGGCATTCACCGTAGGCAACGTACCGGTGCAGTTAAGCCCGATAAGCAGGAGATTATCAAGATTAATCTGGGTCCTCTTGGCAAGCTCGATAATCGCTCTGGCGTCACACGGTTTGACGGCGACGGCCAATTTTAGTTTAGAAGCGCCGTCCAGATACTCTTTAAGGAAGCGGGCGATATTAGGTGAGGAGCTATGCAGCGACCCTGCAGTTTCCAGCACCTTCTCCGGTTCTGTAATCAAGACCGGTATGCCGTCGTACCGGTTACCCTCTCTTGCCTTTACGGCGACCACGCCATCTACCCTTTTGCTTTCCAGAGCAAATTTGAGTAGAGAAGTTACCACCCCACCGCATTCACCTCTTTTCAATATATCCTTATCCGCAGCGTGGGCAATATACATATCTCCCTTCATTGCTTGACCTCCATCTGAACAGCACATATCTTGGTTTCGGCGCACTTGCAACTCGGGTCGAGAACCGGATTGGTCAACAGGTTAGCACAAGACTCAACAAAGTGGAAAGGAACGAACAGAAGTCCCGTTGGCACTACATCGGTTAATCTTGCTTGAGCTTCGATGCTGCCTCGCCTTGTCTTTAAGGTAACCATATCCTTATCTTTTAACCCTGCTTTAAGAGCATCCTCTGGATTAACCTGGACAAAGCATTGGCTTACTTCATCGTTCAACTTTGACGTTCTGCGTGTCATTGATCCGGTATGGTAGTGGAATATAGTCCTGCCCGTAGTCAGCACAAAGGGATATTGTTCATCTGGCAGTTCAGCCGGGGGCTTATACTCAACTACCTGAAAGTGCCCAAGTCCGTCCGCAGTGTTGAACTTTTGCACAAACATGGTCGGTGTTCCCGGATGTTCTTCTGAAGGACACGGCCAGTGAATCCCGCCTACGGTATTCTTAAGTCGCTCGTAGGTTATCCCCTTGTATTGGGGTACACAATTCCTTATCTCCTCAAATATTTCTCCCGCCGAGCTGAAACTAAACTTGTCTTTAAAGCCCATTCTCGCAGCCAGCTGGCTTATGATCCACCAATCAGGTTTGGCTTCGCCGGGAGGGTCAATGGCTTTGTCTATCTTCTGCACCCTGCGGTCAACGTAAGTGTGCGTGCCTTCTCTCTCCACCCAGGTCGCTGCTGGCAGGACCACATCGGCAAGTTTGCCTATCTCGCTAAGAAATATATCCTGCACTACGAGGAATTTCGCTTGTTCTAGAGTCTTTTTCAGATTATTTACGTCGGGCACACACATCATTGGGTCGGTACCGACAATGTAGAGGTAAGGGCATTTGTACAGCATATCTATATACAGCAAGCCGGGCTTGGCAGGTAAGTTTTTCACACCCCATGCTTCCTCAAAGAACTTGGCTGATTCTTCATTTACGCGTTTGAAGCCGGGGTAAAAAACGGCCAGGCAACCCATATCGCCCGTACCCTCGCCGCTTATCTGCCCTCTCATAGAATTCACGCCGGTGCTCGGTTTACCCATGTTTCCAGTAAGCAGAGCTAAGTCGGCATGCACCTTGACGTTATCGGCACCTTTGGAATGCTGGCATATACCCTGGTCATACAGTATGCATGCCCTCTCTGCCTTGGCGTAGGTAATGGCTGCCTCCCTGATTTTTTCTATAGGCACGCCGGTTGTTGCCTCTGCCTGCTTCAGATCTACCTTGGCTAGGAAATCGCGCAGTTCATCAACACCGGCGGTTCTTGACGCTATAAATTCTTTATCCTCCAGTCCTTCAGCCAGAATAATACTCATCATGGCATTTATCAGGACTACATCGGTACCGGGTTTCAGCTGCATGTGAATATCAGTCATATTCGCGGCGGTAGCAGTTTTCCTCGGATCGCTGCTGTAGATGACCTTAGCTCCTTTGGCTTTGGCCTTGAGTACCCTCCGGGCTATCATAGGGAATGTCTCTGCAACGTTCACGCCAGCAAGGAAAATACAGTCGGCAAACTCAATCTCATTTTGGGAAATCTGCATTACCCCGGAACCGACTGCCGGAAGTAGAGCCGCCACTGCTGAAGAGTGGCATAATCTACCAACATATTCAATGGTATTTGTGCCCATCACCACCCGGACAAATTTTTGTAAAAGATAGCTCTCCTCATTTGAGGTTTTCCCCGAGCCTAATGCACCGAAGGTCTCCGGAGTTGCCTCCTTGAATTTGGAGGCGATAAGGTCGAGGGCTTCATCCCAGGACGTTTCCGTAAGCTTGCCGTTTTTCCTGACCAACGGCATCTTTAGCCTGTCCTCGTGATACAGAAAATGATAGGCATTCTTGCCCTTGGGGCAGTTCGCCCCCTCGTTTATCGGGTGTTCCTTCCACGGCTCCTGCCCGATTATCTTGCCGTCTTTGACGACCAGGTAGATGCCGCAGCCGCAGCTGCAGTAAGGGCATATCGTTGGCACGTACTCAATGCTCATTTCGCCTCCTGTTCAGTGGACTTGGACCAAGCGCTTTTACAGTCTCGGTAAAACTCTTAACCGTATCGGCTACTTTGCCTCCTTCGGATGCCGAAATCCACTCCAGTCTCAACCTGTCACCGCCAATACCTATGGCTTCAAGGAAAGGCTTGAGTCCCATCACCCTTCTTCTGGCACCCAGGTTTCCTTTTTGATAGTGGCAGTCTCCGGGATAACAACCGCAGACGAGTACACCATCGGCACCAATAGAAAATGCTTTAAAGATAAACTTCTCATCTACTCTTCCCGAACACGGTACTCTTATTATCTTGACATTAGTTGGCATTTTTATTCGTGCAGTTCCGGCCAGGTTAGCGGCGGTATAAGAGCACCAGTTGCAGAAGAAACCGACTATTTTTGGTTCAAACTCTTCCATGCTTCACTCTCCTTTTAAACAATCGGCCTGACACAGGATAGCGAATAATGATAAAATATATAGAAGCTTGTTCAGAGCTATTAATCTAGGGGAATTATACCCTACGGGGTATGGTATTAGCAAGAAGATATTCCGGAGGACGACAAATGGCTGAAAAGAAAAAAAACGGGCTCGATAAAGATGTATTGTTCAGGCGTTTAAAGAGGCTGGAAGGACAGATACGCGGCATTCACAAGATGATAGCCGAAGACCGGGACTGCGTGAGTATCGTGATGCAGCTGGCCGCGGTCCGCTCCGGCATAGAAGGCGTGGGGGCGCTGGTGCTGAATAACTGTATGAAGCTCTGTTTTTATCAGGGCGAGGATTCTACAACCAACATCGACTCGCTTTCGAAAGCCGTAGCCATATGGGGTCGGGTGCGGGGAGAGGACAAAAAATAATCCAATACCCTAAAAAGGGGGTGTTTAAGAGGGGCGCCAGCCCCTCTTCTAAATATATTCCCCGTTTGCAGAGGCTTGCCCTCCGTAGCTTCAGCGTAGGAGGGGTCAGGGGGTGAGGCTGGATTCCCAATCGAGTTGGGAATGACGTTGTGGTTACAACTTTAGCTCCAGCCTCGGCTTAAGCAAGTGGTCGGCGAGTTTGGTCTCGCGCATGTACTTGACCAGCAGCTGGTGCAGCTCGCGGGCTTTATCCGGGTTTTTATTGACAAGGTTTTTAAGTTGGTGGGGGTCGGACTTGATATTATATAGTTCGGAACGACCCGCCATGGTATCATATAGGAACGTCCATTCCGGGGTGGTGACGGTAGCAGCCGAGTCCTCTGCCGTCATGCGGTTGACGCCATCCACCGATTTCATCCAATCACCGGCATTAATGAACGGATGCGCACTGACAGTGTAAGGACGACCGGGGACAGCCGGGTCTTTAACCGCGGGCAGCAGCGACTTGCCCTGTACGCGTGACGGTATTTTCTGCCCCATGATTTCCAGCACCGTGGGCATCAGGTCTACGGCGGAGGTAATTCCTTTATAGTTGCCCGGTTTATTGCCGGGCAGATAGATGAACAACGGCGTATGTGTCACTTCCCCATAGAACGGCGAGTGCGACCAGATACCATTGCCTTTGAACTTGCCTTTTTCGTCCCGCGCAAAGACCATCTTGCCCAGAATACCGCCGTGCTCGCCGAAGTAATAACCGTGGTCGCTGGTGAAGATAATGGCCGTGTTCTTCAATAGCCCCAGGTTTTCTACCATCTTCATGAAGTACCCGAACCAGGTGTCCACCATAGTGACCTCGCCGCAGTAGGAGGCGTGGGCTTTCTTGACCAGCTCCTCGGTAATGCCGGGAATCTGTGGCCAGTACCCATAGACCGGCATTGCCTGCTTGCCGTCATGACCGGGCCAGTACATCTCGCGGTAATGTTGCGGTGGTTCCCAGGGCTCGTGGGGGTCCCAGGTATCCACGTACAGAAAGAAGTTCTCCTTATGGTGGCGTTCCAGCCAGTTCATGGCTTTCTGGAATGTCTGCGGCGAGATGTAGTCGGCCTCATAACGCCAGTCGTCTTTAACGTCGCCGCCGTAAATACTGTGGACGACGCTCCCCTTCTTGGTATCCCGGTCGACAATCCACTGCTGGGTTAACTGGCCGGGTACTTCCGTAAAGTGACGGAAGCCAATATCGTAATTCATGCCGTTGCGAATATAGAACGGCGTATCGACGACGGCTGCGGTGTGGACGCCTTTTTTAGCCAGAATATCCGGCAGCAGCACCTCGTCGCTGAATAACGGCTCCCACTGCATGTAGGACATCGTCCAGCGTCCGGTGAGGTAGTCGGCGCGGGTGGGCATGGTGGGAAAGCCGGCGATGTAATGGCGGTCGAAGCGCACCGACTTCGCGGCCAGGGCATCGATGGCGGGAGTGATGATGTCTTTATTCCCATAAGCGCCGACGTGGTCGCGGCGCAAAGTATCGGATATGACCCAGATAACGTTCATCTTTAACTCCTCTTCAGGTTCATATTCGGGATAAGACGTGTACTTTAATATAAAACATTTGACAAAATAATAAAAGGCTGGGAAAATTCCCCTTTTTAATAAGTGGAAAGCCGATACCCTTAAATGGGGTGTCTAAGAGGGGTGAAACCCCTCTTCTACATTTATTCCCCCTCTCCAAATAAATTTATCAATGGTCTATCTGGATGCTCTATTTGGAGAGGGGGCCAGGGGGTAAGGTACAAAACTAAAAGCGGGTGTAATAGCTTTATTTGTTTTCTAAAAATTCCGCCAGTATCTTGTTGAAAGCCTCGCTGTCTTTCTTGTGAGGCGCGTGACCGTATCCCCCCACCACCGCCAGTTTAACGTTGGGTATCAGCCTCTCCGCCCGCCTCGCTATCGATGCCGGCAGGTACGGGTCGTACTGTTTCCACACCAGCAGCGTCGGAATCGTCAGGCGGCGCAGGTCTTCGTCGTAAGACCGCTCGAATTGCTCGCCTTCTTTTAGCAGGAAGTTGGGATAAGGCTGCCGTAGCCTGAAAGTCTTACGTATTCCCCAGAAGAAAAGCTGCAGCGCGTTGCCGAAGAAGCTCATACTGCCCAGCCCCGTCGTGTCTACCAGCACCAGCTTGCCGACCCTTTCCTGGGCTTTTATCGCCGTGTCTAGGCAGAACCTGCCCCCCAGCGAGTGCCCCACCAGTGCCGGCTTATCCAGCTTCAGTTCGTCGATGAACCCCGTCAAAAAGTCGGTGAACTCGGCCAGGTAATACCCGCTCTCCCTCTTTTCGCTCTGCCCGTACCCCAGCAGGTCGGGGGCGTAAAAGCTGAAGCGGTCGCCCAGCGAGGTCATGGTGTGTCTCCAGTCGCCGGAATCGCTGGCGCCGCCGTGTATCAGCACCACCGGCGGCCCGCTGCCCGCTTTTAAGTAGTGCACCCGGTAGCCGTTGATTTCGGCTTTCAGGCTTTCTATGTTAGCCATGCTGTACGTTCTCTGTCTTCACAAAATCTATGAACACTTCCAGCAGACGGGATACCACCCTTTCCTGCCGGTAAACGCAGTAAAAGTCGCGGGTCAGCCGCAGTCCCTTTATTCTCACCGGTTTTACCTGACTGCCCTTTATCGCCAGGTTAGATACGAAGCCGATGCCGGCTCCGGCGCTTACCGCGGCGATTACCGACCGCGTGCTGCCCAGCACCAGCTGCGGCGTCCATTTCTTGATGTCCACGCCGCCCTTCCCCAGCAGACTTTCCAGGCTCCGCTGTGTGCCCGATGTCGTCTCCCGGAAAATCAGCGCCTCCCCCTCCAGTTCCTCCGCCGACACATCTTCTCTATTGGCGAAGGGGTGCTCCGGGGAGACTATGGGCACGATTTCATCGCCGGCAATCTTGAAATACTCCAGGTCCTTGCCCTCCGGCGGTATGCCGCAGAATCCGACCTCGTAGGTGTTGTCCCGTATCCTGTCGATGACTGTCCCCGAGTCGGAGATATCCGCCTGAATTTTCACCGCCGAGTGCCGCTGTTTGAAAACGGCCAGCATCTTCGGCAGCAGGTACTCGCCCGGTATCGTGCTCGCCCCTATCAGCAGGTCACCGGATATGTCCTCACGCATCTGCTCCAGGTCTGTCCGTAGCTTTTCCCGCTCCTCCTCCACGGCCTCTGCGAAGCGGAGCAGTCTTTTCCCGGCTTTCGTCAGCGTGATTGTCTTCTGACTGCGGTCTATCAGCCTGATGCCCAGCTCCTGCTCCAGTTTCTGTACCTGGAAAGACACCGCCGGCTGGCTGATGCCCAGCTCCCTGGCCACCTCGGAAAAACTCCCCAGCCTCGCTATTTCCCTGAACGTCTTCAAATACTCGATATTCATCTTTATTGCTTGCCCTATTTCCTTTCCCCGTTTGCCTCTCCCCATATAATCTCGTCCCTTCCTCTTAACCCTCTCCCCTTGTGGGAGAGGGACAAAGGGTGAGGGTTCGCAGGAGAAGTTGGGAGATGGTTTAAAAAATCATATCCCAAATCCCCTTGTCATTGCGAGTCCCGATGTAATCGGGACGTGGCAATCTCCATCACCGCCTTATTAAATTATCGTCATTCCCGCTAAACTT
>DAOULS010000065.1:0-4332 GCA_034418415.1 Dehalococcoidales bacterium | reverse complement strand
GCAGTCATGGGTGAGTCCATCGAGCAGCTGGTACCGAAGCCGGTGGCGGAATATATTAAAAAGAACAAACTTTATAAAGATTAACAGGAGGCATTATGAAAGCAATCGGCATCGTCGGCAGCCCGCGGAAAGGCGGCAATTCGGAGATATTAACGACACACTGCCTGAAAGCCATCGCGGAGGAGGGGCTGGAAACGGAACTGGTCAGGCTGGCGGGACTGGACATTAAGGGCTGTAACGCCTGCGGGTACTGCTTCGAGCACCCGGGTGAATGCTCAATAATAGATGATTTTCAGCCCATCCACAAGAAAATGCTGGCGGCCGACATCATCGTCGTTTCCTCGCCGGTTTATTACGGGTCGGCGACGTCGCTGGTAAAGGCGCTGCTGGAAAGGGCGGGATACACCTCCCGCGGTAAATACGCCGGCAAGGTGGGCGGACCGATAACGGTGGCGCGGCGGGCGGGGCAGAACTTCACGTTTGCCGAGCTGCTTTTCTGGTTCCATATCAACGGCATGGTCAACCCCGGCTCGATATACTGGAACGTGGCGACGGCGCTGCAAAAAGGAGAGGTGGCCAAGGACGAGGAGGGGATGAAAATCGTGTGGGAGTTCGGCAAGAACTGCGGCAGGGTGGTGAAGAAGCTGCGGGGCTAATAGGGATATTAACCGGACTGGTTATTTTACGGGTCTTTAAGCTATAATAAAGCGTTTTGTGCTCAAGGGAGGCATTCATTGGCGGGTGAGTCGGTAATAACGGAAGAGCTGAACAGCCTGCTCAACGTGGAGTTCGGGCCGGAGGTCTATGAGATAGAGAAGGGGATGCTGAAAAAGTTCGCCGAGGCTATCGAGGACCCCAATCCGCGGTGGCTCGAGGAAGCGCCGCCCACCTTCCCCGCCGCGCTTGTGCCTAAAGAGCTGCTGAACAAGCTTTTCAACGCGGATATATCTCTTAAGCGACTCTTAAACGGGTCGAGCGAGCTGGAATATTTAGTGCCCATCAAGGCGGGCGACGTGATTTCCGTGACGGCCAAGCTTACGAGGTTGCGGCAGGTGGCGGGTGCGGAAGGGCCTACCCTTTTCATGTTCACCGAGATGACCTATACCAACCAGCGGGGCGAGGTGGCGGTTAAGGGGAAGAACACCTACGTTAAATACTAGCGGAGAGACATGGCGGAACAGGTATATTACGAGGATATAGAAGAAGGCAGCGAGCTGCCGGGGCTGGTGAAGTACCCCACGACGATGCAGCTGGTGAAGTACGCCGGTGCCTCCGGGGACTATTACCAGATACACTATGACAAAGACTTCGCTCTGGCGAGCGGGCTGCCTGGGGTAATCGTGCACGGGTGGCTGACGCTATCCTTCCTGGGGCAGATGGTGACCGACTGGCTGGGGGAGGCAGGGAAGCTGCTTAAGCTCAACGGCAGCTACCGCGGCATGAACCGGGTAAACGAGGACATCATCTGCAACGGTAAAGTGACCAAGAAATACGTCGAGGAAGGCAAGAACCTGGCGAGAGTGGAAATCTGGGCGGAAAACCCGCAGGGGGAAAAGACGGTCACCGGCACGGCGGTGGTAACGTTGCCTTCGAGGACGTAATTACTTATTTGCGCAATTACGCATTTGCTGATTTGCTATCTTCCAGAGCTTCGGCCAGAAGCTCGCTTAAGTCCAGGGCTTTTACGGTTCCCTCGGCGTCTTTAGCCTTGATACCGTCTTCAAGCATGGTAAGGCAGTAAGGACAGGCGGTCGCCACGCAATTGACGCCGGTTCTGACGACCTCCTCCACGCGTTGGTTGTTAACGCGCTTGTCCGGGTCCTCATCCATCCAGACATGGCCGCCCCCGCCCCCGCAGCAAAAACTGTCCGACTTGCGGCGCGGCAGTTCAATGATGTTGTTATTGATGGCTTTAAGAATGGCGCGGGGCTCGTCGTAGATATCATTATAGCGGCCGAGATAGCAGGAGTCGTGATAGGCGGCTTTTAGAGAAGCGGGATTTTTCACTTTAAGTCGGCCGGCTTTCAGCAATTCACTGAAATATTGAGTGTGGTGAACGACCTCGTAGCTGCCGCCGAACTGTTTATACTCGTATTTGAAGCTGTTGAAGCAGTGGGGGCAGGAGGTGAGTATTTTTTTCACGTTGTGCGCCTTGAGAACCTCGATATTCTGCTGACAGATGGTCTGGAAGAGGTACTCGTCGCCCAGGCGCCGGGCGGGGTCGCCGCAGCAGGTCTCTTCATCACCGAGGACGGCGAATTTCACGCCGGCGGCCTGCAGGACCTTAACGACGGCGCGGGCGACCTTCATGTTGCGGTCGTCCAGGGCGGCGGAGCAGCCCACCCAGTAGAGAATATCGATATCTTGAGCGTCGGCAACGGTCTCGACCTCCAGCCCTTCGTACCAGGTCGTCCGCGTGGCGGAGGTGCCGCGGTAGGGGTGGCCGCGCGTGCCGAGGGACTTAAGGGCATCCTGGACGGCTTCCGGAAAACGGCTTTGCTCCATAGCCAGGTTGCGGCGCATATCCATGATGGTATCCACGTGCTCAATGCAAATGGGGCAGGCCTGCATACAGGCGCGGCAGGTGGTGCAGTCCCAGATAACCTCGTCGGTAATGACCTTGCCGAGCATTTCCTTGCGGGAAGGCGCGGTATTTAGCGAAAAATTCCCGGGATAAACATCAAAGAGGTGCTGCTTGAGGTCCTGGATGACCTGCTTGGGGTTCAGGTCTTTGCCGCTGGAGTAAGCCGGGCAGGCGTCCTGACAGCGGCCGCAGCGGGTGCAGGCATCGAGGTCGAGGAGCTGCTTCCAGGTAAAGTCCTCGATTTTGGCGGCGCCGAACTGCTCCGTTTTCTCGAAGTCGATAGGTGCCATGGCGCCGCGCGGTCCCAGATTCCTGAAGAAGATATTGCCGGGGCCCCAGAGAATATGGTACAGGCGCGAGTTTACCAGCGCGACGTAAGCGAAAAGGCCCACGGCGAGGACGATGTGGAACCACCATAAACCGACATGCCAGCCGAGCAGGGCATTCTGGCTCATGCCGCTGAACGCCTTGGCGAGCACCCAGCCGCCCGGCGACCACACCGCCCAGTCGGGATGCATCTGCAACTCGGTGGCGGCGATACGGAGTCCTTCGAGGGCGAAGCCGGTAAGGATGGCAAACAGGATTATCAACAAAGCGCCCAGGTCTTCCCAGCGGTTATCGAGTCGCTTGGGCTTCCAGATATAGCGACGGAATAGAGCCATCAGCACGCCGATAATCGCCAGAATGCCGAAGACATCGACGATGAAGGAAAATGCCAGATAGACGTTGCCCTTTAGGATTTGTTCGGCGGTACCGACGATGGTAGCCAGGAGAAAGATAACAAAGCCCCAGAAGATGAGGAAATGCATCGTGCCCGGGAAAAACTCGCGGGGCCTGACGGGCTTATCAACGCCGAAGAACCGTCGGTGAAGCAAACCATCGACAACGGCAAGGTAAATGAAGGACTTGGTCCTTTGCCACCAGCTGCCGGCGCGGTCGGACGGCAGGCCAACCCTCAACCTTTTGATGTGGATAACGATGCCCCAGATAAGCAACCCTATGGCGATGGTTGCCAGGATATACATGACCCATTCGTAGCTGATATTCCAATATACTTCGCGGGAGGCTTCGTTCATGATTGATATATCTTTCAGGGGGAAAATGTTTTTCTTTTGATATATTAAAAGAAACAGCAGGTCTTTGACAACTTTGCCAAATGGAGATATCATAAAATTTCACGGAGAGAAAAAAGCGGGCGCAAATGCTCATTTGAGCGGATGCGCAAGTGCGCAATGATGAAGAGATTCGAGCTTATCGAGCATACATCGGACCTGGGGCTAAGGGCTTACGGCAAGAATTTAGCCGAGGCCTTCGCCAACGCGGCTTACGGCATGTTCTCCATCATCGCTGAACTTGAAGCAGTAAAGGAAGTAGAATCACGTCATGTTGAGATAGAGGAAGACGACGACGAGAGCCTGCTCTTCGAGTGGCTGAACAGCCTGCTCTACTACCTCGACGTGGAGACGCTGCTTTTCAAGAGGTTTGATATACTGGAGTTCGGGGAGGGGAAGCTAAAGGCGGACTGCTACGGCGAGAAGTACGACCCCGCCCGACACCGCCTGAAGACCGGGGTAAAGTCGGCAACGTATCACATGCTGGAAGTCGATAAACAGAAAAACCAGGTGCAGGTGATTTTCGATGTTTAGTGTATTGTCATTGCGAGCGAAGCGTGGCAATCCCAATGTCAGGCATAAGACGATGGTCGGGATTCTCACGGTCGCTTCGCTCCCTCAGAATGACAATAATAG
>DAOULS010000064.1:0-11740 GCA_034418415.1 Dehalococcoidales bacterium | reverse complement strand
CTGGTAACGCCCTCGATGGACAAAAACGAGACGGTCGAACTGGTCGGTAAGGTTATCAGGGCATTCAGCGATAAAAAACAATATAAAGTCGTTCTCAAATTCCACCCGGACTTTCCCTACCGCTTTATTGCCGGGGACGTAGGCGCCCTGCCCTCTCACTTCACTATATCGGAAAAGCCAATCAGCGATTTGCTTCAGGAAAGCCACGTCCTCATCTACACGATATCCGCCACATGCATCGAGGCTCTCGCCCTCGGCGTGCCCGTGCTACATATACAGTCGGACCTCACCATCGACCGCGATAACCTGGCGGGCTTTCCTCCAGACATCAGAGAGTCGGCCAGCAGTCCGGAGGACATTGTCAAAGCCGTAGAGAAGATACTGAAAATGGACGAGGCGGAGCTGTCCCGTAAAAGAAAATTGTGGGCGGAGGTGGTCGCGGAAATGTTCGGGCCGGTGGATGAAAGCACGTTTGATTTGTTTCTATGATTGGTAGATAATGCAGATTAATACACAGATTGCAGAACCAGAAGACTGATATTATATAACCAGATGAATAAAAAAATAACAAAAGTCCTGCTCTTTATACCGCCAGCGTTTACGTTCAAGGACAACATGGACGTAAATCCTTTGCCCCCGCTTGGCCTGGGCTACCTCGGGGCAGTGCTGGAAAACGCGGGCATTGAGGTTAAAATCGTTGACTGCCTGCTGGAGGGCTGGCACGATAGAGTAGATATCGAGAAAAACATCATCAGGGTAGGCCTGCCCTTCGAGCGAATCGAGGCAATAATCAGGTCTTTCGGCCCGGACATGGCCGGCGTGAACAACCTTTTTACCCGCCAGCGCGAGAACGCCCACCGGATATATGCCCTGGCGAAAAAGGTGGACAGCGACATCATTACCGTTGCCGGTGGAGCCCACCCTACCGTGATGCCGGAGATGGTACTGGAAGATAAAAACGTGGACTACGTGGTGCTGGGGGAAGGCGACAACACCATCATCGACCTTATCGACCATATCGAAGGGAGAAAAGGGGTCGCCGACCTGGACGGCATCGGCTACAAAGAAAACGGGCAGATAAAGATAATACCCAAAACGAAATTCATCGAAGATCTGGATAAACTGCCCTTCCCCGCCCGCCACCTGCTGAACATGGAAGGCTACTTTGGGCTGAAGCACTCTCACGGCACCAGGAGAAAAAAGCGTTTTTCACCCATTATCACCTCCCGCGGCTGTCCGGCAAAGTGCACCTTCTGTTCGGCTTACAGGGTTTGGGGCAGGAAGTTCCGCCAGCGCTCGCCGGAAAACGTAATCGCCGAGATGAAGGAAATCAAGGCGAAATACGGCGTCGAGGAAATCATGTTCGAGGACGACAACACCACCTTAAACGTGAAGAGGGCGGAAAGGCTCTTCGACCTGATGATTGAAGAGAAACTCAATTTCGTGTGGGACACCCCTAACGGCGTGGCGGCCTTTGCGTTAAACGAAAGCCTTATCGACAAGATAAAAAAGAGCGGGTGCTATCAGCTCAACCTGGCGCTGGAATCCGGCAACCAGCAGGTGCTGGACAACATCATTAAAAAGCCCCTGAACCTGGAAAAGTCCAAGCAATTAATCAAGTACGCTCGTAAAATCGGGCTGGACGTGAATATATTCCTTATCATCGGCATGGCCGGCGAGACCAAAGAGCAGATATGGGACAGCTTCCGCCTGGCGGAAGAACTGGAGATATATTCGCCCTTTATCTCCATAGCCACACCCTATCCCGGCTCGGATCTGTATGACATCTGCCGCGAAGAAAAATATATACCGGACGATTACTCGCTGGACGATTTATTCATCAGAAGCTTCAGCATATCGACGCCGGACTGGACAGGCGATGAGTTAAAGGATATATTAAGGCAAGGACAAAGGTACCTGCGGGTAGCGTTCCTTAAAAAGCACCCGTGGAGATTTATAGTGGACTCCTTCAGATTCATGGTCAGCAGTCCGAAAAATTTTACCAAGAGAACTCTTGCTTTTGTTTTCAACAGGTGAATCCAGATGATTAAGGTCTCTAAAGGAATCCTCGGGAAAGAAGAGCTGGCACAGGTCAAAGAAGCCTTCGACTACGGCTACTTCGGGATGGCCTATAAAACAATCGAGTTCGAAGAGGCGCTGAAAAAATACCTGGGGGCGCCGCATGTAATCACCACCAATAACTGCACCTCCGCCCTTCATTTAGCCGTAAGCGGGCTCGGCATCGGGCAAGGCGACGAGGTTATCACGCCGTCACTCACGTTCATCGGAGCTTTCCAGGCGATATCGGCTACCGGAGCCACGCCCGTGCCCGTCGATATTTACCCCGATACGCTTCTGGTCGATATCGAGGACGTTAAGAGAAAGATAACGTCCCGAACAAAAGCGATGATGCCCGTGCATTACGCCGGCAATCCCTGCGACATCGACTCCCTGGCGAAGATAGCCGCCGAACACAGGCTAAGGATTATCGAGGACGCCGCCCATGCCTTCGGTTCATATTATAAAGAGAGGAAAATAGGCAGCTTCGGGGACGTTATCTGTTTCAGCTTCGATTCCATTAAGAACATCACCTGCGGGGAGGGAGGCGCCGTGGTTTGTTATGATGCGGCGCTCGCTGATATACTTAGACAAAAAAGATTGTGCGGGATGAAACGCCCTGCGCAGGGTTCAAAGGACTGGAAGGAGCGAGCACCTATCGTCGAAGTGAACATGCAGGGATACCGCTATCATATGAGCAATATCAATGCCGGTATCGGCCTGGCGCAGCTGAAGAAGGTCGATTCCTTTGTCGCGCGGCGCCGGGAAATCTGCCGGAGATACGATAGCGCGTTTAAGAATGTCCCCGGCATAACCTGCCTGCCTATTAACTACGATAACGTGGTGCCCCACATCTACGTCATACGGGTAAAGAACGGACGCCGCGATAAACTGATGCAATACCTGAAGGACCTGGATATCGAGACGGGCATCAATTACGTACCCAATCACCTGCATAACTTTTACGCCCGCAAAAACGTAAGCCTGCCGGCAACGGAGAAGGCGTTTCAGGAGATTTTAACCATCCCCCTGCACTACGGTCTGTCAGACGACGATGTAGAAAGAGTTATACAGGGAGTAACCGAGGGAATCAAGGAAGTAACACCCGGATAGCGAGGTGGTTATGATGCAACCCAAGGTGGTTATCCTCTGCGGAGGAATGGGCACGAGGCTCAAGGAAGAGACGGATGTCAAACCCAAGCCCATGGTCATGATAGGCAATAAGCCAATTTTATGGCACGTGATGAAAATTTATTCCCATTATGGCTGCAACGATTTCGTGCTGTGTTTGGGCTATAAAGGCGAAGTTATCAAAGAGTATTTCCTGAACTACGATGTTTTAAACAGCGATTTTACCATCAAGCTGGCGCCGCAGAAAACAGTCACCGTGCACAACACCGTAGAAGAAAGCGACTGGCGTGTCACGCTGGCGGATACAGGCGCCAATGCTCTCAAGGGCGCCCGCCTCAAGAAAATCGAAAAGTATATCAAAGAAGATACCTTTATGGTCACCTACGGCGACGGGGTCGGCAATATAGATATCAAAAAGCTGCTCGAATTTCATAACAGCCACGGCAAAACAGCCACGGTCACCGGCGTCAGGCCACCCTCACTTTTCGGGGAGCTGCAGGTCAAGGACAATAAAGCCGTTATCTTCGCGGAAAAACCCCAGACATCGACCGGTTTAATCAGCGGCGGCTTCTTCGTCTTTAACCGCAAGCTGTTCGACTACCTGACCGATGACGATAACTGCGACTTCGAGAAGGGGCCGCTGGAAAAAATCGCCGCCGAAGGACAGCTGATGGTTTATACTCACGAAGGCGCCTGGGCGTGCATGGACACCTATCGTGATGTAGAATATTTAAACAGGCTCTGGCAGAAAAACGAAGCTTTCTGGAAGGTATGGAGATAGCTATGGAAAAGAACGTTTCCTGGCGCGGCAAGAACGTATTCGTTACCGGCTGTACCGGCTTCCTGGGCGCCTGGCTGACCCAGGCACTGGCGGAGCGGGGCGCTAACGTGGTGGGGCTGGTGAGGGACAACGTGCCCCGAGCCAACTTCATCAAGCTGGGACTGGACAAACAAATCACGACCGTACGCGGCGAGGTGGAGAATTATTTCCTCCTGGAAAGAGCCATTAACGAATACGAAATCGACACCGTTTTTCACCTAGCGGCACAGACCATCGTGTCTATCGCCAACAGGAGTCCCCTGGGCACCTACGCGACCAATATCAACGGGACCTGGAATTTACTCGAAGCCTGCCGGCGGAGTCCGCTAGTAAAACGCATTATCGTGGCGTCCAGCGATAAAGCCTACGGCGAGCACGAGGTGCTGCCTTACAAGGAAGACGCCGCCCTGAAAGGCGCCCACCCCTACGATGTTTCCAAAAGCTGCGCCGATTTACTGGCATTCGCCTATTACAATACCTATAAAACGCCCGTCTGCGTTACCAGATGCGGCAATTTCTACGGCGGGGGCGACCTCAACTTCAATCGAATCGTGCCGGGCACCATACGCTCGGTAATCTACAATGAGCGACCTATCATCAGGAGCGACGGCACGCTTATTCGCGACTATATTTATATCCTGGACGCCGTCGAGGCTTATATTATGCTGGCGGAGAAGATGGAGAAGCAGGATATCTCCGGCGAGGCCTTTAACTTCAGCAACGAAACGCAGATAAATGTGCTGGATATCACCTGGAAAATCCTGGAGGTAATGGATAGAAAAGACCTCAAGCCCAACGTTCTGAACGAGGCCAGCGGCGAAATAAGGCACCAGTATCTATCGGCGGAAAAAGCCCGGAAGGTGCTGGGCTGGAAGCCAAAATACACGCTGGAAGCGGGACTTAAAGAAACGGTAAAGTGGTACCGGGACTATTTTAAATGATTGAAGGCGTAATCGTTAAACAGCTGTCCCAGATTGCCGATGAGCGCGGTAAAATCATGCACATGCTCCGCGCCGACGAACCCCATTTTGAAAAATTCGGCGAGATTTACTTTTCAGTCGTTAATCCAGGCATCGTCAAGGGATGGCACATACATAAAGAAATGACGCTCAACTACGCTGTGGTGTCCGGCATGATCAAGCTGGTCCTCTACGACCCCAGAAAAGAATCGAAAACAAAGGGCGAAATACAGGAGTTATTTATGGGCGAGGACAATTACGTCCTGGTGAAAATCCCGCCGGGCATCTGGAACGGCTTTAAGGGAGTCGGAACCAAGCCAGCCATCGTCGCCAACTGCGCCACTATTCCCCACGACCCGGAGGAAATCGAACGGCTCGACCCGGTTAAAAACGACATTCCCTACGACTGGGGACTGAAGCACGGCTAATATTCACTCTTCTATTAAAATAAAGCCATCATCAGGGAGTCGATTATGCCCCTGGTAAGCATAATAATGAACTGCCGCAACTGCAGCGCATATCTGCGCGAGGCGCTGGACAGCGTTTACGGGCAGACCTTTAAAGACTACGAGATCATCTTCTGGGACAACCAGTCCACCGACGAAAGCGGTAAAATCGCGCAGGGCTACGGAGAGCCCCTGAAATACTTCCGCGGGGATGAGTTCCTGCCCTTAGGTGCCGCCCGCAACGCCGCCATCGAAAAAGCCGCCGGCAAATACATCGCGTTTTTAGACTGCGACGATATCTGGCTGCCGGAAAAACTGGAAAAACAGGTAGCTTTACTGGAATCGAATAAAGCGCTGGGGCTGGTCTATACCGACTGCTATTTAATCGACAGCGCCGGAAAAGCCGCGGAAAATACCTTTCTTTTCAATAAGAAGCCATTCCGGGGCATGGTCTTTAAGGAGCTGTTCCAGGCGAACCTCATCGCGCTATTGACCGCCGTCATCACGCGTGAGGCGCTGGAGAAGGTCGGCGTTTTGAATCCGAAGTATGAAATCGCCGAAGAGTACGACCTGTGGTTGAGAATCGCGCAGTACTACCCCATCGATTTCGTCGGGGAGCCGCTTGCCAAATACAGAGTCCACCAGGCAAGCATTTCAATCAAAAAACATATCCTGAACTACAAGGAAGACCTGCAAATCAGGGGCTACTGGCTTAAGAAAAATCCGGGCTTACAAAAGGAACTGGGCGGAAGGACTAAAGCGCTTAAGTACCGGTCTATATTCCTGGGCGCGCTGGGGAATATCTACCGGGAAAAAAACTTTAAATCCATCAAAGAATCGGCAGGACTGGTAAAATACATGCTACTGCGGGAATACGAAAAGGACTGAATTATTTGGTCGCCTGTTTGCCTGCGGCTGTATACCATGCAACGTACTTTTTGATGCCATCCTCGATATCAACCACAGCCTCCCAGCCCAGCTCCCGGTTTTGCCGCTCGATTTCCGCATCGTCAGGTACTGCTCCCTGATAATCGTCCTGTCTTGATGAATCATACTCGATGTCAATATTATTATTGACGATTTTCCTGACCATTTCCGCTAACTCTTTGATGCTTACCGACCTTTTATTGACGAGGGTATAGGTCTTGTTTTCAGCGACATCAGCCAGGGCGGCAACCGTGCCCGAAGCCAGGTCTTCGACGCAGGTCAAATTCCTCTTCTGCTCCCCCGTGCCGTGAGTAACCAGGTTTTCGCCGTTCAGAGCCCTTTTTACGAATGACGCAACAACATCACCGCCGCGACTGCGCGGGCCGTAGGTCGTCCCGTACCTCAAGATAGTGTACGGCAGGGAGTAAAGCAATTGGTAATTCTTACACAGCATCTCGGAGGCTACCTTCGAGGTGGTATAGAGATGCCCTCTTTCGTCATAGATAAAGACCGTGGAAGCCAGTATAAATCGCTTGATTTTCTGCTTGCGGCATTCCTCCAGAAGATAAGCTGTGCCCATGATGTTGTACCTGATAGTCAGTAAGGGGTTATCTTTAACAAGATTGATATCGGAGAAGGCGGCGATATGGCAGACGGTATCGATGCCCGAAAGGCTTTTATCGATGTCCTTTTCCGAGGTTATATCACCCTTGATATATTCAACGTCATCACGATAAGCCGGCTTTTTAATATCCAGCACCCTGACGCGGTGACCGGCTTCGACAAGCTTATCCACGACATGGCTGCCGATGAACCCGCTGCCGCCCGTTACCAGGATGTTCACGAGAGCACCTTCTTCAAAGAGTCGACCACGTAGTCCACCTCATCTTCGGTCAGTCCCGGATACACAGGCAAACAGATATGCTTTTGCGCCACGTAGTCCGTATTAGGGAAGGTATCGGCGGGGTCGTTAGCCACCGTCTCGGGGTACTTCTTAAAGGCAGGCTGGCTATGGCAGGGGTGGGAATAGACCTCGCCGGTGAGGGAGACGGAATACTTTTCCTTGAGCTTCTTTTTTATCACTTCTCTTTCTATATTGTCGTCAAGAAAAACGATGTATTTGTAATAAGACGACTTTACATTGGGTGGTAATATCACCTTTCTAATGCCTTTAACACCCTCCAGCTTTTTATCATACCACCCGGCGATTTTTCTCCTATCCGCCAGTATTGCTTTGGCTTTCTTCATCTGCTGGATGCCCAGCACGGCGTGAAACTCGCTGAAGCGCCAGTTATACCCGATTTCCACGTGATTATTGGGGTCGTCCAGGGCCCGCCCGTGGTCGCGCAACGAGATGGCTTTCTTATAAATGTCTTCATCATCGGTGGTAATCACGCCGCCTTCCGCGGTCACCAGCACCTTGGTGGGATAAAAGGAAAAGGAGCCAGCCAGCCCAAGCGTCCCCGCCTGTTTGCCGTCGATGGTCGCGCCGTGCGCATGGGCAGCGTCTTCAATGAGAGTTATCCCGTTTTGGTCGCAGATTCCTTTTATTTCATTAAAAGCCGGCGAGATGATGCCGCCGATATGCACCAGCATCACCACTCTAGTATCGGCACGGAGCTTTTTCTTCAAGTCGTTGGGGTCGAGCTGGAGGTTATTTCTATCGCAGTCGGCAAAGATAATCCTGCCCCCCGCGTGCACCACCGCTGCCGGGCTTGCCATCATGGTATTGGAGGGCACGATGACCGTCTTGCCGGCAACACCGACAGTCCGCAGGATAATCTCCAGGGAGCTGGTGCCGCTGTTGGTCGCGATAGCGTACTTAGTGCCGGTGAAAGAGGCAAATGCCTTCTCAAATTCGGCTACTTTGGCACCCATGGTGAGATACCCGCTCTTAATGACGTCCTTGATGCCCGCCTGGATGGCTTTGATTTCTTCCTCGGTATATTCCAGCCTCAATATCGGTATCTTCATACCTGCTTCTCCTCCGGCTAGCGGGTCTTCACGTGGCTTTTAACGATAAACCTCTTGGACTGATACACACATTCTACTATTTTTTCGCGGAAATAGTTCAACAGCTGGTTTTTATAGGGCATGGGCGGGATGATGCTCTGGTATATCCACCTGAAAAAATCGACGAGGAAGTAATACTTTTTCGGCAGGGCGATATACCAGTCGAAGAACCCCTGATAGCCGATTAACTCTCTCGATGAAATATTTTCGTGCTTCATGGTCACCTGGGAATAGTAGATGGAGGCATCCTTGACGTCGGCGATAACGCCGCCTTTCTCCAGGCATTGCTCGCCCAGCTCCGTCCCGGGAAAGGGCATGAATATCGTGCAAAGCACGCGGTCAGGTCTTAGCTCTTTATTAATATTTATTGTTTCAAAGACGTTTTCCAGCGTTTCGCCGGGGATGCCGATCATGTTGAACGACTGCGTCTTGATGCCGTATTTCCTGGCTAAACCGAAGACCGTCCTGATTTGTTCGTCGGTGAAATTTTTCAGAAGCACGTCGTTGCGTATTGAGGCGTTGCCGGACTCGATGGCGAGGTTAATCTGGTGGCAGCCGGCTTCCTTAAGCGCTTCCATCAACTCCTCGTCAATGCGGTCGATGCGGGTCTGGCACATGAAAGGCACGTTCTTGAAACGCGCCCGATACCCTTTCAAGAATTCCAGCGCCTTCATTTTATTCAGGGTGAAGGTCTCGTCCGAGAAGTAAAAACGCTCCGTCCCGTATTTAGAAATAATCGCTTCAAGTTCATCATAAACGTTTTCCGGGGAACGGTACCTGACGAAGTTACCCTTGCCTGCATACAGGTCGAGGAGGAACTTGTTCTGGCAAAAGGAGCAGGGATAGGGGCAGCCGCGGGAGGTAAAGACATTGGCGCCAGTCAGCTCCGCGTTATAGTAGTGTGAATCAAGGGCGTCCCTATCCGGAAAGGGCAATGAATCGAGGTCGGTTACAAGGTCGGCGACATCGTTACGCCAGATTTTACCGCTTTCATCCTTGCCCCAGATTCCCTTAACTTTAGTGCAATCCTCACCTTTGAAATACCGGCATAAAAGGTTGACAACGGGCAGCTCTCCCTCGCCGACGCAGATGAAGTCCACAAAGCTTTCGGCAATCGTCTCCTCCGGCAGGACGGTGGGGTGAATGCCGCCGAAAATGACCCTGATACCCCTGCCCTTGACCGCCCGCGCCATTTCCCTGGTGATGTTGTAGCCGACCGTCATCACGGAAAACCCGACGATATCGGGTCGGTAATCGTCCAGCAATAAATTGAAGTCCCTTAAAATTCTTTTCTGGGGTTTAAAGATACCGACGTTTTTCAGGTACCGGGTCAGCTCGAACACCCTGGTATCATAGCCGGCTTCTTTCAACGCGGCGGAAATATACAGCAGGTTCAGCGGCACTTCCCTCGATATGAATCCGGGATAGACCAGCAATACCTTTTTCATCGTAAAATCTGTTGCTACCGGAAGCTACACCCGCTTTTTTTCACCGGCGGGAGTATCGTTCAACGCCCAGAATTCCTTTATCAGGGCGGGGTCGAGGTCGCCGTTAATCAGCATCTCCTGGCTCTGGTGATAAAAGTACTCCCAGTGCTCCCGGTCGATTGTTTTACCGGCTTTTTCCAGGTCTTTCCACACCTGCGTGCCGTAGTAAGGCGCCAGGACGCTTAGACTGTTATAATCGGCATCCAGCTCACGGGCGAAGTCGATGGTCTCCTTGAGGTCCTCGTTGGTCTCCGTAGGAAAACCGGTCATGAAATAAGCCGTGAAAGGCACCCCTGCCTCTTTTATCCACTGTACCGCCCGGCGGATTTTCTCCTTGGTCTCGCCCTTGCGGACAGCCTTAAGCACCCGGTTACTCCCCGATTCCACACCGATTTTAAGTCGGATACAGCCGGCCTTTTTCATCAGCTCAATAAGCTCCTTATCCAGGCAGTCGGCCCGGGTATCGCAAAGCCACTTGATATTCAGCGACCGGTCGATTATCTGCTGGCAGATTTCCTTGGCGCGGGCTTTTTTCAGCGTAAAGGTATCATCGGCGAAGTGGATATTGGAGGTCTTATACTTTTCCTTCAATAACTCCAGCTCGCCCATGACATTAGCGACGGAACGCAGCCTGACCGTGCTGTGCCAGAGCGCCGGACTGCCGCAGTAAGCGCACCGTGAGGGGCATCCCCTCCCCGTCACCAGATGGCCGACATCCTGAAATTTGGTATCGTTGAGGAAAGAGTCGCGGCTGGGATACGGCAGAATATCCAGGTCCTGGAGAAAGGGCCGGTCTTCATTGTGCACGGCCCGGCCGTTTTTCTTATAGGAAAGCCCTCTGATGCTCTCAACATTCTTGTTTTCCACCAGTTCCAGGAAGGCAAATTCACCCTCGCCACGGATGACGTAGTCGAACTCCTTTTCGGCGATGGTATCGGCGGGGTCGAGGGTGGGATGAGCGCCGCCGACCACTATTTTCACGTCTTTATTGACCGACCGGGCAATGCCGGCGATGATTCTGGCGGCTTTATAGTTGGCGGTCATCATGGCGATGCCGATGAAATCCGGATTAAAGTCGGCAATCTTGCCCCTGATTTCCACCTCCCAGAGCGGGTCGGCGGGATTATTCAGAATGGCTTTGTAAGACTGGTAATTATCAAAAAGCTGCTTCTGGTTCAGGTATTCCGCCGTATCCAAGTAGTCGGCGTTATAGACAACTGCCTGGTGGCCATGCTGCTGCAAAACCGCGGCGATATAGGCGATGCCCAGGTGCAGTCCGTTATAGTGGCTGCCCAGCAAACGGTAAAACGGCGGGGCGATTAGCAGTATTTTCTTCATTTTTTTCCTGTGCGAAAGCCCTTGGCTAGGCGGACATCATACCTGCGTAAAGCTTTTCCACCTTGCCCATTTCTTTCTCGTACTCGGCGTTATCTACAATCAGCTTTCTATTTATTTTACCAAATTTAGCTCTGGCCTCACTATTTTCAATTAAATACACGATTTTCTCCGCCAGCGCCTTATGGTCATCCTGGGGCACGATAAAGCCGTTTTCACCGTCGTTTATCCACTCGCGGTTAGCAGGCAAATCGGTGGCTACCGGCGCCAGCTCACAAGCCATGGCTTCCTGAAGGCTCTGCGAGGAGCTGTCGCTACGCGATGTGGTGACATAGATGCCCGAAGAAGCCAGGTAGCCCGGCAGTTCGTCATGAGGGAGATAGCCGATAAAACTGACATTCCGGGCAACACCCAGTTCAGTCGTTAGTTTCTCCAGGTAGCCCCGCTGGTAGCCGTCGCCGGCGATGACGAAGCGCGCTTGAGGTGCCCGTTCAAGTACCAGCGGCACCGCCCTGACCAGCATCTCCACATTATAGAGCGGCCGCAGGTGCCGGATGGATATCA
>DAOULS010000063.1:0-5572 GCA_034418415.1 Dehalococcoidales bacterium | reverse complement strand
AAGCTACGGGAGTTAAGATACTGGCTTTTATTAAACCTCACCCCCTACCCCCTCTCCAAACGGGGTATCATTACAAACCAGTGATTCAGTTGTTTGGAGAGGGGGAATAGATTTAGAAGAGGGGCTGCGCCCCTCTTAAACACCCCTATAAAAGAAGGTAATACAAAAGTGGAAAGAAAAGGGGGGCGAATGCCCCCCTCATGTACTAATACAGGATTTAGATTATGCTACAATTTCAGATTTTCTGGGCTTGCCGTCGCGGAGGAAGCTGATAGTGACGATATTGCCCTCTTTCACCGCGGTAAGGAATTTCTCCATGTCCGCGGCGCTTTTGACGCTGCCGCCGTTGAGACCGGTGACGATATCCCCAGTTTTGAGTCCGGCTTTTTCTCCCAGTAAGCCGGAGGTGACACCCCCGATAATAGCGCCGGGGGCGGGGGCTACGCCCATTTTCGGGGCCAGTTTAGCAGCATCGGCGATTTTAAGTCCGAAGCGAACCGATTTTTTAGAACCGTTGCCTGACGCCAGCAATTCGCGAATCCGATTGCGGTTGAAGCCGATGACAGCCTGATTATCGATGACGATGACCGGCACACCCATCTGACCGGTCAATCGAACCATCTCCTCGGCCGCAGCGCGGTCGCGGGAAACATCGTACTCTTTATAAGACACGCCTAACTCGCTAAGAAAGCTCTTAGCTTGAGAGCAGTAGCCTCAAGTCGGGGTAGTGTAAATTTTAACATCCATAATTACACCCCGCCGGTTCAGGACTTGTCTTCCTCTTCGATTTCAACATTGGGCAGCTTGGGCAAGGTAAGCGGATTGCTGTTTTTCCTTAAAGGGTTGTAGGTAGGAAAAGCATTGAGAAACTCCCTGGTCTCGCCGCAATATTTACAGGTGCCAATACTGCTAGGGCCGTTGGCTACCTCGATTATCCAATAATGCCCGCATGTCGGCTTTGATTCTTTGGTGGGTGATTTTTCTTTTTCATTTATTTTGTTTCTCATCACACACCCCCTGATTTCCATACGTGTTTATTTTAATTCCACGAGACAATAGCTGTATGCGACTTTTGTCTTAATAATAAAGTAACTTTGTTAATATTTTATGAAAGAAACATGATAACAAACGCAAAAACGGGAAAGATAAACGGGGTAGTAAAGGTGTGCTAAAGACTATTCGCAGGTATCTTCGGAAACGACTTCAAAGGGACAGGTAATCGCTCCCGTAGGACAGACAAGCTCGCAGGTATTACACCATTTATTACAGCGGCCGCAATCTACTTTTCCGACAACTTTAACCGTATCATCTACCATCACCAAGATGCCACATTTACAAATGCTAACGCACAAACCACAATTATTACACTTGGCTACATCGATTACCGGCATGTTACCAACCATTCAAAAACGTCTCCACAGTGTTATTTTTATACCCATAAGCATGATATGTCTGCGACATTTCTCTCATTCGATGATACCCGCGATTTTTTTAAGCGCCGCTTTATCGGTAATAACGATTCGATTACGCTCGATTCTGATAACGCCCTCTTCCTCCAGTATCCTGAAAGACCTGCCCACCATCTCGCGGGCGGTGCCGATCATCGCCGCCATCTCCTGCTGGGTCAGGCGGGGGTTTTCACCGTCGCCGTTGCCGATATGCTCCAGCAGGATTTTCGCCACCCTGCCGCTGACATTGCGGAAGGACAGGTCTTCAACCAGGTCTACCATCTCCTGCACGCGCTGCGAAAGCACGTTGATAATATTCAGGGCGATGCGGGGGTATTCATTAGAAACCGTCTCCAGGGCTTTTTTCTTGATGCCGTTAAGAACAACAGCACCCATCGCCGCGGCGCTGGCCATATTGACGCCACCAAGCACCGGGACATCGTTAAAGGAGTCGCCGGGGCGGATGATGCGCAATATCTGCTCCTTGCCGTCGGCGGAGGTCTTGAAGACCTTGACCACACCAGAGACGACAAAATAAAGCACTTCCGTCGGGGAACCTTCAAAAACAAGGATATCGCCCCGCATAGCCTTTTTTTCAAAGAAATGCCTGCTTACCGCGGCGAGGGCGGCATCGTCCAGGCCGGAGAAATACGGCGTGTCTTTAATTGCATCCATGTTTATCGGCATATCGCGCCAATACCCCAACAACAGGAAAATATCTGCAAGGATTATACCAGCTTAAAGGGATTACAGCAAAGCGTATATGAAGTCAATGCGATGATGAAGATGATGGCGATAGAACACCCGAGGTCTTCAGCTCTTACTGCAGAAGTAATAGCCTACACCGGGCTCGGTAAGGATATACTTGGGGGTGGACGGGTCGGGCTCGATTTTCTGGCGGAGGTGGGAGATATAAATTCTCACGTAGTCCACGTCATCGATATATTCCCAGCCCCAGACATTCTCCAGCACCTGCTGGTGGGACACGATGCGGTCGGCGTTTTCCAGCAGCAGCGCGAGCAGTCGGAACTCACGCGGTGTCAGTTTCAGCTTCTCGCCTTTGATGGTGACCCTACGCTCCAGCACGTCGATGCCGAGACGGCCGTCAGAATATTTAGTATTTTTCTTCTCACCTTTAGAGGGCTTTTCGGCGCGGCGCAGGACCGCTTTTACCCGCGCCATAAGCTCGCGGTTGCCCACCGGCTTGGCGACATATTCGTCGGCGCCACATTCCAAGCCCCGCACGACGTCTTCCTCGGAGTTGCGCTTGCCGGTAAGCATGATGATGGGGACCTCGCACAGGTCGCGGATAAGACTGCAGGTCTGCCAGCCGTCCAGCTCCGGCATCATGACGTCCAATAGAATAAGGTCGGGCCTGCTTTCATGGACGATACGCACGGCTTCGCGGCCGCCGGACGCCTTCATGACAGAGTAGCCCTGCCCGTTAAGAAGCTGGTCGAAAAGTCTCAACTGGGCGGGTTCATCATCGACAACCAGAATTTTCTTAGCCACTTGCGCTATCCGAATAATTATCCTTTTATTTTATGATTACGACTTTTTACCCGTTGCGACATCAAGCTGACGAATCACGGCATCGGTGAGGTCATGGAGGCGGGAGCTGCTTTTCAGGATATCCTGCAGCGCCCGACGCTGCCTGGCGTTGATTTTTCCAGTAGTCTGGTCCAACATCAACTGGGTATAGCCGACGATGATATTCACCGCACTGCGGATATCGTGGGCGACTTTGTCCAGACTTTCAGGTTCCGCTGCGTTTGCTGCTTCAGTCTTGCCGATAGCCTTATGCGTCACAAGTTCCATTATATCATTTAAATCAGGCGTCAAACAATACGAAGCGGTAAGCAGAGACGGCTAATATGACTGTAATGCAGTAAAGGAACGGGCTCTTCCAGGAAAAACTACGCCAAGAAAGACCAAATGAAAAGGCATAGCGTAATCCAGGGAATGTGCCGGGCAAGACCGGCGGCTACCAGAGGTCCCGCCTGATTACCACCGGCTTGAGAGAATAGCCGAACCAGTGATTGAATATGGAGCCGGGCTGGACATCCGCCATGATTTCGTCTTTTACGTCATCATAATACCCCTGGTAACGGGGCATTTCCTCGCCGTCTTCATCAAAAACCAGAACCATATCGTTCTTAACCCGGATAACGGTCTTAATCATAATTTTTCTCCGCGGCTTAAACTCCTTGATAATATCGTAGTACACGGGCATTAAATAGCCATTAAAAACGTGTTAAAAACGCATTAAAAATATGTTATACGCACGATTATTAGTTACCTTACCCCCTGACCCCCTCTCCAAATTCAGTATTTTGCTAACTCAAGATTTATCTATTTGGAGAGGGGGAGGATGTTGAGAGGGGGCTAGCGCCCCCTCTCGCTTTGAACACCCGCTTCAAGTTGTATTTAGCGACACGGTTTGACTATAATATTTCCTGTCAGTGTAAAAGGAGAACATGAGCAAGACGATTGATAAACTCAAGAAGCTGTCCCAGACGGCGCCAACGCCGATGGGTTTCCGCACCAGCAAGATGACGGAGACCCCTACTCCGATAATGATTATCGGCAGGACGGCGGTAAAAGCCACGGCGACGGCGGGTAAAACCGACAGCGGCGCCGATGCGTTGCTTATTTATTCGGGCAAAGCCGGGCTGTCAGCGGCAAGCGTGCAAAAAACAGCCAAGTCGTTCGGGGACGTGCCCTGGGGGGTCTACCTGGAGGAGAGCGGGGAGATTACGGGGGCAATGGCGGAGGCGGGGTGTGACTTCGTGGTGTTTTCTCCCGCCACCATGGTCAGCGAGCTACCGCGGGACGAGAAGGTAGGCAAGATAGTCGAGGTCGATGCCTCCATGGACGACGGGCTCTTGAGAGCCATTAACGACCTGCCGGCGGACGCCGTACTGGTTACCGATGCATCGGGAAAAAGCGACAGGCTGGTCTGGCACCAGCTGATGATATACCGTCACCTGGCGAACTTCATCGTCAAACCAATGATAGTGCCCGTGTCAGACAGCATCTCCGAGGCGGAGCTTAAAGCCCTCCAGGACGCAGGAATCGACGGGGTGATGGCGGAGATAGACGGAGAGAGTCTGAAAGAGCTGCGTAAGGCAATAAGCAAGCTGCCAGCACGCTCGGTAAAAAAGAGAGAGAAGGGCGTACTGCTGCCCCACACCGGCGGCGAGACCGCCACGATGGCACCACCCGACGAAGAAGAGGAAGACGAGTAACCCTCTTCAGATTTATTTAAATACTCCTATCCTATAATT
Organism: Dehalococcoidales bacterium; assembly: GCA_034418415.1. GTDB lineage: Bacteria > Chloroflexota > Dehalococcoidia > Dehalococcoidales > RBG-16-60-22 > RBG-13-51-18. Next base: position 837 of record DAOULS010000063.1, on the reverse strand, counting down.
ATCGAAAAAAGGAGAGTTATGCCCACCGATGCCGAAATGACAAATTACGACCCGATAGCGGGACTGTTTATTGCACATGTTTCACGAAAAAATTCATGGAATAATTTATACGAGAGGCCGAATATGCTGGCCCGGCTACCCGAGTTGAAAGGAAAAAATGTATTAGACCTGGGCTGTGCAACCGGCTTTTATACGGAGTATGCGTTGGAGCACGACGCTGACGTTACCGCCGTCGATATCAGCCAAGTGCTGCTAGACAAGCTAGCTTTAAGGATAAAATCTCCAAGATTAAAGCTATACCGCGCGGACATAAGCCAGCCGATGCCGTTCCTAAAATCTTCGTCGTTTGATTGCGTTATATGTTCATTGGTCATCGACTATATCAAGGACTGGGATCCGCTATTCGGAGAAATATTCCGTGTTTTAAAAAAAGGAGGACAGGTAGTCCTGGCCGTCCATCACCCGTTCAGCATGTATGTCTATCGGAACCGCCAGAATTATTTTTCTTTTGAGATGATTGAAGACACCTGGGCCAGACACAGCGACCATCCCTTTATAACGCACTACTATATCCGCCCCCTGAATGAAGTGTTACACCCGATAATCCAGTCCAAGTTTAAGATAATCAGTATCGATGAACCGCCGCCGGATAAAAGGTGCAAAGAAATATCGCCGGAAGCGTACAAAGAGATGTTGGATCAACCGCCATTTTTGTTCATCGTGTTGAAGAAATAAAATGAAAAACACCGACGAGAAAGCGGTAATATCCCGAATAATAGCCTGGGCGGAAGGCAAACCGGATATACGGGCAGTATTGTTAACCAGCTCCCGCGCCAA
>DAOULS010000062.1:0-4376 GCA_034418415.1 Dehalococcoidales bacterium | reverse complement strand
GTATTCAGGGAGGCTTCATCCACGGATTCTCCGGAGCGGTACGTCCGGTCGATGACTCTGCCGTCGCGCAGGTTCTTAAGTCGCAAGCGGTAAACGGCACGACCCTTGCCCGGCTTGGTGAACTCCGCCTCTTCCACGTTGTAAAGCGCCCCGTCAATTATCAACTTGCTGTTCTTGCGTACGCCAGAGATTTCCATCTACTCTCCTTCTGGATTGATAAAAAGAAAATTAACTTTTAAAGTATTGAAATATCTGCCATATATTATAGCATCTCTGCGGATTAGTAGAAAAAAGGTATGGATGGATATTTTATATCGTGTGCCCGGTTTTCGCCCCGTCGGCGATGGCGTTGACAATCAGCCCTGGCTCCGCACTGCTGCCGATGTTATAGACCTCCGGCGCCTTACTTCCCAGCGCCTCGGCGATATCGTTATTCGGCTTGAATGGCAGCGTTACCAGGATGGTGTCGGCAACCAGCGTCTTCTTTTCGCCTTCTCTGGTCGTTATCACCAGACCCTTTTCCGTTACCTCCTCCGGTTTCGCCTCGGTGTAGCGGACGATGCCCTTTTTGTCCAGCCAGGGGAAGAAACGCATCAGGTCCTCCACCGGTATCCCCTCACCTAAATCCTTCCCTTCGTGGACGATGGTCACCTGCCGCCCCCGCTTTATCAGGAACTCCGCCGTCTCGCAGCCGTGGATGGCGCCGCCCATGATGACCACCCTCTTGCCGATGGGCATCCAGAGTTTCGTCAATTTTTGCAGCGCCTTCGCCCCGAAAAACCTCATGAAAAAACGCAATTGCTTCTGTAATTGGCTGCTGCTAATCACGCTTTTACGTTCGCTGCCGGGTATCTCCAGCTTGCTGGGGACGCCCCCTGCCGCCAGCACCAGCACGTCCGGCTTAAATTCTTCTATTTCTTTAGCGCCGACCCTTTTCCCTTTATATACGGTTATCCCCTCCTTGGCCATCTGGGTCTTGAAGTACTGCACCACGGCAAGAAAATCGCCGATTTCCACGTCCTTGACCATCGACGCCATCGGCACCAGTCCGCCCAGTCGCGGCGTGGCTTCGTATAGGCTGACCTCATGGCCTCGCAGGGCCGCCACCCGCGCCGCCTCCATACCGGAGGGACCTCCCCCCACCACCATAACCCTCTTCTTTTGCGCTGCGGTCTTCAGGACGTATTCTCTTTCCCGACCCAGCGAGGCGTTGACCATGCATTCGAGGAGCTGGTTCTTGTTGCGCACGTCGATGCAGTGTAAACAGCCGGTACAGGGTCGTATGTCCTCCAGCCTCCCCTCGATGACCTTGTTTGGCAGTTCGGGGTCGGCCAGCAGCCGCCGCGTCATGCCCACGAAGTCCAGTTTGCCCGCCCGCAGGTACTCCTCCCCGATAACCGGGTCGAGCCGGCAGGCGCAGAACACGGGTATGTCAACGACCTTCTTGACGGCTTCCGTCAGGGGCACCAGGGCCCCCTTGCCCTTCCGACTCCAGTCCAGGTCTTTAGGCAAATCGTCCGGCGGCTCCGGGTAAAACATTTTCTCCGGCTGGATTAAACCGTCGCGGTGGTGGTAGCTGTGCGCCCGGCACTGGATGGCGTCGGCGCCGACTTCCGCCAGGTACTTCGCAATCTGCACCCCTTCCTCGATAGTCGTGCCTTTGGGGTGGCGGTACTCCACGATATTGATGAGGCAGGTGACCGGGAAGTCCCGACCTAATCGTTTTTTAATTTCTCTTATAATATCGGTCATGAAGCGTGCCCGGTTCTCGATGCTTTGCGGACCGTACTCGTCCTCGCGCTTGTTCCATACCCGCGATAAAAAGGTATTAATCTGGTGGCAGGTGCCGCCGTTTACCTCCACGCCGTCGTAGCCTGCTTTAGCCGCGCGCTCGGCGGCTTTCGCCCAGATATCCACGTATTCCAGCACCTCGTCGTGGCTCATCGCCCGCGGTACGGCGAAACCCGGACCCGGCAGCTCCGCCTCCGTCAGCGCCGAGGCGGCTTTCGTGTCGCGCTTGGGTAAAAGCCCGGTGGGGTTCCACGGCCCGGCGTGCTGGAATTGGATGAATGCCGGGCAGCCGTGCTTGTGGATGACCTTCACCAGCTCGGCGTAGCTGGGTATGTATTTATCGTCATCGAGGTGGAACTGCACCGGGGGGTGTTGCACACCCAGCGGGTATTCCACCCCGCAGGATTCCGTGATTAAGAGCCCCACCCCGCCCTTGGCCATGGCTTCGTAATACGCCAGCGCCCGGTCGCCCACGTAACCCGTCCGCTCGATGAACGACGTCCCGTTGGCGGTCTTTATCATACGGTTGCGCGTGCGCACCCGCCCGATTTGCCCCGGCTCGAGCAGCTTTTCAAATCTGGATTTACTCAATCTATTTACCCCGTCTAGTATTTATCTTTTTCCTTAGCACAAATGCAGCAACTCTTCCACGTATTTCATCGTTGGCTTCAGCACTTCAATCGACTTCTTCAGCAGCTTTTGCTCGTCGGGCGCCATCTCCCACTCCAGTATTTGCTTGACCCCTTCTCTCCCCAGGATGACAGGGACGGACATGCTCAAGTTCTTGCAGCCGTATTCGCCGTCGAGACAAGCGGAGCAGGGGATGACCTGTCCCGCGTTCTTGGCGACGGCCTGAACGACTTCTGCAAGACCCTCCCCCGTCGTCCAGGCGGCGGAACGCCCGGTCTTTTGAATATAATAATCGCGCTGGCGCTGCCCTTCGGAGACCTGGCGGCGCATCTTCTTCTTTAGCGCCTCGGTAAAGGTAACTGGCTTGCCGTCCACGCGGACGGAGCTGAAAAGCTGCACCTGGCTGTCGCCGTGCTCGCCGATGACGGTGCCCTCCACCCGACTGGAAGGGACGCCCAGCTCCTGGCCCAGCCTCATGCGGAAGCGAATGGAATCGTTATACGTATAGCCGATAGTCTGGTTACGGTCGAGTCCGGAGCAGCGGTACATGGCGTAGTTCAGCGCGTCCACCGGATTGGAGGCCGTAATAATCACGGCGTCCGGGCAGCACTGCTTTATCTTTTGAGCAATATCCTGGATGATGGTCAGGTTCTGGGGCAGCACTTCCTTGCGGTCGTGCATTATTTTGGCGGAGCCGGCGGCAACGATGACGATGTCCGAACCGGCCATGTCAGGATAATCGCCGGCGCGCACGAGCATGTCCCGGCCGGTCACCCCCGTATTGATGTCCCAGGCCTGGAAAGCGACCGCGTCCGGGCGCGGGTTATCGATGAGCACCATCTCATCGGTAAGACGGCGCACCGCGATAAGAAAAGCGGCGGTGGAACCGACGTTACCGGAGGCGCCGATAATTGATATTTTCATATTCAACCCCCACGCAGGCAATTACGCATCACATAATAAGAAAGTGGAAAATGGAGTTTATATTTTAATTATATAACATCGGTTTTGAGTAATGTAGTAATCAAAATAACATACCGTTATTTAAATTAGTTTTTTGCTTGGTATTTGTTTTCACCTCTTCATACAAAAGGGAGTGCGTAGCGAGAGGGGGCTGCGCCCCCTCTCAATTATTCTCCCCCCTCTCAAACAAGTAAATATTAGGTATATAAATAAATCGGTTTGAGAGGGGGACCAAGGGGGTGAGTGTAGGTATTAACCAGGGACAACCAATGAGTTGATAATCAGTATTTTATTTGTTTTCTACCAGCGCTCCCCGCGCCTGCTTGAGCCACTCGGCGATGGGGTAGCTGAAACCACATTTATCGCTGCACTTGCCGCAGTCGTTGCAGCTGTCGATATCGTGTTTCTCACGACGGTAGATTGCTCTGGCTGTTTCCCTGTCGTCGTACATGACGGCGTCGTTATAAATCTCGAAGATGCGCGGCGCGTCGAGGCCCTGCGGACAGGGCATGCAGCCCCGGCAGACGGTGCAGGGGAGGGGCTTGAGCGCCCGGTAGGCCTCCCTGACCCGACTTATCACCAGTTCCTCCGGTACGCTGAAGCTGTCCGCCTCCGCCTCGTCCGCCAGCGCTAAATTCTCCTTTACCTGTTCCAGGTTGCTCATATCCACGACCACGCTGGAGATGTCCGCGTGGTTCCAGACCCACCTTAAGCCCCACTCCACCCGGCCCCGCGCCGGCTTGACTTCCGACCATACTTTCGCCACCGACTCCGGCGGCTGTTTGGTCAGCCTGCCCCCCATCAGGGGTTTATTGACCAGTACTCCCAGCCCCTTCTCCGCGGCGTAAGCCAGCCCGGTTACCCCCGGGTGGTGGTCGATGTCCATGTAGCTGTAATGGAACTGGCAACCGGCCCAGTTGTCGTAGGCATCGATTATCTCCCGCAGGAACTGGTACTGGTCGTGGAAAAAGAACCCGATGTGCCCGATTTTC
>DAOULS010000061.1:0-15778 GCA_034418415.1 Dehalococcoidales bacterium | reverse complement strand
CCGGCGCCATAGACCACTATCAAGTGCCCGTAGAGCTTTTGCGCCAGCTGCTTGGCGGGATTGGACTTCAGCGGCGACTTCTCATCGAGTCGGGTCTCCATGTCCTCCAGCACCCGGACAGCCTCGGCTACATCAGCCGATTTATCCTTAATCAGACCAAGCTTTTGCAGAATACCGAGGGTGGGGATAAAGCTGAAGCCGAGGGCGGCGCGGGGCTGGGCTTTATATTCTATTTTAAAGACAGGAACACTGTTCTTAGCGGCTAATTCCCCAAGCTTGCCTCCGGTGGCAATAGCTATTTTTTTGGCATCCGTTTTCAAAGCTGACTCAAAGCCGGAGAGCGTTTCCTCGGTATTGCCGGAATAGCTGGAGGCAATCAGCAGCGTCCTGCTATCCACGAAAGCGGGCAGACCGTAATCTCGGTGTACGATAACGGGGGCTTTCATCTCCGCCTGAAGCAGTGTCCTGATTAAGTCCCCGCCGATGGCCGAGCCGCCCACGCCCAGGACAATCACTTTATTAATATCCCGGTAAGTCTCCGGCAGCTTGAAGCTCATGGCGGTCTGCCACGCCTGTTGACACTGCATGGGTAGTTCTTTAATGCGCCCCAGCATATCTTCGGGGTCGAGTTTGGGGTAAATACTTAACTCATCAAGATTTACAGCAGCCATCCGGATTGCCCCCTATGATTTGTTTTATTTGTTTTTTAAGAAAATTTTTTTATGTTTTTAGCTTCAAGTCGTAGCTGATTTGTTTTGATTTGTTTTAGAGTTATGTCTAACCGTTATGTTTAGTAGAGATAAGGGTGAGTTTTTGGTTTACATTTTACAGTATAGAGGAGTTTTAAGAGAAAGGGAAGGGGATTCTGTCGCCAATAGAGCTAATAATGAAGAGAGAGCATATTTTACCTTACCCCCTGACCCCCTCTCCAAATGGGGCATCTGCTTGGTACTGTGATTTGGATATTTGGAGAGGGGGAACTATATAAAGAGGGGCTAGCGCCCCTCTTAGACACCGCGTTTAGAAAGTAATGATATTCTAAACCCCGGCAATTTTCTTCCCTATTTCCAGCAGGCGCTCGGCACGTTCCGGCGAGTCGGTCTCGGCATAGATACGCAGGAGGGGCTCGGTGCCGGAGAACCGGATAAGCAGCCAGGAGTTGTCCGCGAGAATAAACCTGAAGCCGTCGGTGGTATCCAGTCGGGCGACTTTCACGTTATCGATGGAGGCGGGAGGATTATTTTTTACGCGCCCGATGATTGCCTGCCGCTCGTTCTCTGGAAACTTTATGTCAACACGACGGTAATGGTGGGGACCTACCTTGCCGAACAGGTAATCAAGCAGCGCGGAAGGGCTTTTACCCGTCTTTACCACGAAGTCGAGGAAATAGAGGTTCGCCAGAATGCCGTCGCGCTCCAGGACATGGCCGCGGAAGCCGTAGCCGCCGCTCTCCTCCCCACCGATGACGGCATTCTCCGACTGCATTAAGGGGGAGATATATTTAAAGCCCACCGCCGTCTCATACACGGGCACACCGAACATCTCTCCGAGGCGGTAAGCCATGTCGGTAGTAGTAAGGGTCTTGATAATCGGTCCGCGCTCGCCGCGCACCTCAAGCACGTAAAGACAGAGCAAGGCAAAGACCTGAAGCTGGTTGATAAAATTCCCCTTTTCGTCGATGATACCCATGCGGTCGGCATCGCCGTCGGTTGCCAGTCCCACGTCCGCCTTAAGCTTTTTCACCGTCGCCGAAAGCTCGTTAAGATGGGGCAAAATCGGCTCGGGGTGGATACCGCGGAAGTCGAGAGCGCGCTCGCCGTGAATTTCCACCACCTGTGTAGCGCCGCCGGACAGAATCCTCTTAAGATAGCCGGCGCCTGCCCCGTACATGGGGTCGATGACCACCTTTAGGCCGGCCCTTTGCAGACCCTCAATATCCACGAGCTTAGCTATCTGGGCGAAATACTCCGGAGCGAGGTCGGACATTATTACCAGACCCCGTTTTTCAGCCTCCGCCATGGGAAGCCGCTCGACCTTGCCGGCAGCATAAGACTTTGAAATAAAGTCGACAATCTTCGAAGTAACTTCGTCGGAGGCGCTCCAGCCGTGCTTATCCTTGTACTTAAAGCCGTTCCACGCGGCGGGGTTATGGCTGGCGGTGATAATAATGGCGCCGGCGGCCTTTTTTGCCAGGACACCGTAGCTGATAACCGGGGTGGGGGTCGGGGACGGCGTAAGAAATACCCTGATGCCGTTGCCGGCCAGCACCTCGGCGGCAGCAGCAGCGAAGTCCTCCGATTTGCGGCGGGTATCGTAGCCGATGACGATGCCGCGTCCCGCCAGTTTCAATTCTTTAAGATAATCGGCGACGCCCTGGGCGCAATAGCGGACGTTCTCAATGGTAAAATCTTTATCGATGACGGCGCGCCAGCCGTCTGTGCCGAACTTGATGGGGTTAGGTTTCATGGACTATATCACCCCCAGGTGGGGAAAAATTAACTATTATCCGCCTGCCTCTTTTTCCTGATTTTTTCCGCTTCCCTCTCCACGGCAGTTTTCTCCCAGAGGGCATCCTTATGGAACACAAAGACGAACAGTGCATGCAGTATGATGACAACGCTCCACCCCCCGAGCGGAAAGACGAACCAGGGATAAGCGCCGAGACTGGTGACCAGCCAGATGACAACTATTAGTAGATTAAAAGACAGATAAACACAAAGATGAGCGTAAAAGCCCTTCTTTTCTTCAACCCTTTTTTTGGCTTTTTCGTAGATTTCATCTTCGGTCGGCTGGGTTGACATATCTGCACTCTCCTACATTTTATACGGGAGCAAAATCCCCCTTAATCCCCCTTTTTCAAAGGGGGAAAGAACATTTACTTCCCCAATGCCTCTTTCCTTAAGATATCCGCTTTATCGGTCTTTTCCCAGGGGAGGTCGAGGTCGGTGCGGCCAAAGTGACCGTAGGTGGAAACCTGGCGGTAAATGGGCCGGCGCAGGTCGAAGTGCTGGATAATGGCACCGGGGCGCAGGTCGAAGTGCTTGTTAATCAGGTCCATGATGACCTGCGGGGTAACCTTTTCCGTGTCGAAGGTCTCGATGGAGACGGAGAGCGGGTGCGCCTTGCCGATAACGTAAGAGACCTGTATTTCCAGTCGGTCAACAAGCCCGGCGGCAACCAGGTTTTTAGCGATGTAGCGCGCCATATAAGAGGCGGAGCGGTCGACCTTGGTGGGGTCCTTGCCGGAGAAGGCGCCGCCGCCGTGCCGGGCAACGCCGCCGTAGGTATCCACGATTATCTTGCGTCCCGTACAGCCGGTATCGGAAACGGGACCGCCGATAACGAAACGCCCGGTGGCATTGACATAGAACTTGGTGTCTTTATCTAAATATTTGGACGGTATTACCTCTTTAATAACGTGCTTGATAATGTCTTTTTCTATCTGGTCGTGGGTAACATCGGGGTCGTGCTGGGCGCCGATAACAACGCTGTCCACGCGCTTGGGGACGCCGTTTGTATATTCCACCGTCACCTGGCTCTTGCCGTCGGGGCGGAGGTACTTAAGCGTGCCGTTTTTCCTGACCTCGGCCAGGCGACGGCAAAGCTGCTGGGCGAGGGAGGCAGTGAGGGGCATAAGCTCCGGCGTTTCGTTGCAGGCGAAGCCGACCATCATGCCCTGGTCGCCGGCGCCGATTTCATCCAGATGGCTGATGCCGGTGGTCTCTTTAGCCTCCAGCGACTTGCTGACGCCCATATCAATATCCACCGACTGCTCTTTAATCGACGTTAAAATGCCTACCGACACATCATCGAAGCCGTATTCCGGGCGCGTATAGCCGACATCGCGTAATACCGTTTTAACAATATCCGGGACATCGACATAGCAGGAGGTGGTAATTTCACCCAGTACGATAACCAGTCCGGTGGTGGTCGCCACCTCGCAAGCCACCCTGCCGTTGGGGTCTTTTTCCATGATGGTGTCCAGAATGGTATCGGCGACCTGGTCGCAGATTTTATCCGGATGCCCCTCGGTGACCGACTCCGAGGTGAAAAGGTATTTCGGCGAGGCGGTAAAATTGTTAGACATGTTTTTCCTCCGGTTAAGTCAAAATCCCCCTCTTATCCCCCTTTGTTAAAGGGGGAGGATGATTGTTATGTCCCTTCCTCCCAGCTGGATAAATACTTGCTCTGCTCGGCGGTCAGGGTATCGATGGCGACGCCCATCGCCTTAAGCTTGAGGCGGGCGACCTCCTTATCAATTGCCTCCGGCACGTTGTGGACCTTGACTTCCAGCTTGCCCTTGTTCTTAACCAGGTACTCCATGCACAACGCCTGGTCGGCAAAGCTCATGTCCATGACGCTGGCCGGGTGGCCCTCCGCCGCCGCCAGGTTAATCAGTCGTCCTTCACCCAGCAGGTAAAGGCTGCGGCCGTCCTGCAGCTTATATTCTTCAACAAAGTTCCGGATAGTCCGCTTGCTCTTACTCATCTTCTCCAGCGCGGGGATATTGATTTCGGCGTTGAAGTGGCCGCTGTTAGCCATGATGGCGCCGTCCTTCATCACCTGGAAATGGGCTTTATCAATAACGTTTTTGTCGCCGGTGACGGTGATGAAGATATCGCCGACCTTAGCAGCCTCGATGAGCGGCATGACCTCGTAGCCTTCCATGACCGCTTCCAGAGCGCGGACGGGCTCCACCTCGATAATTATGACGTGCGCGCCTAACGCTCTGGCCCGCAGGGACACGCCGCGGCCGGTCCAGCCGTAGCCGCAGACGACCACCTTCTTCCCCGCCCAGAGGACATTGGTGGCGCGGGTAATGCCGTCGATGGTGCTCTGGCCGGTGCCGTAGCGGTTATCGAAGAGGTGCTTGGTATCGGCGTCGTTGACGGCAATGAGGGGATATTTAAGCTGTCCGGCCTTGTACATGGAGCGTAAACGGATAACGCCGGTGGTGGTCTCCTCGCTGCCGCCGATGATATTTTTCAGGAGGTCGGGCCGCTTCGTATGCAGCGTGGTAACAAGGTCGGCGCCGTCATCGATGGTGATATTGGGCTGGTGCTCTAACGCAGAGGTTATGTGCTTATAATAGGTGGCGTCATCCTCGCCCTTGATGGCGAAGGCGGGGATGCCGTATTCCACCAGTGCCGCAGCGACATCATCCTGGGTGGAGAGGGGATTAGAGGCGCACAGAACGACGTCCGCCCCACCCTCCTTAAGGGTAAGTCCCAGATTGGCTGTCTCCGTGGTAATGTGCAGGCAGCCGGAGATACGCACGCCTTTTAACGGCTTTTCCGCGGTAAACCTCTTACGTATCAGGCCGATGACCGGCATCTCGCGGAAAGCCCAGTCGATGCGCTGCCGGCCGACTTTGGCAAGAGAGATATCTTTAACGTCAAAATCCTTGGCTGCTGTCATGTACTACTCCTTAGTCGGCTTATTCCTGCTACCCGGCGGTCGGCCGCCCTTACTTAAACGAGGATGCTCGGCGGGGCATTTTTCAATCGGAACCGGGCAATGCAGACAGGATTCTCTATTATATTCTTTACAACCGTCCAGCCAGGGGACATCACCGTTTAACTGCCCATGGAGGGGATGTTTTTTTGCCTCGTCTTTAGACGGCCTGCCAGCTTTATTCAATTTTTACCACTAACGAAATAATCACTACATTGTACCATATATGAAAGAGAAAAATTCGGTTGAATAATAGAAATTTTCATCATCAGCCGATGCCCCAGTCGCGGTAGCCCTGCTTGATGACCGCGGCGTATTCTTTAGAGGGGAGGGACTCCTCCAGCTGGCCCGACTTTATATAAGTGATGGCCTGGTGGGGCTGGTTGTCTTCATCATAGACGGTGACGTTTAAGTGAATGTAGCCGACCTCATGTTTATCGAGCTGTTTCAGGCAGGCGTCGCTGACCTCGTAGATGGCGCCCTGTACCTTTTCGCCGCGGAATGATTTCAATGCAGCTTTTCCACCGCGCCACTGACGAGACCAGCCAGTGAAAACAAGCTTGTAGTTTGGCAACACCGCCGTGAAGCGCGGCTTGGCGTCCGGACAGCGTTCCTGCATTAATTGCTTACTTAAATTGCTGGCATAAGCGAAGTAAAGCACGATGCTACCCGGCGGGGTCGAACTTTTCCTGGATTTTTTCCATAGCGGTGCCGCAGCAGACCAGCGTGCCGCCGCCGGCTTTCGTTACGGTGACCTCGTTATGGCAGATGTTGCAGCGGTATTTCTCACCGACTTTCCTGACAGCCATATTTTGCCTCCTTAATTCACCTACAAATTATAGTACAACCACGATGGGAAATAAAATATGGGCTATCCTACCGTCACGAAGAACAAGCGGGATTCCAGGCAATTATTTTACACGCCTGACTCCCGCTTTGTTTATTTTTCAGGTACGCTATTATGCCCGGAGACGCCGGGACGCCACTTGCCGCGACCGAACAACCTGGGGAAGAATACCTTCCGCAGCTCCTCAACGGCAAACAGGCTGCCGCCGGCCAGGACAATAACACCCCACCTTTCAATAGCGAGGGGCACTGTCTGGAAAACGGTCTGGAGGGGCGGCAGGTAAATGACGGCAAGCTGCAGCAATACAGCCGCCGAGACCGAGAGGACCAGCCAGCGATTCTTAAACAGCCCCAGCTTAAAGACAGTGTACTCGTCGGAGCGGGCATTAAAAGAGCGGAACCACTCGAAGGTGACCAGGGTGCAGAAGGTGATGGTGCGGGCTTCTTCGAGGCTGTACATTGTATGTGCCCAGTTGAAAACCAGAAATCCCCCGATGCCCATCAGGGCGGACATGAAGAGGATTCGCCAGAGCATACCGGGGTAGATGATGCCCACGCTGCGGTGGCGGGGCGGCTGCTCAAGCTCGTCGCCGATGCGCGGCTCCAGTCCCAGCGGGACAGCCACGGCGGTGTCCGTAAGCAGGTTATTCCAGATAATCTGCACCGCCAGCAGCGGCGCTTTGCCGAGGAACAAGATGCCAAGAACCAGCGCCAGCATCTCGCCGAGGGTGGTGCTTAACAGGAAAAAGATGACATTGCGCAGTCGGTTGAAAATTACCCTGCCTTCATCGACGGCAGCCACCACCGAGGCGAAATTATCGTCGGCGAGGGTCATGTCGCCGGCCTCCTTAGCGACATCGGTGCCGGTTACACCCATAGCGATGCCAATATTGGCGGCTTTTAAAGCAGGGGCATCATTAACGCCGTCGCCGGTCATGGCAACGACATGCCCGCGGCTCTTCAGGGCATTGACTATCCTTAGCTTTTGAGTCGGCTCGATGCGGGCGAAGATGGAGATATCTTCCACCTGCAGGACCAGCTCTTCATCGCTCATCGCCGTCAGCTCCTGCCCGGTTATCGCTCGGCCGGGAGGCATTTCCAGCTGGCGGGCGACGGACTCCGCCGTCAGCTTATTATCGCCGGTAATCATGATAACCTTGATGCCGGCCTGACGGCACAAACGAACCGATTCCCTGGCTTCCTCGCGAGGCGGGTCGTCCATGCCGGACAGTCCCACAAAGACCAGTTTGCCCCTGATATGCTCTTCCTCAAGGTCGGCAAGGTCGGCGGGGAGGTCGATATAAGCGGTGGCGATGACCCTCATCGCCTCTTTCGCCATCGCATCATTAGCTTCAAGGACAGCCCGTTTATCCGCTTCCCCGAGGGGCTTAACACCCTGTCCGTCATGGATATATTTACTGTACGACAGCAGTTTTTCCGTAGCACCCTTAACATACGCCACCCGCCCGCCGTCACGGGGGTGCAGGGTAGCCATGTAGAGCTTTTCACTCTGGAAGGGGATTTCATCAAGGCGGGGATAATCCTTATCCAGTCCCTCTCTTAGCAGGTCGGCCTTGGCGGCCGCCACGAGCAGCGAAGCTTCCGTGGGGTCGCCGTAAATGCTGCAGCACCGGTCTTCTTCCACATTTATGGCGGCATCGTTACACAGGGCCCCGATACGCAGGTGCAGCTCCAGCGCCGGAGCGTCTTTAGTATTTACCTTCTTTCCGTCTATAGAGAATTCACCGTCCACCAGGTAGCCTTCGCCGGTAACATCCACCCGTTTGCCCCCCAAGTAAATCCGGCGTACCGTCATCTGGTTAAGGGTCAACGTGCCCGTTTTATCGGAGCAGATAACCGTAGCCGAACCCAGCGTTTCCACAGCGACCAGCTTGCGTATAATAGCGTTGCGCTGCGCCATCATCCTCATGCCCACCGCCAGCACCACGGTTACCACGGCCGGCAAGCCCTCCGGTATGGCGGACACCGCCGCCGCCACCGCCAGCAGGAATACCTCCAGCCAGTCCAGCCCTTTTACCAGTCCGAGGATAACCAGCAGGGCACATACGCCGAGGAAGAGAAAAATCAGGTAACGACTTAGCCGGCTGATGCTTTTTTGCAGGGGTGTTTTTTCCGGCTTGACGTCCCGGATGCCGGCGGCGATTTTACCCATCTCAGTATTCATGCCGGTTTCGGTAACAACAGCAATTGCCCGGCCATAAGCGACCACCGTCCCCATGAAGACCATATTCTTGCGGTCGGACACGGGCAACTCGCCTTTGAGAGTACGCGTATGCTTATCCACTGGCACGGACTCGCCGGTAAGGATTGCCTCACCCAGCTTAAGATTGGAAGCCTCCAGAATCCGGCCGTCGGCAGGGACTTTATCGCCCGTTTCCAGAAGCAGGATATCCCCGGGGACGATATCACGCGCGGCGATATCTTTAGCCACGCCGTCGCGGCGGACGCTCGCCTTGGGCGCCGCCATACGGATAAGGGCCTCCATGGCTTTTTCCGCCCGCGTTTCCTGAAGGAAGCCGATGACAGCGTTAATCAGCAGCACGCCGAACACCACCAGGGCGTCGGTAAGGTGACCGGCGATAATGGAGATAACGCCGGCAATAAGCAGCACATAAATCAGGGGGCTAAGAAATTGCTGGAAGAAAACCACCACGGGCGGGGTCTTTTTCCTGCCCGCTAAGACATTGGGGCCGTAACGTAATAAACGAGCTTTAGCTTCGGTGGGGGTCAACCCGTCAGGTGAGGAGTCGAGTCCCCCCAGGACCTGCCGGGCGGGTATATTATAATACCGTTCCACCACTTCATAATCCGTCGATAAGTTCTGCTAACGTCCTGCTACCATCTCCCGCAGGATAATACTTAAGATAAGACCCAAAAAACGGGTCGGTCCCAGCTTCTTCCATGGTCAAGGAAATGCTCTGTGCTATAGACATTTTATCAGTGCAAAGATGCTTCAGCAAGTTTAGCAGCATGTCATCAACATACCCCAGGGTGACAACCTCGTTCCAGCCGACGTAAACCGAGGCACCTTTTTCTACGAAAGCAGCCGGCATGTCGTCGTATTTATAGCTTTCGCAGCCCAGCGCCAGGATGACCGTGCCATTGAAATCACCCTCGGCGTTTTTTATATATTCGGAGTTGACGGCAAAAACCAGCGGCGTATTTTCCGACATCATAGCATTGGACACCTTGTCCGTAAGCTGGTCCGTCACATAACGCGTCGTGGTATAATTTTCCGCCGTAAACAGATAGGTGGTATCCAGCATGACAACCTGATTACCTTCCAGAGATACCAGCAGGCCGGAGTGGACCCTTAGAACGATGAGTTTGTAGCCCATCGAAGGCAACCGGTAATAAAAATCAACGGTAACGTCGGCGCCCTGCCAGACATCCACCTCAAAACCGGAGGACTCAAGTACGTTTTTCGCCTCGGCGATGAGCCCCGGATTAGGCTCAAGCAAATAAAGCTGGTCGACGATGGCGGCTTTTTTCAGACCGCTATCGACCGTGGCAGGGGTCTGGCAGCCAGCCGGCAGGATAAATGCCAATAAAACGAAAATAATGGCGATTTTAAGAACGCATTTCACCTCTTAAGTTTAAGAGGCGGTCAGCTGTCACTCAACGGGGTTTACACTCAATTATGCTGAGGGGTGTACTCATTTTTAGGTTCCGGCGTGTGCTGATGGGCCGGTTCTCCCTTGACCCATAAAAGAGGAAAAACGATATCGCTGACACAGCAGGGAATCCAGACGGCCAGAAAGAGGAAGACAAAGATGATGGGCAGCAGCGGCAGCCAATCGGCGGTGCCGAAAGCCGTGAAACCGAACAGCGAAGCCCAGGTGCTTAGCAGGACGTGCACCATGTGGGGCAGTCGGGTAGCGAACTTGAAGTAGCCTATGGCGATACCGATTACGGCGGAGATATTGATTATTATCCATGCGGGGACATTGAAATAAGGCATTATCTCCGTCGACGCAAAAGGCAGGTGAAACTCCATGGCAATCTGCAGGCTTTTACCCTCCAGGAAAGGGATAACGGCATCGCTAAGCGTGGCAATGCCTATAGAGCCCAGGTACCCCACGATAAATACCAGCCAGATTTTACGGCTTTGATGCTTGCGGAAAATGGCGGTGGTCACCATAGCGCTGAAAATCACGTGAAGGGGATGGAAGGTGTAAAAAAGCGCCTCGGAAACATTGGTCGGGGTATTGAACACTGTGACCAGAGCCATCGCGCCGATGCCGATAACCGCCCCCGCGGCCGTAAAAGGTATGTGATGCAACAATTCTATGCCGATACGTTTTAACATATAACCCTCATTTAGCCCCCGCCCGCTGATTACACTCGCGGCATTGTCCCGTGAACTCAAGCAGATGGCCGCTAATCTTGAAGTTAGTCTCTTTTGTCAGCCGACGCTCCAGCTCCTCCAGATTGCAGTCAGTGAAGTCCACCACCTTGCCGCAGTCGGAGCAGATTAGGTGGTGGTGGTGACCGGAAGGCCGGCGCATCAGGTAGCTGCGGCAGCTGCCGCCGGCATGCGTTTCGCAGAGAAGACCCAGCTCCGCCAGGATATCGATAGTGCGGTAAACCGTCACCAGCCCGATAGAGGGATACTTACGGTGGACCCTTTCGTAAATGGCTGCCGGGGTGAGGTGTTCCTGCGTACCGGCGATAGTGCCGATAATGGCGCGTCGCTGGGGGGTCAATTTATAGCCGCCCCGGCGCAATTCCTTTTCCGTTATTTTTTCAGTATATACCATATTCAGTATCTAAATGAAAACGTTTTTCAATTAGTAATATAGCAAAGAAGTAAGCAACTGTCAATAGATGGTGCAGTTATTGTCCTGAATAACGTTTGTATGGTAGAATTGATAAGCGTACACAGGTGTAAATGTATTGATGCACAATATATTTGCATTTATGTTACGCTTTATGTTATAATATTGTTTAATTTATTTTGATTTGCGTGAATAAAGATGAAAAAAACTCTGCAATTGCTATCTGGTAATGAGGCCCTGGCGCTGGGCGCTTATCACGCCGGCGTGCAGGTAGCCTCCGCCTACCCCGGCACCCCCAGCACCGAGATACTGGAAAATCTCTCGCGCTTCAAGGACATCTACGCCGAGTGGTCGACGAACGAGAAGGTCGCCATGGAGGTGGGGATGGGGGCGGCTTACACCGGGGCGCGTGCCATGGTCTCGATGAAGCACGTGGGGCTAAATGTAGCCAGCGACCCCTTCATGGCGGCGTCCATTACCGGCATCGTGGGGGGACTGGTGGTAGTCACGGCGGACGACCCGCAGATACACAGCTCCCAGAACGAGCAGGACAACCGGCATTACGCCAGATTAGCTAAAGTCCCGATGCTGGAGCCGAGCGACAGTCAGGACGTTTACGACCTCATGGGACTGGCATTCAACATCAGCGAGGAGTTCGATACGCCGGTGCTGGTACGCACCACCACCCGCATCGCCCACTCGAAGTCGGTGGTGGACGTCAGGAAAAGTCGCAAAGTGAAAAACCCGCAGCCGGCTTTCCTCTTTAACAAGCAGAAATACGTCATGCTGCCAGTTTATGCTTTGCCACGCCACGCCGAAGTGGAGAAGCGCATGGAAAGGCTGGCGGAATACTGCGAGACCTTCCCGATGAACCAGATTTTCTGGAACAGGAAGAAAACAGGCGTCGTTACTGCCGGAGTTGCCTACCAGTACGCGCGGGAGGTCTTTCCGGAGGCTTCCTTCCTCAAGCTGGGCATGACCTGGCCGCTACCGCAGCAGATGATTAAGGACTTCGCCGCGCAGGTGGAGAGGCTTATCGTCATCGAGGAGCTGGACCCGTTTTTACAGGACAATATAAAGTCGATGGGCATCGAGGTCAGCGGCAAGGAGTTCATCCCGCTGGTCGGCGAGCTGAACACGCGCATCGTCACCGAAAGCAGCGTCGGCGCCGGCCTGCTATCGGAGTCGGAGAAGGGGGACATCATTCCTCCTGCCAGCGGACTGGCAAGAAGGCCTCCCCTGCTCTGCCCCGGCTGTCCCCACACCGGCATCTACTTCACGCTGAACAGCATCGGGCAGCGCTCCAAACTGCTGGAATCCAAGGAGCCGCAGGAGCCGAAGCTGGTAATCACCGGCGACATCGGCTGCTACACGCTGGGGGCTTACCCGCCCCTCAACGTCCTCGATACGACGGCCTGCATGGGCGCCGGCATCGGGCAGGCACTGGGCATGGAAAAAGCGGGGGTCAAGAGCAAAATCGTGGCCGTCATCGGCGACTCCACCTTCTTACATTCCGGCATCACCGGGCTGGTGGACGCCGTTTACAACGAGGGGCATATCACTATATTGATACTGGACAACCGCACCACGGCGATGACCGGCCATCAGGAGCACCCGGGCACGGGCAGGACCGCGCAGGGCAAGGAGACCTATGCCGTGGACATCGAAAGTCTTTGCCGGGGCATCGGGGTAAAGGACGTAAAAGTTATCAACGCCTTCGATTTGAAGGCTTTAAGAGCGGGCGTGCGCGACTCTCTCAACAGACCAGAGGTCTCGGTCATTATCGTGCGGGGCGCCTGCGCCATGCAGGTGAGAAAGCGCGAGCACCCGCGCAAGGTGGATATAGAAAAGTGCAATCAATGCGGCACCTGCCTCAAGCTGGGCTGTCCGGCCATCCAGAGCAAGGACGGGCAGGTGTTTATCGAGCCGACGCTGTGCGCCGGGGACATCTGCACCATTTGCGAGCAACTGTGCCCGCAGAAGGCGATAGGGGTGTAAGGGAGTTATATCGACCTCACCCCCTTTAGTTCCCCCTCTCCGTGTACGGAGAGGGGGTTAGGAGGAGAGGTCTGGATTCCCGCCTGCGCGGGAATGACGGTATAAAAAGGTAAAATGAATAAATTGAAAAAGATGGACATTTTAGTCACCGGCGTGGGCGGCCAGGGGGTTGTGCTGGCTTCCGACATCATCGGAGAAGCAGCCCTGGCGGCCGGTTTCGACGTGAAAAAGACGGACACGCTGGGGATGGCGCAGCGGGGCGGCAGCGTGGTCAGCCACGTACGGCTGGCAGAAAGAGTGTGGTCGCCACTCATCAAAGAGGGGGAGGTGGACCTGCTGCTGGCATTCGAGAAGCTGGAGGCGGCCAGATGGAGTCATTACCTGAAAAAGAACGCCGTCGTTATCGTCAATAGCTACGAACAGCCGCCGCTATCGGTCAGTCTGGGACAGGAAAAGTACGCTACCGACGACGAAATAGTCGCCGCGCTGAAAAGGCGCACCGATAAGATATACCTCATCGACGGGAATAAAAAGGCCCAGGAACTGGGCAACGTGAGAACGCTCAACATATTCATGCTGGGCTGTCTGGCAACTTTTGCGCCGCTGAAAACCGAGGTCTGGAAAGACACCATCTCACGGCGCCTGCCGGAACATCTCCGCGAAATCAACCTGAAGGCGTTTGAAATGGGCAGAAAGGAAATCGAAGGTGTCCGTATCGGCAAGAGTTAAAAAGGGCATGGAGGTGGGGTCGTGGATAAGGCGCATGTTCGAAGAGGGCATCGCCATGAAGAAGAAGTTCGGTCCGGAGAACGTTTACGACCTTTCGCTGGGCAATCCGGTGATGGAGCCGCCGCCGGAGTTCAAGCGCGAAATCAAGCGCCTTGCCGACCAGCCCTTCAAGGGCATGCACGGCTACATGGAAAACGCCGGCTACCCGGAAACGCGGGCGGCCGTCGGAGCTCAATTATCTAAAGAGACCGGCCTGAAAATCACCGAGAAGGACGTTATCATGGCGGTGGGGGCGGCGGGGGCCATTAATGTGGCGCTCAAGACCATCCTCGACCCCGGCGATGAGGTCGTTGTTTTCATACCCTGGTTTGTGGATTACTTCAACTACATCGAGAACCACGACGGCGTGGTGAAACCACTCCCCACCGACGAGAACTTCATGCCCAGGCTGGACGTGCTGGAGAAGAACATCGGACCCCGGACCAAAGCCGTGCTTATCGACTCCCCCAACAATCCCACCGGCGTGCTTTACAGCGCCGAACTGCTGACGAAAATGAGCGATATATTACGAAAGAAAGAAGCCGAATACGGCACGGAAATCTTCATCGTCAGCGACGAGCCATATAAAAAAATACTCTACGACGGCCTCGAATACCCATCGCCGCTGAACTTCCACCGGCACAGCATCATCTGCACCTCACACTCCAAGGACCTGTCCGTCGCCGGCGAGCGCATCGGCTATATAGCGCTGCACCCCGACTGCGACCAGCACGACGACATGATAAAGGGTATGGTCTTCTGCACCCGCGTGCTGGGCTTCATCAACGCCCCCGCCTTCTTACAGAACGTGGTGACCAGAATACAGGACGTGACGATACCCGTCAGCGAGTACCAGCGTAACCGCGACTTTATCTACAACAACCTCGTGCGCATGGGCTACACGGTCAACAAGCCGCAGGGAGCTTTTTACATCTTCCCCAAATGCCCTATCGAGGACGACGTGGCTTTCGTCCACGAGCTGCAGAACGAGCACCATGTACTGACGGTGCCGGGGGTGGCTTTCGGGATACACGGCTATTTCCGGCTGGTCTATTGCGTGGAACATGAGCTGCTGGAGAAATGCATGCCCGGCCTCGAACAAATGGCTAAAAAACACGGGCTGATGAAATAGCCTTATCTACGGCTGCACGTATTATTGACAGCAATCCCCAAGTGTAATACAATAGGATTACTTTTCCCGAAAGGACTCATAATACCGCCATGTTCCGACTGAACGGCAACGTTAAACAGGTAAGGTGGACTGCCCCGGTTATGCCGGGTCGGGCAAGGCGTGTTGACAATACAAAAAAAATCTGAATGTACAGAAGTAGAAAAAACATACCAAGCCCGGAGAAAATTCCCCGGGCTTTAATTTTTCAAAGGAGAACTGTAAGATGCCAGATATATTACGCGACCTGTCAGAACAAGCCATGATAAATGCCATCGAGGAGAATATGTATGCCATGACGCCTCACTCTCACGGATGGCCACAGGCGGAGGTGCACACGGGGGAGGATGTCTCCTGGTGCTTGACGGATGTCGCTTTCCCTACCTGTAACCCCATTTTTCACGTCAAGCTAAAGTCGGAGGCGATAGACAGTCTCCTGAAAAAGCTCATCGCCAAGGCACGCCGCAGAAAAATCAATCTACACTGCTGGACCACGCATAATACCAGTCCGGCTAACCTGGGCGAATACCTAACCGCTCACGGCTTCACCTCCATAGGCGAGGGAGCCGGCATGGCTATCGACTTATCAAATATAAATGAGGCCGACCGGGCGCCCGACGGCTTCCGTATTGTCGGGGTTGAAGATGACGCCACCCTGAAGACATGGTGCCGCGTATCGGGGGTCGGTTTCGGCATCCCGGAACAGGCAATTCCGTCGATAGTCGAATACCTCGCCACGGAAATA
>DAOULS010000060.1:0-13436 GCA_034418415.1 Dehalococcoidales bacterium | reverse complement strand
TCAACCAGGTATAATACACCTGATTTAAGAGAAACGGTAAACATAAAAAAGGATTACTTTCAGAGAATTAGCCGTCGAAGACCCTAAGGAGCGCTAGAAGCATCGATTGGGGCTGATGCCGGTGCTGCCTCTTCGGCGTTATCGACTTCCACTGCCTTGGTGACGGCGGCTATCGCTACTTCCAACTGCTTATCGTCGGGCTCGCCGGTGGTCATGGACTGCAACCACAGGCCGGGCGCCAGCAGGACTTTCATTATCCAGTTATTCGGGTGCCTGGCGCCGAGGTAGATTAACTCATACCCCACGCCCATGATAAACGGCACGAGTACCACCCGCGATATCACCATCAGCCACATGTCCTGCCGTCCCACGAAGGTGAATACCACGATGGCAACGATGAATACCAGAAACAGAAAACTGGTGCCGCAGCGTACGTGCGCTCGACTGTACTCCTTGATGGCATCGACTTCCATGGGTACGCCGGCCTCGTAAGCGTTGACCGCCTTGTGCTCGGCGCCGTGATAGGTAAAGACACGCTTAATATCGGGCATATAGGAAATCAGCTTAATATAGCCCAGGAAAATCGCTATCCTGATGATGCCTTCGATAATATTAAAGACCACCGAGTTGGGGATATAGGTATTAAGCAGTCCGGTCAGAAAGAGCGGCGCGATGAAAAACAGGAGTACCGCCATGACTACCCCGATTCCCAGCATAACCCAGATTGCCTGGGCGGAGATTTTTTCCTCTTCTTCTTCCATGGAGATATTGGCCGAAAGCATCAGGCTTTGAATACCCAGTACCAGCGCCTCGATGAGGACGATGACGCCCCGGACAAAGGGCATACGCCGCGCCTTATTCTCGGTGGTGGAGGGGAGGGGCTTAACATCGGTGGTTATTTCGCCATTGGGACGACGCACGGCGGTCACCATCGATTTCCGCCCGCGTATCATGACACCCTCGATGACCGCCTGCCCGCCATAGTTGTGCTTTTTCTGTTCCGCCATAATGCTTAAATAAAAAGGAGTCCCGAAATTGCGGGGCTCCTCCCTTTTTAGATTACGTTTCCTTTAACCTTCAATCTTATAGCGCTTCTTAAAGCGCTCGACGCGTCCGGTGGTATCCATCATACGCCGCTCGCCGGTAAAGAACGGGTGGCATTTGCTGCAGACCTCTACCTTGAGTTCCTTTCTGGTGGAACCGGTGGTGAACGTGTTGCCGCAGGAGCATATCACCACGGCGTCGTTATAAAACTTGGGGTGTATCTTCTCTTTCATATCGTTCAGCTTGAGTAAACGCTGACCTTTCTGCGATTATTGCTGATTACCTCGTATTTCACAATCCCGTCGATGGTGGCGAACAGGGTATAGTCTTTGCCCATGCCTACGTTTTCGCCCGGGTGGATGCGCGTGCCGCGCTGACGTACCAGTATCGTGCCGGCGTTGACAGCTTCCCCGGCGAACCTCTTCACACCGAGTCGCTGGCCCTGGCTGTCACGGCCGTTCCGACTGGTGGCGGCCCCTTTCTTATGCGCCATCTTTTTTCACCTCTGTCTTCTTGCGCCGCGTTTTCTTCACCGGCGCTTTTTCTTCAACCCCGGGAGGTAGTATCTTGTCGATGTTCAGGCTGGTGAGAAGCTGGCGGTGACCCTTCTTGCGGCGATAGCGTACTTTGGCTTTATATTTAAAGACGATGATTTTATCGCCCTTGCCGTTCTTATTGACCGTGGCCATTACCCTGGCACCATCCACATAGGGCTTGCCAGTAGTTACCTTATCGCCGTCGGCAATCAGCAGCACTTTGTCCAGCTTGACCTTGCCGCCTTCCTTTACCGCCAGCCGGTCGGTTTCTATCGTCTGGCCCTCGGTTACCTTATATTGCTTGCCGCTGGTCTCAATTATCGCGTAAATTTTCAGCCTCCCAAACTATACATTTTACCAGATTCGTAGCTAGGAGTCAATGATAACTTATTGACAAAGCTACCACGTTGTATTTACACTATATAACCACCTATAAAACAAGAAACGATATGTCTGTATCATGTTAAAAATGCTAAGGAGGCCGCCATGACCAGTATATCAAGGATTCTATTCAGTGCTTTACTAGCGATGATTCTTCTTACCATCATTGCCGGGCCGGTGCTCGGATATACCTACGGAACAAAATCCGACCGACAGAGTGACGATTTTACGGTTTACTTGGTCCCGGCCATAGGCATACTAATATTAGTCGGTATAATCATAACTCTGATATCAAAGCGACGTAAAACACAAGATACGCATTTTGAAATACCCGATACATACAAAAGCAAATTATCCGCCGATGAAAAGATAATCGGGCAGGCGACGTGGAAAAACTCAACTTTCATAGCTGCCGATAAGCGTTTACTTAAATGCACCGGCGACAATTGCGAAGCTCTATCCTACGAACAAATATCCGGTGTAAAGAAGGTATATAGAATCAATACCGTGCTCGCCCAGGTCGTGTTTGCCATCCTGGCTATCATCGCTTTCATTGTTACTGTACTCTTCTGGACCGATGATAGTGTACCGCGATTAGTCACTATCGGCACGGCTATAATAGCTTTCGATATTGTACTTATCGTCGTTTTTACGCCTTTATTAATGAAGGTTAAACGATATGAGATTACCGGGAAAAATCTTGACGCTAAAACAGTCGAATCATGGACCATGCCACCTGACAACATATTCGCCGATAAGTTAAAAAAGCAGATTGATGATTCCCGTCGCTGACGTTTTTAGATTAGAGAGCGGATTCTTAATCGTGCGTATCAGGCTTCATTGGTTGACATCTACAGCCTTTTCAGCAGCTTTGCCCACTCCGCTTTAACCCCTGCCTTAAGCTCTTCCAGTGTGCCGTTGTTATTGATAACTACGTCAGCCTGCCTAATCCGTGCTGCATTCGTAAGTTGGGAACGGATCCTACTCCATACGTCTCCCTCGCTATACCAAGGCCTCTCTTTAAGACGTTCCACGACCGTTTTCTCGTCGGTTGTCGTCACCCATACCTCATCCACCTGCCAGGTCCTGGCCGCTTCCAGCATGGCTGCCGCCTCAAGTACTAAAACCTCAACGCCTTTTTCCTGACACTCGCTTACCTTTTGCTCAACAAAGTCATCGATGACCGGGTGGACTATGCTGGTGAGTCGCTTAAGCGCTGCTTTATCTTTAAAGACTATCTGCCCCAGTCTGGCGCGGTCGATTTCACCTTTATCATCAAGTATCTCTTCCCCGAATTCCTTTACCACCTTTTCGTAAGCACCGCCGTCCTTTTTCAGAGCGTCGTGCCCCACTTTATCAAGGTCGATAACCTCGGCACCCAGCTCTTCCAAAATACCGGATGCGGCGCTTTTACCGCTGCCGATGCCCCCCGTAAGACCAATAATTCTCATAACTTATATCATAAAGGTATATTATTAGATGGCAAGGCAGAGACTCTGGAGCTATACCTCAACCGATATGGTATCGCCCTCTACCTTCACTTCATAGGATGTTAAGTCCTGCGGCGATTTCAGGGCTTTGCCTACCGCCGCAACCAGGCCTTTTCCTTTCAACCACCTGACGTTTTTCCCATCTCTGATATCAAACTGCGAACCATGCCGCGGGCAGGTAATAATCGTGCCTTCCAATGTTCCTGCGGAAAGGTCGCCTTTCAGGTGAGGGCAGCGGTTGCTGACGGCGTAGTAGTTACCGCCAGCCTTAGCCAGCATTATTTCCTGCCCCTCGACCGTTATCTTTTTCTTTGAACCGTCGGTAAACTCACCGGTCTTACCGGCTGCTAAATATTTACCCATAATGTTGCTCCTTAAAGGACTTACTTATCCTCTTCCTTCATCAGGTCATTGAACACGTCGATATGGTATTTTTCATTGTCCCTGATACGGAGGAGCAGCTTTCTCAAGCCCTCATCACCGACTTCCCTGGCAGCTTTATCGTAAGCCGCAGCGACCTCTTTCTCTATCTTCAGGTCGGCCTTGAGCATATCCGGCAGCTTGGTGGACTGGTTGGGGCCGGTGTGCTCGATGTTCGGGTTACCGCCGCTATCGACCATCTCCTCGGCAAGCCAGCCCAGGTGCTGCATCTCGTTGATGGCCTGGTCTTCCAGCTGCTTCTTAGCTTCTTTGTTCTTCGTCATGTAGGAATGGAACATGTACTGTAAAATAACTGTATATTCATGCGCGATACCCCAGTCCAGCGTTTTGGTGACGCCGTCCTTACGCTTACCGCGTACGTCCTTAAGCCCTTCCTTCCTGGCTTTATCCACGAAATGCGCGAAGTCGCCGCGGTGCGACTGCTCGTCGGCCAGGATGCGTTTTAACAGTCTCTTGATTTTAGGGTTGTCAACCATCTGGATATGCTGTTTATAGGTCTCGATAGCGCCGTCTTCCAGTCCCACATCGTTCTGCATCCATTCCGGCACCGTTTTACCCGCCATATTCTGCTTGCCCCGCTTGAGGCTGGGCTTGCCGCCTAGCTCCACGATGGTCTCCGCCAGCCAGTCGAGGTGCCTCATTTCTTCCCGGGCAATGGCTTCGATTTCACAGGACATCTCGCCTTCACCCATGGAATAGGCATGGACTAAATACTGGATAATAGCCCCGTGTTCATCCTGAAGGTCCGAGTTCAGCAGTTCGATAATTTTCTTCTTTTCCACCGTTCACCTCCGTTTTATTTTCTGATGCCGATAATTTTCTTCGATGTTTCTATAATCCATTTCCAGTGTAATATTATATGGACTATCACCACGATTACAAATGCCACCGCCGTCCAGTCGTGGATATCAATCCAGGTATATCTAGACCATATAAAGTCGCCCGATACCTGACCGAACCCGAACCCGCGGTGTCCCCCGGGTATCACCAGCCAGAGCAAAAAGCCCGATATCGCCTGGATAAGCCCCAGGACAAGTAAAAGCACGAACAGTATGTAATGGATGCCCCACTTTTTCATATATATCCACTGGCTATATCTTTACCTTACTCCACCTTCTTAAACTCGCTCTTGGCGGCCCCGCACACCGGGCATACCCAGTCGTCGGGGAGGTCTTCAAAGGGCGTTCCCGGCGGGATATTGTTATCGGGGTCGCCCAGTTCGGGGTCATAGATATAACCACATACAGTACATTCCCACTTAGCCATTTTACTTTGCGCCTCCTTTATCCTTGGCGATATAGCTGGGGGCGGTCTTGGGAGTGGTGCCCCGCTTGACCTGATGGTAATACTCGTAAGTCATGCACGGGTCTTCGGTGAGGATTTCCGCTGCGACGACCCTGCCAATAAAAATAGTATGCGTGCCGACGTCGATGTCCTGGATGACTTCTGCCTCCAGATAGGCTATAGTATTATCTAAAAATATGGGCGAGCCGGTCTGCCCGACCTTATAGTTTACGTTTTTAAGCTTGTCCGTGTCCCTTCCCGACTTGAACCCGAACCCACCGATGAAGGGCAGGGGAGTCGCCTGACACAACACCGATGCAGAGAAGACCCTGCTGTTTTCAATATAATCGTGCGTCAGGTTCTGCTTGTTGATGCTGACGGCAACCGTCGGCGGCTCGGAGGTAATCTGGAAAACGGTATTGGCAATCTGTCCGTTCAGCTTATCGCCCTTATGCGAGCCGACGATATACATGCCGTAGCTTAGCTTATGGAGAGTATTTAGATTCATTTGCCTGCCTCCCGACTTACATCAGGTCCTTTTCGCTGGCGGCCACGGCCTTTTGTAGTTCCGCGTGCAGCATCGGCGGCAGTCCCTCAATGTCCACGTGCAGGAACCCCCGGACGATAGCCGCAGTCGCTTCATCTTTGGTCAGACCCCTAGCCATCAGGTACTCCACCTCCTCCTCGGCAATCTTACCCACCGCCGCCTCATGGGAGAGGTCGATGCCCGCCAGGTCGCCTTTAAG
Organism: Dehalococcoidales bacterium; assembly: GCA_034418415.1. Taxonomy (GTDB): domain Bacteria; phylum Chloroflexota; class Dehalococcoidia; order Dehalococcoidales; family RBG-16-60-22; genus RBG-13-51-18. Next base: position 7,514 of record DAOULS010000060.1, on the reverse strand, counting down.
CTCCGGAATAGCATGAATCATGCCTCTTTCACCCAGTATCAGTCCCCGGCACTCCAGGTGCCCCTTGACGTCCGGGGCATTGCCCTCGATATAGCCGCGCGCCACGATATTCCCACCGGTGGTAATGGCGCGGGAGACAATCTCCGTCCGGGCATTTTCCGCATTAAGGAGCACTCTTGAGCCGACGTCCAGATTCGTACCTTTGCCGGCCGTCAGGATGCTATTATAGCGTACCGTAGATTTTTCGCCCTCACAACGGGCGGTAGGGTACATCTGTAATGATTCCACCGGCTTCATCAGTACGTAGTTGCTTAAGAACAACCCGCCTTCCTCGACGATAGTGACGGTGCGGGGACGTACCGCAATCTCCGGGTTCCAGTTGTGAATCATCGTAAAGGTTATTTTAGCGCCTTTTTTAATAAAAAATTCCGAGACCCCTATATGCAGTACCGGCTCGTCTCTGGAGGCGGTGGCGCAGCCGGTGATGATATGCAGCTCCGAGCCCTCCTCGGCGATGATAATATTGTGCACGTTCTGCACAGCTTTTGCCTTAGCCATGTAAAGACACGCCTGTACCGGATATACCGTTTTCTGTCCCGCCAGAGCGCGGATGAAATAGCCATCATTATCGCTCAATTCCACGTTAGCGGTGTATTTATCACTATCAATAGGTACGGCTTTCCATAGATAGTCGGTCAGCCAGTCGTGCTTCTGCAGCGCCTGACTTAAAGCCATGACCTCCACGCCTTCCTGCCTGGCGGAAAAGTGCACCGGAGTGCTGTCCATCTGTAAATAGGTGCCCGAACGCTGAGTGGGGTCGTCCAGGATGATGCCAGCACCCAGCATGTCTTTTTTCGTTTTCGCGGCCAGCTGCGACGGGTCTTTTTGGTAGGGGAGCCTTTCTTCAGAGTTTACATAATTATCTATATCAATGTCTTCACCGTACGCGGCCGCTTTATTTACGGCTGCTTTGGCTTTATCTTCGTATGTCTTGGAGGTCTTAATTCTGCTCATGTAAAGGAATCCTCCCCAGATAGCACTTAATACACTCGTTGTAGCCCTTTTCCCTGATAGTAGCCAGCATTTCATGAGGGTCGCCGACGCAGCCGATAGTGCCATCGCACATTACATAGCCTGTTCGCGCATTAACGTAGTCCAGAATATGCCCGGTGTGCGTGATAATCAGTCCCATGCAGCGCCGTTCGGCGATAGGGCAGTTCTTTTCCAGTAATTCGTTCATCATCTCGCCGATGAGGGCGATATTGACCAGGTCCACTCCCGATTCCGGCTCGTCGAGCAACGTCAGTTCGGGTCGCTGTGCCATCAGCTGCATAAGCTCGGAGCGCTTGATTTCCCCGCCGGAAAAGCCGTAGTTGATATCCCTTTCCAGAAATTCCTGAAGGTCGGCCCTCTCTGCCAGCTTGGCGATAGCGTCGCCGTCGCCGCGGCCTTTAAGACAGGCCGAGACCATATCGCGGGTCTTGACGCCCCGCACCACCGGCGGGCGCTGGAAGGACATGCCGATGCCCAAACGCGCCCTCTCGTCCACGCTCAAGCCGGTAATGTCCTTGCCCTTGAAGCTGATGCTACCTTTCGTTACTTTATACTTGGGGAAACCCATGATTGCCATCAGCAGTGTGCTCTTGCCCGCTCCATTGGGCCCGAAGAGTACATGCGTTTCGCCGGTCTGAATCGTCATGTTGATATCATGGATGATTTGCTTGCCCTCCACCGCCACGGAAAGGTCCTTGATTTTAAGCATATTCCATACCTCTATTATCAGATTGGAATTCTTTTAGCCGCCGTCAACGGACGTGTGTTCTTTCTGCACGTACCAGCCCGCCGGGTTTTTAAGAAACTCATAGTAGTCCAGCAGCACGCGGTGGTGCTCGCTTTCCTGCATAGCCAGCGCATCATAAAGCTGTTTTTCCGCCTCAAGGGTCGTTTTCTTACTGCGCGCATTATAGAAATCCAGCGTCTTGTTTTCCAGGTCCATGCCGGTCTTTACAGCGTCCAGCTCTTCTTTAAGGGCTGGTTTATGAGTTTTCATGTTTTCCAGCGCCACGGCGAATATTGTTCTTAATCCCTGTCCACCGTCGCCGCGGTATTTTAGATCCGGCCAGCCCCGTTTACTCTTGATGCTATCGTAGATACCCTGGAATACGGTGCGGTGGATGTCCTCTTCGGCAGCCAGCTTCTTGAGCAGGTCCTTGCCCAGTTTGTTCTTGCTGGCATCACTGGCCTTCAGGTAAAATTCCTTGCCGTCTATCTCCATCTGAAGAGCGGTCTCCAGTGCTTTCAGGGTCTCTTTCTGTTCATCAGGCATAATCTACCTCCCGTTATACTAATCTTTACATATATATGGCAAATGAATGATAAAATGAACTATCCCCGCTGTCAAGGCTATACGATTCAACTATCTAATTTAATACTCAACAATCATCCAATGCTGCGACAATAGTAACATTTTTGTCTTTATTTCTTGATACAGTATTGTCACCAGAAGTATATCATATCTATATTATTCAGCCTACAATTCCTTTTTTATCTGTTCGAACTCATCCCTGGCTATTTCTCCCCGGGCATAACGCTTCTTAGCGATATCTAAAGGGCTTTGATTGTTATTATCATGTCGGGAAAACTTATTAATACCCCATATTATCAGAGCCACAAGTCCACCCCAGAATATCAGCATACCTATGCCCCCGAAGACCATCCACCAACCACTTACATCATGCATATACCACATTTCTCTACCTCCTTAAGCAGAACATCAATCATATATTTATATATTCCACTTTTTTCCCAAAAAATCCTGTGATAAACATCACATACAATTCTGCCTGCATATCTTACTATTTCAGTAAAGAACCGGAGGGAAAAATATGAAGATAGTCAGAGTTCTAGGTTTCCTGGCCCTGCTGGCCGGTGTCGCCGCAGTCGTTATCGGCGGCGTTTTCATCGGCGAAGGCATTGCCAAGAACAATCTTATCGTCGACCGCATGAATATCGAGAAGGTAACATTGAACCTCGACCCCAATAATCCCGATGTATTTACACAAATCAACAATGCTGAAGATGCGCAGAAAGCCGCGGATACTATCGCCACGCACCGGCGCAGTATAGCGCCCACCTATCAGGACTTACTGGCCCAGAGCGGCGGCAGGTTTGACCCCAACAATCCGACCGACCTGACCTATGCCCAGGCAATGAACCTGGAGAACTATCTGTATATGGCAGTTACCGCCTTCGGGCTTATCCAGGTAACCATCGCTAACGGTGTTTTCATGGTAATCGTTGGCCTGGCGATCGGGGGCATCGGTTTCGGCCTTTATAGAATTAGCCGTACCAAAGCATAAAAACCTTCCTTTTTGCTAAATAGAGCAGGGAAACGGGCGTAGCTGTCATAGTTGCCTCTGTGTTATACTGGGGATATCGTGTGAAAACTCCGGGAAGGAGATAAAGTCCATGGCCCGTCAAGTCAGCCTTACCGTTAATGATAATCACATTGAACTGGACCGCTTCGTCGAGGGGTTTGTCTATCATGTTGCCTCCGGCATCCTTAATAGTCTTAAAGGCACCAGCGCGATAAAGAACCTGGAGCTTAGTGTTGACAGTGACGGCCAGGTAAATATTACCCTCAACGGCACCGAGGTGTCCTTAAGCTACTTCCCGGTGCAGATTATACGCGATACGCTGGCCGGCATGGTGGCTAATCTCAAGGGCGTGACCGATGAAATGCATACGCTGGAACTGAAAATAACGCAGTAGGCTTTAAACCGACGTCTCGCAGAGCTTGATATCGCCCCAGACGCCGATATTTTTATCAATAATAATTATAATGCCCCTCAACCCCTTGATAGTCTGCCCGTATTCAATCGCTGTGTTTATATCGTCGTGGGTTTTCACCCGATTACAGATAGATGTAGCCGCCGCATCAGCCAGTACCGCCGAACTAGCCGTAACCACCACCGCGTCCGCCTTGCCGTAGCTTAAGGAATGCCCCACCATCCCCGACGATGTGCAAATCCCTATCGGCGTGTCCTGCGGCTTTATTTCCAGTCCCAGGTTTCCCGTCAGCGGCGAATCCCCCGCATAAATCCCAATTACCCTTTTACGCTTGATTTTGAGGAAAATATCCCCCCCGTTTTCCACGATAATCTCCGGGGAGAACTCCAGCAGTTCTTTGCCGACGTATTCCGCCACAGCACCGGCCACCGCCGCCATCGGGCCCACGCCAGCTTTCCGTCCCGCCTCTAGCATATCCAACACGATGCGGGGGGCTTTAGCAGGGGTAGGGATGGGCTCGAGAGATTTAACGAAATCAGGGTTCTGTTTGATGTATTCTTCCAGCTGCTGGCGGTATTTCTGAACAATACGTTGGGCTTTTCTTGACAGGTCGGAGGCAGCCCGGATATATAAATCGGTCTCTTTGAGCGCTACCGTGAATTCCGCCAGGTCTTTCGCCTCCACCCAGTGCCGGTATACCTTAGGCTGAAAGCCCTCTTTTTTCATCTGAATTCTTCATCCAGTATGGCATATTCATAGGAATCAAGCCATATCGGATTGCCGTTTTCATCATTCCTTAAAAGGAAGTTTTTTCTTAATGTCCCTTCCCTTTTCATGTCGCATTTTTCCAGTACTTTCCATGACGGAATATTGTCCGGGCTGCAATGCCCAACCAGCCTGTGTGCTCCTAATTCCATAAAAGCATAGCCGATTATTGCCCGCACTGCTTCCGTTGCATATCCCTTATTTTGAAAAGCAGGATTAAAAATGTAGCCGATTTCCCAGGCAAGCAAGAACGCCGGTCCCAACGGGAAGAAAGAGACATGCCCGATAAGTTTTTTACTGTCTTTCAGCGTGGCTGCCCAGAAATTTCTTCCCTTTGCCCGCTCTTTACAGAGTTTCCTGGCTTCATTAAGGGATATCGGCTTACCGGGTTCGAAGCGGTAAGTCTCCGGCAGTGAAAGGTATTCGTAAAGGTCCTGGTAATCGCTTTTTAAAAAGGGGCGAATGATTAAACGTTCCGTAGATAGCATCTAAAAATGCACTTCCATGGCACGGGGCGGGCAGGCGGGGATGCAAAGACCACAGGCGATGCATTTATCATCCTCGAAGATTACCTGTCTTGTCTTCGCGTCGACCCTGAAAGCGCCGGTAGGGCAAACGGTGACGCAGGCCCCGCAGTGGGTACACCTTTCCTCGTTGCGCTTCACGTCCTGGCTCAACGCCTGTATCTGCACGCCCGCTTTCAGCAGGAACTCGATACCTTTATCGTACTCCTGCTGATTTCCCTTCAGCTCAAGCACCAGCAGTCCTTCCTGCTCGGGGGTAATCGATGCCTTGAGGATATTGAACTCAAGGTCATAGTCTTTGACCAGACGGTATATTATAGGACGGTCCACCATCCGCTTGGGGAAACGCAATACGATTTTCTTGTCTACAGCCATTTTTTATTCCTCGATAGGGCGTTCTTTCAATGGCCTGACCTTGACCCCGGATTCCGCCCCCGGCAGATTCTCCACCGGGCTGGTCAGGAGGAACTTGCCCTGTTTTATCCACTCTTTCAATATATTGGCGATTTCCAGCGCCTTGGGATAACTCGACCTTGAAGCCGTCGGCACGTCCTTGCCCTTGACCTTTATCTTACCGCTGTTAAGTTCGGCGTAGGTGACCTCGCCGAGTTTATCCGGCTTTAATTCAGGGAAGGCATCCGAGTAGTCTATGACCGGCGCCACGATATCGGCGTCTGTTACCAGAGTGTACTGCAATATTTCCTCGTCCAGTATCGGTATCGGCACGCCGGCGCCGACGGTCAGGCTGCACCCGTAGCCCAGTACACTGGTGCCGACCAGCCATTTCGGGTTCATCTGCTTGAGGTCGCCGATAACCGCCAGCGTCCCTGCACCTTCTCTGGGAATACCCTTTTCATTACGCGGCACGCCGGGGTTATGCTGCGTGCCGTTCCAGGCGACGAAACCAACGCCGCCGCCCAGGAAAATCCTGGTGCCGATGCCGATGGTCTTATAGAACGGGTCGTTGAAAAGCGGCGAAAGCTGTCCCGCCGAACTGAAGTTGGCGTTGCCCAGCTTCGGCTTCAACACCCCCATGTAGGTATAAATGGTCTTTGCCGAGGTATTTACCGCCACGTTATAGTTCTGGTAAACATTGCGGGGATTGAAAAGCACCGCTTCATTAAGGTCTTTGATGTTTATCCAGGTTTCCAGTTTCTTACGCGGATAGCAGTCCGTACCGTAAGCCGTGGCTTCCAGTCGTACGTCTTTACCCGCCACCAGCTCCTCAATAACGTGCCCACCGCCATAATTGAACTCGCCTGGGTGAATCCGGTTGCGGGGGTCGTCGTCCGGCAGGGCGTTGGCGCCCAGGAAAAGGTCGACTGCCGCCAGACCGGTATAAGCCGGCACGTCGTTCAGATAAGCTCTGCCTCCCCCAAGCTTGATGCGCGGCTTAGCATGGCCGATATTGAAATAAGCCCCGGAGGAGCACATTATCCCGAAGGTGCCCGTGGTTACCACGTCCACCTGCTCGGCGGCTTTCTTGACGCCCTTCTCACGGGCAAAATCGATGATTTCTTCGGCATTACAGACCACCGCTTTGCCCTGTTTGATTTTCTGGTTGATTTCCTCTATCGTCTTGGCCACTTCACCAAACCTTTTATATACGACCTTTCAGGAGCAATTTACAGTATCATTCTATCAGAGCTAATAGCCCTTTACAACAGGATGAACCGTTTTGTACCTGTTGAAGCACCTACCCGTATAAGCTATAATCAAAAGTGAATCCCCTTATACAGGAGATTATTTTGTATCGTACTCATACCTGCGGTTCTCTCGGTAAAGAAAATATCGGCGCTACCGTATCTCTAGCCGGCTGGGTCAACCGCCGCCGCGACCATGGCGGGCTGGTGTTTATCGACCTGCGGGACAGAGAGGGCATCGTCCAGACCGTTTTCAATCCGGAAATATCACCCGCCGCTCTGAAAATCGCCGAGCAGCTACGCAGCGAATACGTCGTTACGCTTACCGGGGAGGTAGCCAAGCGCCCCGCCGGCACCGAAAACCCAAAGCTGCCCACCGGCGAAATCGAGGTCATCGTTAAGGAAGTGGAGATACTGAACACCGCCAATACCCCTCCCTTTTATATCAATGAAGAGATAGAGGTGGACGAAAACGTCCGCCTCAAGTACCGCTACCTCGACCTGCGCCGTCCCCGCATGAAGGAAAACCTGCTGCTGCGGCACAGGGTAACCAGATTCATGCACGACTTCCTGGACGCCCGTGGCTTCACCGAGGTGGAGACCCCTACCTTTATCAAGAGCACCCCGGAAGGTGCCCGCGACTACCTGGTGCCCAGTCGAATCCATCCCGGGTATTTTTATGCCTTACCGCAGTCACCCCAGCAACTCAAGCAGCTTTTGATGGTGGGCGGACTGGAAAAATACTACCAGATGGCGCGCTGCTACCGCGACGAAGACCTGCGCGCCGACCGCC
>DAOULS010000059.1:0-2391 GCA_034418415.1 Dehalococcoidales bacterium | reverse complement strand
TAAATTTCTCATCTTCCAGCCACAGGTCCATCTCTCCGCCCAGCGCATGGGGGTCGCCCGGGACGGTGCCGGCGAATCCCAGCGTCTCGTCGAAGTCGTGCGTATGGGCTATCTCGATATCGAGCGGCTCCGTGCCGTGCTTTTTCCACAGCCAGACGCAGTTGGTGTAGAAAGCCCCTTCGGCGATTCTATTATCCAGGGCAAACAACCACGTGCCGTCGAAGTAGTTGCCTTTAGCCCGCGCTTCCACGAGTCGCTTGGGCTGCGGGAAGGGCTTATCGCCCGGTTTCGGCTGCGGGGGTTCGTAAACGATGTATTTGCTGTACTTAGATTCGGCCATTGTTCTTACTCCTTACCCATAATAAAGCTTAGGCTTTTTTCTTGTTCTTCTTCGGAGGTTTCTTTTCCGGCGGCGGGCCGGTCGGCTTCCAGATTCTGGTCAGAGACACCTCCATGAAGATAAAGGGCTTGGTCACCTTTTTAATGACGATAGGGCAGTGGTCCACCCCGCCCGGAATCGAGACGACCGTCGCTGTCTTGATGAGGTGTTTTTCGCCGTCGATGGTGAACTCGACCTCCGCCCCCAGGTCGGTGACATCCAGCGGGTTGCCCCCGATGAAGCAGAGCATCTCCGGGAAGTCGTGGGCATGCACGTGGTCGAAGGACATCGGCTTGGAGATGCAGTGGTACCCCAGGGAGCAGTCGGCGTCCAACTCGCCGTCATGCGCCACGAACGATTTCCCGCCGTAATGCGGTATTTCTCTTGTCAGGTCTTTGGTGTGGAAGCATTTCCCGTATTTCTTTTTCGTTGCCATCGTTTAAACTCCTTAGCGACTGCATTCGGTCTTATTATTTCTTTTTGGACTTTGCTTTAGCTTTGGGTTTAGTTGCCAGCATGTCTTTGGCGGTCTTAGCTGCGGCTTTGACATTGGCTAAAAGCCTGGCATTCTTGGCTTTGTCCGAGGTAGGTTTGCCGGTCACCGGGTGCTTATAGTGGAACGGGAAAATATAGCCGGAGACAAAGCGGGGGTCGCCTTTAACCGCCGGGATATCGGCTCCCGGAGCCTTGAAATTCTCTATCATCTTGCCGAGTTCTTCCACCCTCGTCCATGAGTCCGGAGAAATTTTGATGCTCAAGGGTATAATCCAGTCCACCTTCCACATCTTCCAGACGCCGTTTTCCTTGATATATTCGATTTCATAAAGGCCGCCGACGATAGACGGCATGGTTTTGCCGGTTTCTTGGCTGGGCACGGCCACGCCGCCGAAGGAATACCAGCGCCCCTTGGCGTGTTTCCCGTCGGGGTCGACATCCACCACGCCGGCAATCGGCATTACCTGGTGGATAAAACCGGGCGGGGGTTCGGGACGGTCGGTGCCGACGCCGAAATAGCGGTTGACGCCTTCCTTGCCCTTCCAGGTGCCTTCCAGCCAGTGCAAAGTGACGTCCGGGTCGTCGGCGAAGCAGTCGGCTATTTCATCGCGCATCATGTGCATTACGTAGTAGCTGTACACGCGCTGCAGCCGCTTGACTTCATTAACGTCCTCTAAAAGGCTTACCTTCTTTTCCAGGGCTTTGATTCTGGCTTCCATTTCTTTAGCTGTCATGAGTAACTCCTTCAGTAATAAATAGGAAAATGTTTAACTGATTTTACTCTAAAACGATGTGAATTAACAAATAAAAAAGGGAGCTTTAAAGGCTCCCTTTAGTGGTTGGTAAAAAGGATTAAAGGCTATTAGGTGGCTGAAGCCGGCGAGGTCGCTATATGGTAGCCCACGCCGGGGATGGTCTGGATGTACTTGGGGTTCTTGGGGTCGGGTTCCAGCTTGCGGCGCAGTCGCCCGACGAACACCCGCAGGTATTCTTTCTCGGATGAATACTCGTTGCCCCAGACGCTTTGCAGCAGCATGTTGTGGGTCAGGACTTTATCCGAGTTGACCGCCAGGTGCTGCAGCAGGGCAAACTCTGTCGGCGTCAGTGTTATCTCCTTGCCGTCGACCGTCACGCGCCGCTTGGCGAAGTTGATTTCCAGCCCGTCGCAGGCGAAGGTGGCCTGGGCGGGGGCTACGGAGGGGTCGCCGCGGTGGCGGAAGGCGGTCTTGATTCTCGCCAGTAGCTCGGCGATGCCGAAAGGCTTGGTCAGGTAATCGTCCGCGCCCAGCTCGAGGCACTTGACCTTGTCGTTCTCGTCGCCGCGGGCGCTAAGGATAATGATGGGTACGTCCGACCATTCCCGTATGCGGCGGCAGACCTCGACGCCGTCGACCTTGGGCATCATCAGGTCCAGGATAATCAGGTCGATGAAGTCTCTCTGGACCGCTTCCAGCGATTCCTCGCCGTCCGTGGCGGTGTAGATTTCATAACCCCGCGCCTTGAGATTGGTGCTAAGC
>DAOULS010000058.1:0-10890 GCA_034418415.1 Dehalococcoidales bacterium | reverse complement strand
TCGGAAGCGCTGGACAACCCGGCTCATGCCACGGGGGTCGGCCTGCTGATGTGGAAACTGCTGAACGAGGATACCGAGGCATCTAAAACCCGGCGCAGGGGACTGCAGGCTATATTCGCCAGGATGCTAAGGCTTTTTCAATAAATACCGGTGACATTAACGGTAAATATTTATCTGGAGGGCTTTAATGGCTAAACAAATTACTGTATCCAACGGAGCTAAAATCAAGGTTATCGGCACGGGCGGGGCTGGCTGCAACGCCGTTTCCAGAATGGTGCGTGAGCACTTAAGGGGTGTTGAGTTCATTGCCATGAACACGGACGGCCAGGCCCTGGAACTCACCGAATCTATGGTGCGGGTTCAGCTCGGCGAAAAGACCACCCAATGTCTGGGAGCCGGCGGCGACCCCATAATCGGGCGTAAGGCGGCCGAGGAGAGCAAAGATACCATCGCCGAGGTGCTGGCCGGGGCGGACATGGTCTTTGTGACTGCGGGCATGGGCGGGGGCACCGGCACGGGGTCGGCACCGGTTATTGCCGAGATGGCCAGGAAGGCGCACGCACTAACGATTGCTGTCGTAACCAGGCCGTTTTCTTTTGAAGGTGCTCATCGCTCTATGAGTGCCGAAGAGGGTATTCAGGCGCTGATGGATAAGGTGGATACCCTTATCGTCATCCCCAACGACCGCCTGTTTGAGCTGTGTGACCAGAAGACCGGTGTGGACGATGCTTTCAAGCTGGCAGACGAGGTGCTGCACCACGGCGTGCAGGCAATTGCCGAGGTAATTACCGTGCCCGGGCTGATTAACCTGGACTTCGCCGATGTGCGGTCGATAATGAAAGACGCCGGGCCGGCCTGGATGTCAATCGGGCGGGCAACGGGGAAGAACCGGGCGGTAGATGCTGCCAGAGAGGCACTGGCCAGTCCGATGCTGGATATATCCATGCAGGGTGCCAGGGGGGTGCTTTTTAACATTGCCGGCAGCAATCTTACCCTTCACGAGGTCAATAACGCGGCGGATATAATACGCGAGGCGGTCGACCCGCGGGCAAATGTGATTTTCGGTGTGGTGATGGACCCCAATATGGAGGATGATGTCAGGCTTACCTTGGTGGCTACCGGTTTTCAGACCAGGGAGCAGATGGCTGGTAAGGATAAGGATAACGAATTGGCGCGCATTCTTCAGGGGATAAATGAGGATGAGCTTGATATGCCTTCGTATCTGCGGAAGGAACAGCAGGCCTATAAAGCGCCGCGCGTCTCGGCGGGCAGGAATAATTAAGGTATTGGAAAAAAAGAAAGGAGTCCCCACATGACTATCTCTGGGGTTAAAAAGGGCAGTAGTTCATACATCGAGCAGCTGATGCAGAAGTTCGTTAGGAATCGCAGCTGCCTGGGACTGCTTCGGTTTTTTGCCTCGCATCCTGACGGCAGGTTCAGCAAACTGGCTATCATTCACGCAATCGACGATGAATGCAACCGACTGGAAATGGACCGGGCCCTGCGGGAGATGGTCGCGGAAAAGATTCTTGATGTCGGCAAGGATAACGGCAGAGAGTATTATGTGTTGACCAAGGAACAAGTATTGCGCCGGCTGGTGCTGAACATGGCGTTATTCGAGTGGCGCGACTGGCAGCTAATACTGGAACATACTTAAAAAAAGATAATTACCGGTTTCAGGAGAAGGTGAATTAGAAGCGGACAAGCTGATTGAGTTATAATAAAAGGAGTAAAAGAAACCGGTAAAGGACTGAAAAATGGGAAGAAAAGCCGAAAAACAGGCACAGCGCAGAAGCTACAAGGAAGCTTTCAAGCACGTCAAGCATGGTCACGGCACGCGTGCCGTGAAGAAGAAGCAGGAATCGGCTCTGGGCAAATAGTTGGTCCGGTTACCGGGGCCTATTCCCGAAGGGAGGGAATAGCATGACTACTGGTGTTGTCAGACATCTGGTTGGCGAACACGGGTATGGTTTTGTCTCCAGCAACGCTGGAAGAGATATATTTTTCCACCATAGCCAGTTGGAGGGCGTCAAATTCCAGTCGCTGAAAGAGGGCCAGAGCGTCGTCTATAAAGTAGGACTGGGCGAAAAGGGATTTGTTGCCAAAGAAGTAAAACCGGCGGATAACTAGTCGTCACCCGCCGGCATGATAACTTTAGTTCGAGCGAAATTACTAACTAATTTTATTTCTTAGCGCGCCACTTATCGATAGGAGCGCTGCCGGAATAGCTGTAATTGGAAGCCATAAACAGCGGACTTATCTCCCCGCCCACCACGATGATATTGATGTTTTCCGGTATATTAAACGGGGCTATCAGCGCATCGTCAGGCAGCTTTTTCCATGAAGCAAAGGGTTCCACACCCTTATAGGCTTCGGAGGCAACTAGCATATCTATTTGGTCGGTCTTCCAGTACTGACCCGCCGGTACCCTGATTTTCTTTGCTAACGTTTTCACGAAGTCCTGTTTTGTATTAAAGCCTTCGTTTTCCTTTAGGTTCCTGGCTACTATCGGGTCCATGATAATGGTGGCCGAGGAATTTAGCGGAGGCATTACCCCCAGCTGAATGTTCAATTCCTCTACCACCGACCGGTGGGAAGCCGCTCCCGAGGTACCAAGCATCGCCCACCCCCGGAAGATACTGACCATGCTCTCGTCGGCTTTGTACCCTTTCGTGACGTGGAAAGGCTCCCAGACGCTTTTCTCCTCGTTCTCGGCGGTGCACATATTATTGTAGGTATAATTATTCCCTTGGGAACTCCAGAAGGTCTTGTTAGGTATGGCTTGTCCCTGGCAGAGGCTCATTAGTGTCCAGGCCCGCCCGATGACCGAGTTCGCCTTGTTTATCGGGCTGAACGCACCGATGCCGGAATTCATGCCAATTTCATTGCGGATGGGGCCGTTCACTACAACCATCGTTCCGAAGGCCGTTGTCGACCCCATAAGAGCCGGCTGTCGGGTCGATGCGATAGCCAGTATCACCGGAAAATGTTTCGGTTCGGCGCCGGCCATGACCGCAATAACGGCGATATTGGAGGCGGTGTACCTGACCATTTCCATGGTATCGAACTTGAATGATTCAGCCACGACATCGTCCGGGGCGGCGCAGGTGCCGGTGAGCATATGCTTCACCCGCTCCTCGGTAGGCAGGACGACGGGCAGTCCCTCCGTCCAGCCTTTTTCGTAGAATAGTTGCTGCAAGTTGTCTTCCGTGTCCGGCTTCAGGAATACCGAGGGTGCCTCGGCCTTGACGGCTTTGGAAGGTGCTGGGGCCGGCTTCTTAGCGCCGACGGGCTTGGTCAGGACATTGATAATCTCCTCGATAACAGGCTTGCCCGTATCCGGGTCGTTACTGACTATATATCTGTCGAGGACCTCGGGAGACATGCCTACCACCGTCGACGGCGTATATACGAAAGGCAGGGCGGCGGTTCGCGGATTGTCCTTGGCGACTGCTTCCATCGTGTAACTGGAAACAGGAGCCACCGGGATGCCGTAGTTCTGTTCAAGATTGGTACTGCCTGCAGCGACCGCTGCAATACAGCCCGGTCAACCAGCTACCCCAATGACGGCGGCATTGCCTTCGGCCTTGATTTCCTCCCAGAGTTCATTCTTGTCATCCATGAACACGTTGCCCGGTTTCCGCTTCACTTCTGTGGTGACGGACGGCATGTTCTCTTTAAACCACTTCTGCAGCTGCTGCATGAATTCATAGCCGCCCCCGAATCCGATATCCACCAGATACACCTTTTTATTCTCCAGTGTGTCCAGTCGATTCGCAAAAGTAGGCCCGGGCGGAGGTGCTCCAAAACCGGGTGGAGGCCCGCCGGGTCCCGGAGGACGTCTACCCTGACCGGGAGGTGGCCCGCCCATGCCAGGCGGAGGCCCACCCGGACCGGTCTGGACACCGCCTTCAGGGCTCATTACTTTATCAATTAGCTGTTTCGCCATGTTAATCCTCCATTCGAAAGCTCAAGGTTTGCGATTATCTTAAGTTTGAGGGCCTTTGTTTTTGACCCATGTTAAATCTTCCCTGGCTCTGCCCCAGCCGGCTTCGGCGGCGCCCTCCATCATGGGATTCGGGTGCTTCCTCATTTCTTCCATGCGCTTTTTATTTGCCTCTTCCTGCCGCTGCATGCCTTCGGAAGTGGTATAGTTAACCATTCGCTCCACAATCATCCGCATCATCTTCTCCGGCTCCGGCATCGGGACGACGTAAAGCACGTCGTCTTCAATGCCTTTTTTAAATATATGTGCCAGCTCCACGGGGTCGATGCCGTAGGAGTAATGCTTGTGCATGAACGCGATTGTCTTTTCATTGGTATTGTACCCCGTATTTGCCAGGTTCTTTGGGCGCGTGTATGAGGACTCGCCGATGTTCGTCCTGATGCCGCCGGGGCACAGGCAGGAAACGCCGATACCGTACGGCTTGAGCGCCTGGTAATAGCTCTCCATGAGGTTGATTACCGCGGCCTTGGCGGCGGAGTAGGGCGCACAGCCTTGTGTCCCCATGAGACCGCCCATTGAGGCTGTCGTCGCGATGTGACCTCCCTTGCCGGCTTTTATCATGCGGGGCACGAAAGTCACCATGCCGTTTACCACACCCCCAAGGCACACTCCCATGACCCAGTCGAAGTCTTCGAAGGTCGAGGCTTCGGCCGGGCCGAAGGCGTTGACGCCAGCCGTATTGAATAAAAGCTGCGGCGGGCTGCCGAATACCTTTTCCACTTCGTCGGCGGCTCTGGCATAGTCCTGGCGGTCGGTAATATCCATCTTTATATAATGGACTTCGGCGTCTTTATCTTTGAAATACGCCCTGGCTTCATCCAGGTGGTCCTGGCGGATATCGGCGATGACTATTTTACAGCCGGCTTCGGAAAAAACCTTGGCCTGGCCGAGTCCGGCCCCGGAACCGCCTCCGGTGATAAACGCAATCTTACCGGCGAAATCTTTCATGATGTTCCTCCGTGATATAGCTGAATTATTTCTTGGGGGGCGGTGCGCCCGGCATTCCGGTTTGTTTGACCCATGTCAGGTCCTTCCTGGCTTGGGCGAAACCTACATCTCCCATATTCGCGTACGGACTGGCTCCTTGAGGTTGGCGTTTCGCCATTTCCTCGAACATTTTTCGCATCTGTTCTTCTTGTCTTTTAATGCCTTCAGCGCTGGCGTAGTTCACAATTCGCTCAAGGGTATTTCTCAACATCTCCTCTGGATTCGGGACGGGAACTACGTAGAGTACCTCATCCTCAATCCCTTTTTTAAGAATATTTGCCAGTTCTACAGGCTCAATGCCCTGCGCGTGAATGGAACGCAGGAAATTAATCGTCTTTTCATTTACGTTGTAGCCGGTATTCTCTAAATTTTTCGGTCGTGTATAGACCGCTTCGGCTATGTTCGACTTTATATTGCCCGGGCACAGACAGGAAACGCCAATGCCATACGGCTTGAGCGCCTGGTAATAGCTCTCCATGAGGTTGTTTACCGCGGCTTTCGCTGCCGAGTACGGTGCCGTCGTTGACCCTCCCATAAAGCCGCCCATTGAAGAAGTGGTGGCGATATGACCGGGTCGGCCGGTCTTTATCATCCTCGGTACGAAGGTCACCATGCCGTTGATGACGCCGCCCAGGCAAACGCCCATGACCCAGTCGTAGTCTTCATAGGTCGAGGCTTCAGCCGGACCGAAGGTATTGACACCCGCCGTATTGAAGAGGAGCTGGGGTGGACCGCCGAATACCTTTTCCACCTCGTCGGCGGCAGCCGCGTAAGCCTTGCGGTCGGTAATATCCAGCTTGATGGCATGTACCTCCGCCTTTTTATCTTTGAAATATGCTAGTGCCTCGTCCAGGTGGTCCTGGCGGATATCGGCAATGACGATTTTACAGCCCGCCTCCGAGAAAACCTTGGCCTGGCCGAATCCGGCGCCGGAAGCGCCTCCGGTGATAAATGCAACTTTACCTGCGAAATCTTTCATTTCTACCTCCGATATATTGTTATATAGCGTAATATAATTTACGGCGTAATGCAACTAACGATTACGTCGGATTTGACAGCCGATTTCAGGTTTAAATGGCGTCCCTGGCAGGATTCGAACCTGCGACCCGCTGCTTAGAAGGCAGCCGCTCTATCCAGCTGAGCTACAGGGACACGACCTGTTACCTAAAAATGTAACATGAATTGAGATTAGCGGTCAATATATAAACCTGGTACTATCGTGCTAAATTAAGCGGTAAATACGCCGGCGACTGCCCAGCCGAGCATCGTGGCACAGGTGACAATCACACCGGCGATGAGTACCCCTACCACGACGGCGGAAAAAGAGTATTTGAACTTCATACCCAACAGAGAGGCCAGTATCGAGCCGGTCCAGGCGCCCGTAACCGGTAGCGGAATCGAGACGAATATCACCAGACCGAGCCATCCGTAGCGCTCGATTGCCTTCGACCGGCGCTTTGTCCATCTAAAGTACCACTGCATTAGCCTGTCGAGGAAGCGCACCTTGCTTAAGAAGGGGATGAGTGTATTGAAAAGCAGCAGGATAAAGGGCACGGGCAGCAGGTTACCGATAACGCCGAAAAGGTAGGCATAATACCAGTCGAAATGGTAGGTGCTGATGGCTAGAGGGATAGCGCCGCGTAATTCCGATATTGGCAGTACGGCGGTGCCGATTACTTTCAGGATATCTCCGGGGTCCATTCAAAAATCCTCTCGTGAGTGTAACAAAACTGCCTTAATAGCGTCAAGCCAGCTTCAGCGAATGCTTCTATTCGAGGCTGTTTGCTTGACATTCGTTCTGCCGCGGGACTACTATTTTAATAGATGCCCCTCCCGTCAGATTGAAAAGCCATGTCTAAATTATTGGATAAAATCGATAGTCCTGCCGATTTGAAGCAGTTATCCCCGGCGGCGCTCGAGGAATTGGCAGCCGAGCTTAGACAGGAAATCATCAAGACGGTGACCGTTACTGGCGGTCACCTGGCCTCCAACCTCGGTGTCGTCGAACTCACCATTGCGCTCCACCGGGTATTTGATAGTCCCAGGGACAAGATTATATGGGATGTAGGCCACCAGAGTTACGTCCACAAGCTCCTGACGGGACGAAAAGATAAATTCAATACTCTTCGTCAGTACGGGGGGATATCCGGTTTTACCTGCCGAGATGAGAGTGAACACGACCCCTTCGGGGCGGGGCATGCCAGCACTTCTATTTCCGCCGCTATGGGTATGGTGGCTGCCCGCGACCTTGCGGGCGGGGACTATGATGTGGTGGCTGTCATCGGCGATGGCGCTATTACGGCGGGGATGTCCTTTGAGGCGCTCAACCAGGCGGGACACCTGGGCTCGCGACTGTTCGTGATACTCAATGACAATGGTATGTCGATATCGCCCACGGTGGGCGCGCTGGCGAAACTCTTAAGTCGCGTGCGATTGAACCGACCTGTACGCAGGGTGGAAAAAAGAAGTAAAAAAATCCTCGCTGCCTTGCCATTGGGGAGAAAATTCGCCGAGTTCGGTGAATTCCTTGTCGGTAAAATCAAAGGTCTGGTCATACCGACGCCCCTGTGGGAGGCGCTGGGCTTTACCTATATCGGACCTATCGACGGACACAGCATCCGTGATATGGAGCATTTTCTTACCCAGGTGAAGAATACCAGCACCAAACCGACCCTCATCCACGTGGTCACCACTAAGGGCAAGGGCCATTCCCCGGCGGAAGAAGACGCTGTTTATTTCCACGGTGTGTCGGCGATGGGCGGCAGCAGCAATGGCGTACAGACCTACAGCGAGGTCTTTGCCCAGACGACGCTGCGGCTGGCCCGTGAAGAGCCAAAACTGGTGGTAATCACGCCGGCCATGCCGGAGGGGAACTGCCTGAATATCGTCGAAGCCGAGTTCCCGAATCGCGTGTTCGACGTGGGTATCTGCGAGCAGCATGCCGTTACTTTCGCCGCCGGCCTGGCGACGCAGGGCTACATTCCGGTAGTGGCTATATATTCCACCTTCCTCCAGCGTGCCTTCGACCAGATAATACATGACGTCTGCCTCCAGGAACTGCCGGTTGTCTTCGCCATCGACCGCGGAGGCATCGTCGGCGACGACGGCAAGACGCACCAGGGCACCTTCGATATCTCGTACCTCACTCTTATCCCCAATATGGTCGTCGCTGCCCCCAAAGACGAAAATGAGCTGCAGCACCTGCTCTATACCGCTGTAAAATCGGGTAAGCCGATGGCGGTGCGCTACCCCCGCAGTCCCGGACTGGGAGTGCCTTTGGATGCCGCTTTACACGAGATACCCCTGGGTAAAGGCGAGGTGGTCAGGGAGGGGTCGGATGTGGCTATTATTGCCCTGGGCACTTCGGTATCCCCGTCGCTTGAGGCGGCGCAGCGACTGGCGCGCAAGGGCATCGAGGCTGCGGTCATTAACGCACGCTTTGCCAAGCCACTGGACAAGGCACTTATTACAGACCTGGCTAATCGTGTGAAGAATATCGTCACCGTTGAGGAAAACGTCCTGAACGGCGGTTTTGGAGAAGCCGTAATTAAACTGCTGGAAGAGTCAGGGCTCGGTGATACCAGGGTAAGGAATATAGGCATCCCGGATGAGTTCGTCGAGCATGGCACGCAGTCGATTCTACGTGCCAAATACGGACTGGATACGGACGGCATCGTCCGGCGGGTCATGGAGATGCTGTCTGCCAAAGGTGAGGACTTTCTTCTAAGGAATAAAGATAAAGCCAGAACCACGCAGTAGGGCAGGGGGATGGCACGGCTTGATACGGAAATGTGTAATCTGTATAATAACACAGAAAGCTGATGCCGACTGTGTTAAGAGTAACGCAATGATATCAGGTAGCCGGGTTGGCGCCTGATATTTTTCTTTTTTCAACTCGACTTTTGGGAGTTGCATATCAGTGGACAAGATGACCGTCAGGGATGTTGAAGTTGCCGGGAAACGCGTCCTGGTGAGGGTAGACTTCAACGTGCCGCTGGACCCCGTGACCGGTGCCATCACCGATGACAGCCGCATCCGCGCCTCGCTGCCGACCATCAAGTACCTTCTGGAACGTAATGCCAAGGTCATCCTGCTTTCGCACTTGGGGAGGCCTAAGGGAAAGGTCGTTGAGGGTATGCGACTGGCGCCGGTGGCTCGGCGACTTGCGGAAATACTGGGCAGAAAAGTCGATACCGTGCCGGACTGCATCGGGCCGGCAGTAGAAAAAGCCGTGGCTGCTCTCAAACCCGGCGATGTCCTGATGCTGGAAAACGTGCGCTTCCATCCGGAAGAGGAAAAGGGCGATGAGGGCTTTGCCAAAGCTCTGGCGCAACTGGGCAATGTCTATGTCAACGATGCCTTCGGGACTTCGCACCGCTCCCATGCCTCGATGTACGGCATCACACGCTACCTGCCGTCTGTGGCCGGTTTCCTGCTGGAAAAAGAAATCAACACCCTCGGAGGCCTTCTGGAAAATCCCGAGCACCCGTTCGTGGCGCTTTTCGGCGGGGCCAAGGTAAGCGATAAAGTTGCTGTGCTGAAAAACATCATGGGTAGGGTAGATTTGCTGCTCATTGGGGGCGGCATGGCGGCAACGTTCCTGAAGGCTAAATCGTTCGGAGTGGGAAAATCACAGGTAGAATCGGAAATCATTAATATAGCCGCGGATTTGATGAGAGCATCTGAAAAAAGCGGGTCGCACTTTCTATTACCACTAGATGTAATGGTCGCTGATGAGATTGATATTGGCGTTCTGGGAAAGATTGTAACCATAGATGCAGTACCGTCCGATATGATAATTGTCGATATCGGCCCTGCGACTATCGAGCTATTCAGTCAGGAGCTAAAGAAAAGCCGGACAGTCTTCTGGAACGGACCCATGGGCGTTGAGGAGATACCGCAGTTTGCCGGAGGGACACACGAGCTGGCAAAGCTGCTGCCACAACTCCAAGCCAAGACGATCGTAGGCGGCGGTTCCACGGCTGAAGTGGTTACGGCATTGGGTCTGGAGGACAAAGTAACGTTTGTATCCACGGGCGGCGGCGCCTCGCTGGAATTCCTCGGCGGCAAGGCTCTGCCCGGCGTAGTTGCGCTACGTGATAAAATATAGTCGTAGGTAGTAGGTAAGAAAAGATGGACCTGGAAATAATTAAAGAGTTATCTGTTACATCTCAAGAAAAGATAGTCATGCTGGTAGTGGACGGCCTCGGCGGCCTCCCGGACCCCAAAACAGGCAAGACGGAGTTGGAGACGGCCGTTATCCCCAACCTCGACGCTGTGGCGACTAGAGGTATCTGCGGCTTGGCCGACCCCATTGCCCCCGGCATTACCCCGGGCAGCGGACCGGGGCATCTGGCGCTGTTCGGCTACGACCCGCTTGTCAGCAGGATAGGGCGGGGAGTTTTAGAGGCGGTGGGTATAGACATCAAGCTCGGGCATGATGACGTGGCGGCGCGCGGCAACTTTTGCACGGTTGATAATAAAGGCATTATCACCGACCGACGGGCGGGACGTATCTCTACGGAAAAGTGCACCGAACTATGCAAAATACTCAACGGTATAAAAATAGAAGGGGTTGACATAAAGTTATATCCGGTACGGGAACACCGCTTTGTGGTGGTCTTTCACGGTAGGGGACTGCAAACAGAACTTACCGAGTCTGACCCCTCGCGCACAGGGGTTACCCCATTGGAGATAAGGGCGGAACATCCTGCGGCTAGAAATACGGCGGATATAGTGAATAAATTTATCGCTAAAGCTAAAGGATTATTATCAGCACATCATCCCGCCAACATGATTTTGTTAAGGGGCTTTGCCAAAAAGCCTGAATTACCTTCAATGAAGGAAATCTATAAGATAAATCCGCTGGCTATCGCCGCTTATCCCATGTACCGCGG
>DAOULS010000057.1:0-1809 GCA_034418415.1 Dehalococcoidales bacterium | reverse complement strand
CCTAGTAATTCTATGTATATCGTTAAGGGAGGTATCACACAATGCGCGTAATCGCAGCCATCATCATCATCATTCTGGGCCTGGTCGCACTTATCTTCGGTATTATCTTTATCCCCCAGGCAAGTTCGGGCGAACAGGAAATCGCCGACTCCGTAGCACCCCTGACTCTCGACGAGGTAAACGAAAAATACGACATGGTAGCCGCCAGTTATGACCAGATTAAAATGGCGGAAGAACCCGGCATACAGGGGCAGACAGCCGCCCCCAGCTCCATGTATAACTACCTTGGTCAGCAGAGGGCTTTACTTGGCCTGGCTAAATCCAATATGGGCACCACCGCCTTTATCCGCATGATGGGTATTGTAAATATCATCATCGGTGCCGGTCTGATTTTAACTGGCGTGGTAGTATATCGGAAAACTTAATAAAATCTAAAATAATAATTTAACTTAATAGCATCAACTAAGCCTCATCGACGGAAAAAGGTTAAATATGACCGTTCCGTCGATGGGGTGTTTTTTGTCTCGTAGCAATATATCTCTCGACCCATGTATAATAATATCCGATAGCTGATACAGGAGTATATTCATGGAAAGAAAACAGTATGAAGTGGTCATCAAGCTGATAGCCAACGACCGGCCCTGCCATGCCGGTCATAAAATCGGCGACGAGTGGGTCTTTAGGTACTTCACCCCGCCCGACATGTGCAGTCTGGCTTATAACGCCCTCTATCCCGCCGCTCTGGCGCTAAGTGTCGGGGGGACTTTCCCCTGGCAGGAAGACCCGGATGTGCTGATACTTTCCTGCCCGGATGCCGAGGTGAAAAACGTCTTCGAACTGCGTCGCCGACCTTTAAAACCGAAATAAAAAAACGTTTATCCGGGAGATGCAATCGATTTACTAGTAAACCGGTTCCTTTTCTCCCGGCGCTAGGATACTTTCAAGCTCGTCCTGGAAGAAGAACTTCTCTTCCCCGAAGGCAGGCTTCAAATCATCGAACCAGGCAGCGTCCTCGTCATAAGCCGCAAAGAAGGGACGGTCCACCCAGTCGGAATTTCTTCCCTGTATCATGCGGAGAACGAACACTTTTTCTCCCCGCACCTCCGCCACGCCCAGTATCTGCACCTTCCCCGGCAGGCAGGACATTACGGGTCCCCTGACCGTCCGGCATATGCCGCTAACGGAATTATATGCTTTCCTGAATATTTCCCAGATTTCGTACAGCGGTATGTGGAAATATTCCTGCGGCCCGGTGTCCCTGGCGACGAACATGTAGTACGGGATGCAGTTAAGCGCGACCTGTCGCCGCCACAGTTCCGCCCAGCTTTCGGACGAATCGTTGATGTGCCGCAGGATGGGCGACTGCGTTCTTATCATCGCCCCCGTGTCGAGTACCCTGCCGATTGCCTCCTTGACGATATCCGTCTCCAGTTCGACGGGGTGATTGAAGTGCGCCATAAACGCCAGGTGCTTGCCTGATTTTTTAACTTTCCTGAACAGGTTCAGCAGGATATCGGCATCGTTATCGGTGACGAACTTGTAGGGCCAGTAGGTCAAAGCCCTGGTGCCGATGCGTATCGTGCGCAGGTGGGGAATGTCCTTGGAGAGCAGGGGCTCGATATATCCCGCCAGCAGCTCCGCCTTCATAATCAGCGGGTCGCCGCCGGTGAAAAGCACGTCGGTAATTTCCGGGTGGGCTTTGACGTAGTGCGCCAGTAATTCTATCTCCCGCGTCGATATCTTCAGTTCTTCCATGCCGGCAAACTGCGGCCAGCGGAAACAAAACGTGCAAATCGCGTGGCATATCTG
>DAOULS010000056.1:0-4987 GCA_034418415.1 Dehalococcoidales bacterium | reverse complement strand
ATGTGGCGGACCGGTCAAGCCACGCGGGACCTGCGGCCTAAAGAGCCGGAAAAGAAAGGCGCCAAGACGGCGAAAGGGGTTGGGGGGAGAGAGAGCAATTAGGGAGTTTGTAATTAGTAGTGTGTAGTTGGGGGGCGGGCTTTCAGCCCGCCCCGTTTAGTTAGGAGCGACCGTGTTCAGGTATGAAATAAAAAACGTATCGAGTGAAAGCGAGCTCGACAACGCGCTCTCCTTGGCGAGGTCGGTCTTCAGGGACAGCGGCAAGCTCGACCGGCCGACATTCTTCAGAGAGTTCTGGCTGGCACGGATGCCAGCCAATAACGACTTCATGCTGTACGCGCAACACGGCGAAGAAATTATCGGGATGGTCTTCGGCTATACAGAAAGCAATAACAGCATTTCCCTCGGCACGGTGGCAGCTTCAACGCAATACCAGAACCAGGGTATCGCGTCGGCGCTGCTTAAGGAGATGGAAAAACGGGCGGCAACAAAGGGCCACCATTTAGTCGTTGTGGCGGCGATGGAAGCCGCCGAGGGATTTTACCTGAAATGCGGTTATGTCCCTCACCTGTTCATCCAAGCCAAACCGCCCCTCACGCTGGAAAGACTGCGGTCGCTCAATAAACAATATGACGAGGCGTGGACTTACGACGACGGCAAGGACATCAAGCTTTGCATCGACACGAGGGGGATTGACAAGGAATTACAACATAAATACGATAAAGCATTCCCGGAGTGCGCGACGCAGACATTATTTACCAAGCAGGTTTGAGAGAAAAAATCCCCTTCTAACTCCCCCTTTTTCAAAGGGGGAGGATGATTTACTTACTTGTGTAATGGGGAGTTTAAGAGGGGCACAGCCCCTCTTTACTTATTATGCCCCCTCTCCAAATAACTGAATCTCTGGTGTGTAAGAATGCCCCATTTGGAGAGGGGGCAAGGGGGTGAGGTTAAACTGGATACCGGCTTGCGCCGGTATGGTTTTCTTTAGTAAGATTGCGCTCTAGTTATGGCAAGTGTTAAAATAGCAACAAAGGGTTAGCATTCCTCAAAGGGGCAGGATGTGTTTACCGGTATAGTTGAAGAGGTGGGCAGTATTGTCTCCGTCGGGGCGGGGAGGATGCGGGTGAGCGCGAAGCTTACGCTCAAAGACCTGCAAATCGGCGGGAGCATCGCGGTCAACGGCGTATGCGTGACCGTAACCGAATGCGACGAGAAGTCGTTTGCCGTGGACGTGATGCCGGAGACGCTGCAAAAGACGAACCTAGGACTGCTAAAACCCGCAGATAAGGTCAACCTGGAAAGGCCGCTCAAGCTCAACGGGGAAATCGGGGGGCACTTGGTGCAGGGGCATATCGACGGGACGGGAAGGGTGGCGGAGGTCAATCAAGAAGGCGAGGCGGTACGGATGCAGTTCCAGGTCGATTCGGAACTGATGCGATACATCGTGCCCAAGGGGTTCATCGCGGTGGACGGGACAAGCCTGACAGTGACCGAGAAAGAGGGGGACACCTTCGGGGTATCCATCGTGAGTTATACGAGAGAGCATACGATACTGGCGGACAGAAAACCGGGAGACATTGTCAACATCGAAGTGGATGTAATCGGGAAATATGTCGAAAGCTTAAGCAAGGCACCGGGTACAAATATAACCGCTGAGTTCCTAAGAGAACACGGCTTCATGGTAAACTAAGGAGATACATGGGACTGGCAACAATACCGCAAGCAATCAAGGATATCAAAGACGGCAAATTCGTCATCGTGGTGGACGACGAGGACCGCGAGAACGAAGGCGACCTGGTCATCGCCGCGGAAAAGGTGACGGCGGACTCCATCAACTTCATGGCGAAGTACGGTCGGGGTCTCATCTGCATGCCGATGACCGGCGAAAGACTTGATGCCCTACGCATACCGATGATGGTAAACAATAATACGTCGCTTTTCGGGACGCCATTTGCCATCGCGGTGGAGGCACGTGAAGGCACGACCACAGGCATATCGGCGGCGGATAGAGCCAAAACGGTGCAGGTACTCGTCGACCCCAAGACCAAGCCGGAAGACATACTGATGCCGGGGCACATGTTCCCGCTGCGGGCGAGAGACGGGGGCGTACTGGTAAGGGCGGGGCAAACCGAGGCGACGGTCGACCTGGCCAGAATGGCCGGATTAAAGCCAGCCGGAGTGCTCTGCGAAATCATGAACGAAGACGGCACCATGGCACGGATGCCGCAACTGGAAGTATTCGCCAAGAAGCACGGACTAAAGATAATAAGCGTCGCCGACCTGATAGCCTACCGCTACCGCCACGAGCGGCTGGTGCAAAGGGTAGCCGAAGCCAAGCTGCCGACACCTTTCGGGGAATTCAAGGTAATCGCCTATAGAAGCAGCACCGACCCCGACGAACACCTGGCGCTGGTGATGGGCGACGTGAATACCGAGGAACCGGTACTGGTAAGAGTGCACAGTCAGTGCCTGACCGGGGACGTCTTCCACAGTCTGCGCTGCGACTGCGGCGAACAGATAGAAATGGCGATGAAACGCATCGCGGAGGAGGGGCGCGGGGTGGTGCTCTACATGAGGCAGGAGGGGCGGGGCATCGGCATCCACAACAAGATAAAGGCCTACGCCCTGCAGGACAAAGGCATGGACACGGTCGAAGCCAACGTCGAGCTGGGGTTCAAGCCCGACCAGCGCGACTACGGCATCGGGGCGCAGATACTTGCCGACCTCGGGATACGTAAGATGCGGCTGATGACGAACAATCCCAAGAAAATGAGCGGGTTAGAAAGCTACGGGCTGACGATAACCGAACAGCTGCCGATTACGACCCAGCCCAATCCGCACAACCGGCGCTACCTCAAGACGAAGCAGAAAAAACTGGGGCATTTGCTGACGATAGCGGATGCCGATAGCGATAAAAAGAACTAAGGAGACAGCGATGAGCAAGACATACGAAGGCAATCTAATCGGCAAGGGGCTGAAGTTCGGGGTGGTGGTCTCACGGTTCAACGAGTTCTTCAGCACGAAACTGCTGGACGGGGCCAAGGACGCCCTGTTGCGTCATGGTGTCCTCGAGACGGACATCGAGGTGGCGTGGACGCCCGGCTCGTTCGAGATACCGCTGATTGCGCAGAAGATGGCGGAGAGCAAGAAGTACAACGCCGTGATATGCCTGGGGGCAGTGATTAGAGGGGGGACGCCACACTTCGATTACATATCCGCCGAGGTAAGCAAGGGCATCGCCAACGTGAACCTGAAGACGGGCGTGCCGATAATCTTCGGGGTGATTACGACCGACACGCTGGAGCAGGCGATAGAGCGCTCCGGGACGAAGGACGGCAATAAGGGCTTCGACGCGGCGGTAAGCGCCATCGAGATGGCGAACCTGTTGAAGGGGATTGGGAAGGCTTAGCTTAAAAGTATAAACCATAAGTTAAAAGTTAAAGATAATATAGACTTGACTTATATTTTAGTTAACTGTTAACTATTGAAAAAATAATTATCCAGTTAAGTAGAATTGTATCATATGAAGAACTGGTTAGATAGACATATAACTCCTCGAGGCATAAGAATTGCATCCTTTTGGGGTCCAGTAGGAATTGCTGTCGGAGTAATTTGTTTTGTAAATGTATTTACATTAACTGAAAATTCTATTAGTTTTGAACCTAAAAATGGAATTGTTAATTTAGTAGCAGGAATCATCCTTTTTATATTAGGCATGATTATGGCATTGATCGCTAGAAACAGAGAGGGGTGGGCTCGTGTAGGACTTACAGCAGGTCTTTCACTTTTTTTCTGGGGAATTCATGTTGTGAATATAGTTAAAACTGGTATAGGCACGGGAATTGGCTGGGGTGTAGTAATATTAGCAGTAGCATCTCTTGTTTTAGGATTCGCTTCTGCACCAAAAGAATAAGTTGTTAGTTTGTACTTTTTATTGCACTTAATTACTTACGTAAACTTTTAGTCATTATCATTGTTGCGGACGCGCTCGGGGACTTTAAAACATACGGCTAAAATTTTTTATTTTTAACTCATATTAGGTTGAATTACTAAAACCAGATTTAGCACTACATCTTTTGGCAGCCATAGCAATAGTAGATACTGCCTCCAAGATACGGCTCTTTGATAATCCTGCCGCCGCATACCGGGCAGGGTTGAGCCAGGGTCAACTGGCTTAGTCTGGTCTGATAGCCTCCCGGTTTGCCGAACAGGTCCTTCTCCGTATCCCTGCCGCCCTGCTCGGTCATTTCCTTGAGAGTGGACTTTATGGAATTGAAAATGGCCTTTTTCTCGCCGTCGGTAAGCGTGTTTACCTTACGCTTGGGGTGAATCCTGGCGTTGTAGAGGATATCCTGCAAAACACCGTTTCCCAAGCCGGGAATTCTCTGCTCGGTGGCAAGGAATGCCTTGGCACTCAATTTCTGGACATCAGGCGAGCCAATAAGTCGGTCGAAGTAAGCGCGGTCAAACTCGTCCGACAAAGGGGAAAGTTTAGCTTTAGCAATATCGTAATATGGGTTTTGGAACTCACCTTCCCTGAAGCAGAATAGCTCGCCGTAAAGCTGAACGGTCGAGCTGATGGCGGTGCCATCCTCGAATTCTATCAGCAGGTGGTGCTTTTTGGGACGTTTTTCGTCTTTAGCATGCAGCATCGGAGCGACACAACCAAGCAAAAGCACCACATCATCAACCTGTGTTTCCACCATAGCTCCGCAGGCCGCAGCCGTACCAATGGTCTTGCCGCGCATCAGGGCATCATAGCCCTTGGGGTCGCCGTGGTAAAAGGCGAACTTATGCGGTGACTGGCCGGCGATGACACTCGCAATCTTCTTCCCCTTAAGTGTTTCATTAAACTGTTTTGCCAGATATACGGCTTCCGGTAGTTCTATCATATGCCCCTCCCCTGAAAATTTAGTCCACAATCTTGAGGCTGAAAGTGCAGGGCTTTTTACCGCCGGTAGAAAGGGCGGTGCCGCGCGGGGTA
>DAOULS010000055.1:0-6479 GCA_034418415.1 Dehalococcoidales bacterium | reverse complement strand
CGTGTGATGTGATAAGTACATCGGCAAGATTATCCGGGAGCGGCATGGCGTGGAGGAAACCATCGATGACGAAGACGTTATCAAGATAAGCCTCGGCAGCTTTATCGCGGATGAATTGCCTCAGGCGGGTGACCGGCTCGATGGCATATACGCGACCGGCTGTCCGTGCGGCTTCCAGCGTTACCCGACCGGTACCGGCGCCCCCGTCCACGACCACCCTGCCTTCCAGCGGCGTGATAATGGTAACCTCGCGGAAGTCCCAGTTATGAAACTCAAGTCGGTCATAGGCTTCGGGGCATTTGCCGTAGACAAGCCAGTCGGCGATAGCCCAGACTAGTTTTTCGCTGCACTTTTCTAGTTCGCGTGTATCTTTAGCCGGACTATATTGCCCCATGATGCTTTCTAAATAGCCGGCAATAGATGGGCATTTTTTCAAAAGAAAGCGTTTGATATGGGGATTACCCCGCAGGACGACGGCCAGGTCACGGTCGGCGATACCCGGTAGCATGTTTATCTGGAAGCTTTCCAGCAGGTACAGGTCCTCAACTTCAAGAGTTACTTCCTTGAATATCTCTTTAAACGGAGTATATGATTCCATAAATCTCCCGGTTGAGACCGAATGCTTACTCTAAGCCGATTTCTCGCTGATAAATATCATTTCCGGGGAATCACCGGTGTAAGCCGACTTATCGAAATCCCCGAATAAATCGACAACTCTAAATCCGCAGATTTCCAGCAGGTGCACCATCTCATAGCGGAAGAAATAACGCATCGGGAAAGCCTGTACCTGTCTTTCCGTCTTACCGTCGGGATAAGTAATGTAATATATCAATTCTACATCGTTGTATTGTTCCTCGGGGTGAAAACCCGTCAGGCGACCGGTGCGGCGTAGCTTTCTGCCGTCATCCAGTTCCATTTCCGGCAGGTCTTCGTATTCGATATCGTAATCGGGCCAGGGATATAATCGTTTGAAGTCGGGACTAAAGACATCGATGATGATCAGGCCATCGGATGCCAGATGGCGATGGACGCCAGCGAGGCAGGCTTTCTGTTCCTCGGTGGTTACCAGGTGCTGGAAAGGCCGGAAGGGTATGGTGACCACCGAATAAGTCTCCCCGGTATTAAAATCGGTCATGTCCCCCTGAACCAGCCTGGCTCGCTGCCGTACCTCCTGAGGTTGTTTTTCCAGTTTCTGGCGGCATTTCTTCAACATGTGGGGTGAAAAGTCCAGGCCGGTAATCTCGCAACCGGCGGTGGCGGTGGGGATGAGGACGCGTCCGGTACCACAGCCCAGTTCCAGCGTACGGCCACCGACTTTTCGGGAATAACCGATAAAGAATTCAATATCGTGGGAACGCCTGTTCTCGTAGGTAGCATCGTATACCTCGGCGACAAACTTATGGTCTTCATAGCTGCCGTATTTACTCATTATTCGTCTATCAAATCTTCGGGTGTGGATATCCATATTATATGATGTATCGGGGCTATGTCAAAAAGAGTAGTAATTTATCTCACCCCCCTTTATTCCCCTGCTCTGCCGGAGCTCCCGCCTGCCATAACCCGGAAGGAACAGCGGGCGAGTTAGCGCAAGCCGAGCGGTTGGGGAAAAATAGCCGGGAGGGGTGGGGCAAACAAAAAGGGGGGCTTTTTCAGCCCCCCTCAGTAATCCGGTTAAGGATAGCTTACAGCAACGATGGAATATCCTTGGAGACGTCTTCCAGCTCTCTGAGCTTGTCCTCGGTCTCTTCCTGCCGTTTCTTGAACTCGGGGATAAGGTCGGTGGAGCGGAGATAGTAATCTCTTATCTTCTCGACATCGCTGAGCTCGGACAGCATTACGGTAACATCCACCTGGCCTCTTTCCCTCGGATAGTCGCCGTTCCTGATGATGGCCTCGGGGGCGATGTCTCTCATATAGTCGCCGATTTCCTTGACCATGTCCATGTTCATTTCCTTGGCGGGACCGGAGACTAGGTACAGGGCACGGCGCGAATCGGCGGGATTGCATTTCAGCGACAGCTCGCTGATAGCCTCGTCCATCGCCTGGATGCCCTTCTGTATTTCGGCGCCCTTCTTGCGGAAGTCGCTGCGCAGTTCCGGCAGTTTGAACAGCGGTGCCGTGGTCTTGCCGTAGCCGATAACCGTCCAGCCGACCACGGTCTGGATGATATCGCCGGCGTCAAGGAGCTTGGCGCCGATGTAGCGGGACTTTTTCTCTTCGCCGGCGCAGAGGAGATTATAGAAGGGGTCGGCGATCATGCTGTTTATCTTGGTGAGGTTGGAGTGGAGCGAGGAGTCTTTCCTCACGTAGCGCTGGTTATCCACCAGGAAAATGGCATCGGCCACCGAATAGCAGGACTTGAGGCAGGTGGCGACGTTGAATACGGTCCGCTCCTCGGTTGACTCTTCGTGCTCGAAGGGCAGGACCAGCAGGTTCCATATCGGCTTATCGATATAGCGTTCTTTAAGGTGCTGGGTGATTACGGAAATGGCGCCGGAGCCAGTGCCGCCCGCTGTCCCGGCGATGAGCAGGAAGGCATCGGTCTCAAAGAATTTCTTGGTGTTGCGGAGATTTTCGATAATTTTATCGGAGTCTTCTTTAGCGATTTCGGCGCCCAGTTCGTTGATTTTCCCTACGCCGTGACCGCCGGTCTTGCGGGCGCCGATAAGGATGCGGTGACGGTGGTCTTTACTGATGCTGGATAGTCCGCTTAAATCGGCAGCATCGGTATTGACGGCAAAACAGCCGGTAATTATGGTCATGCCACGCCGGGCTTTGGCTTTACTATTAAGCCGGGCAAATTCATCAGCGATTCTGCCGCCGCATTGTCCCAGGCCAAGAACTACTAATTTCATCTTTCACCTCATTCAGTAGAGTTATGCTATTTTTAGCACAACGGCTTAAGAAAGTCAATGCTTATTTACGCAATTGCGTCATATTTTTCTTACAAAAAAGGCAGTAAAAATCACATAGTTGATTGAAAAAGTAGCGCTTGAATAATATAATAGTCTATACCGATTATCGGCAGTATCTTATAAAGGGCAGGTTATGACCCCGGAATTACAGGAAGAAGTCGACAATAATTTTACCGACTTTGAGAAGGCGGTAGCCAGGGCTGAAGCCTTGAGCCGGGCGGCCAAGGAAGCGGCCGGGAAGTCTACCAAGACCGCTATCGAGGCGGCTTTACGCGCCGAGCAGATAGGCAGGGAAGCCAGGGCGGCTGCTGAAGAAGCGGCTAAGGCTGCCCAGGAGGCCATCGCGCAGGCGGAAAAAATAAATAAAGAGTCCAAGGAAGCCATGGTGGCAACCCTGCGGGCTGCTAATGAAGCTATCAAGAAAGCGGAAGAGGTGGCCAAGCGACCCCAGGAGACCACCGAGGCTATGGAAAAGGCTTTCCGGGAAGCCATCGACCGGGCGGAAAAAATCAGCCGGGAAGCCATGGAGTCCGCCGAGTCTGCCATGATGTCGTCACAAAGCGGGCTAACGCGCATCGACGAATTAAGTCGTGAAGCCAGGAAAACAGCGGATTCCGCCAAGGAGGCGTCCCAGGAAGCTGTGAGTGCGGCTGAAGCGTCGGTAAAGGCGGCTAAGGAAGCGGCCGATGAGTCCGTTAAGGCTGCCAGGGAGGCGACCTCACGGGCCGAACGGCTGGCTAAAGAAGCCAAAGATGCTGCCGAATCTACTAATAAGGTGGCTAAAGAGACCAGTCTGAAAGCGGAAAAGGTCAGCAAGTCCACCCGGGAAAGCGCCGAAGTAGCCGCCAGGGCTTCGGAAGAAGCCGCCAAGCGCGCCGAGACCATCAGCACGGTAGCGCGAGAGGTAGCGGAATCATCGCAGCGGTCTTCACAGGAAACGATGAGTCGGGTTGAAGCCATCAGTAAGGAGACCAAGCTGGCGGTTGAAGCGGCGCAAAAGGCCTCCCAGGAAACGGTCCGCAAGGTTGAAGAAGTAGCCAAGGAAACGAGCGCCGCGACGGAAGCGGCTATCAATACGGCGCAAGAAGCCACCGCCCGCGCCGAAGCCATCGGTAAGGAAGCTAAAGAAAACGCCGATGAGGCCGTCCAGAAATTCCAGGAAGCCATCAGTAAAGTCGAACAGGTCAGCGCCGATACCGCCAAAATTGCCGATGAGTCCGTTAAGGCGATACAGGAAAAGGTTACTCAAGCACAGGAAGAAGGCAAACAAGCCGTCACCACCCTGGAGGCGGCGGCCCAGGCAGCCATACAGGCCGCTCAAGACGCCTCTGAAAAGACGGTAGCGGAGTCGAAAGAAGCTATAACCAAGGCTGACACAATGAGTAAAGAAGCCGTTGCCAAGGCTGAAGCAATGGGGAAGGAAGCCACAGAAAAGGCAGAAGCCGCCGTCGCAGAGTTCAATGAGGTAACCAGTCGAATTGAAGAAATGATAAAGACTTCACAGGCATCCGCTGAAGAAGCTGCCAAAAAGGCGCGTGAAGCGGTTGAGACATTAAAAACGGAATCTGAAAAAGCGGTGGCGACCGCTAATGAAATCAACGACTCCGCCCGCGAGACGTCCGAAGAGGCACTGAACACCGTCCACGAGGCGATGGATAGTACCGTTGCCTCGGTCAGAAAGCTGGCCGAAGCGACCGAAAAGGAAATTCAGGTAGCTATCACCCGGGCGGAGCAGGTAAGCCGTGAGACCAAGGAAGCGGCCGAGGCGGCGGTAAAGGCAGCACGTGAGGTTACGGACGCTCTCATCAGGGCGTCCAGGGAATCGGCGGAGAGGACCGTGAAAGCCGTCAAAGAAGCCACGGAGACATCGACCCGGGTTGCCAGGGAAGCCGCGGGCTTATCGCTTACCGCTTTCGAGGACGCCGTAGACCGCGCTGAAGCAGCCGCCGATAAAGTAGAGACATCTGAAGAACCTGAAGAAGAGGCACCCAAGAAGAGTCGTAAAAAAGAGGTGCCGCCTGAACTTGCTTCGGTGAAGAAGAAACCGGCCGCTAAAGCGCAGGAAGAAGTCGAAGAGGTTGACGAAACCGCAGCTGAAGACACCATGGCTGCCATAGATTCTCTCAAGGAAGCCACCAAGAAGTCGGACAAAGCGGCTCAAATCAGAAAGGCGCAGAAAGAAAAAGCCGCAGAACCGCCCAAAGAAACGCCTAAAGAAACCAAGAAAAAGATGGCCGAGCGACTGGAGTTGCTCTCCAAGATGTATGAAGCCAAAAAACTGGAACCCGATGAAGAAGAGGCGGAAGACGAGGGCGATTAAGACTGATTAACATCGATTTGTGCGCCCTTAAATGCTTAAAAAACGAGGACATAAGTACCTGTTGTAATGTATAAGATTTGCTTGACTTTTTAAATAGTGCGCAATATACTTTGCACTGAATAGAAACTGAATAGTAAAACTATTTAAATAATACATGATTTTATAAGGAGGTGTCTGGTGCCTACCAAGAAGAAAAAAGATGTCGAAGTAACCCCCGCCGAGGTTGAAGAGCCGAAAAAGGAAGAAGAAGAACGCGCCGCCAATCCCCTCGACGAAGTAATGAGTCAAGCCGAGAGGGCTTATGCCGCTTACATGGATGCCGAGCGTCAGGTAGCCAAGGCTTACCATGAAAATGAAATGCAGGTGGCCAAAGCCTACCGCCGGGCGGAACAGCAGGCTGACCGGTCTTATGCCAATGCTGTTGCTAAAGCGATGAAAGAGCGGGAAGAAGCTACGGCAAGCGCCGCCAGCGCTCGAGAAGCGGCTATTCAACGGGCTGAAGCAGAATATACAAGCGTGGTACAGGCGGCCAACAGCGCCTGCGAAAAAGCTATCACCAAAGCCACCAGCAACCGCGACAGCACTGTCGAGAGAGCCTGGTCGGTACGCGACGAGACCATCGAACAGGCCTGGCAGATTTACTCCAAGATAGCCAGATAATAGATAAATCAGGCTTGAATTTTAATGCACCGGACCCGTAGTGTTTGCGGCTAAAGGCGGGATTGGGTTTCGAACGGTTAAGAACTAAATATTACCGGCGAAGCAATAATTCTGTGGAATTATAAGTAAGATAATAACTGAATAAGAGACCTATAGCAGCGAGGGAATGTCTTTAATGGAAACGTCAATCCCTCGCTGTTTGCTTACGATGCCTTCCTGGCGTTTCTTAAGTTCCGCGATGAGATTGATGGCTTTAGTGAAATAGCCCCTTACTTTTTCCACGTCGCTCATCTCCGAGAGAATCAGGGTCACATCCAGGTTGCCCTTTTCCCGGGGGTAGTCGCCGCTCCTGATAACGGCTTCCGGCGCCATGTTCTTAATGTAGGTACCCATATCTTTAATAAGGTCCACGTTAATTTCCTTGGCCGGGGCGGAGACAAGATAAAGCGCCCGCTTGGAGTCCAGCGGATTGCACTTGATGGACAGGCTGGTAATGGCTTCATCGAGGGCATGGATGCCTCGCTGGGTCTCCGAGGCTTTATCGCGGAAGTCCCGCGGGCCACTGAAGAGGTTCTTGAATATCC
>DAOULS010000054.1:0-5102 GCA_034418415.1 Dehalococcoidales bacterium | reverse complement strand
GCGGTGAACTGGTGGACAAGCTCGACGGTGTGAAGTCCGCAGGACGTCAGCCAGAGGTCGTTCCTAAGCGGCATGAAGCTATTGATGGTCTGCGCGCCGGTAATCGTGGGGATATTGCCCCGCCCCTGTGAGCAAGACACGGTGCTGTGGGTGAGTAGCTCCAGGTGGCCCGCCATTTTGCTCTTGGGCTTGCGCAGGCTTTTGGCGAAGCCCTGGATTTTACCGAGGCGGGGGGTAAAGAAGGTGAGGATGGTATCCGCCTCCCCCAGCTTCGTCTTTTTGATGACGATGGCTTCCGTCTGATATTCACGCGGGTCAGGCATAGTCTATTTTAGCGCGTTTTCGGTAAGCCAATCCAGCGGGGAGTCGTTGCCATGTAATCACGGTAAGCGTTTCCGTAGGTATCGAGGCAGAACCTTTCCTCTTTAGACATCTGGTAGCTTTGCAGAAAAAAGGTAGCCACGGTGATGATAAAAAACAGCCATGAAGCGGCGGCGACGCTGACGGCGAGATAGACGAAAATCATGGAGAGGTACATCGGGTGGCGAGAATAACGGTAAACGCCGGAGGTGAAGGGTTTTCCGCTGGGTGTGCCGGCGACGGCAAGCGTCGCCTGGATGAGTATCAATAAACCGACGATGAACAAAGCCAGCCCCACCCAGAGCCAGGCCGTGCCAACCTGGAAAGGCACGAAGATGGAGTAAAGCGTGGCGAGTATCCAGAGTCCCTGCGTTAGAAAGGACATAATCATGTCCTGCCGGCTTTGTATGATTTCCGGGGCGTGACTGGTCCTCTCGGCGATGTGTTTGGGGACGACAATCACCGCCAGCCACTGCAGGGGATAGATAATCATGAACAGCCAGGCGTTCCAGACGCCGATTTCAAATGACGGGATTAGTGATATATTTCACCTCCCTATAATTTGGGCTCTAATACTGTTGAATATTTGATGTGATTATTAGAATTCCAGTATTTTTCTGTACGATTCGGGTTTATCTTTTAAAGCTTTAGCTTCTTCAACGATCTTTTCAATGGAAAGTAGAACCTCAGCTTTTTTGTTTTGTAAACTCTTTACAATCTTGTTTATTTCGGCTTTTAATATTTTTAGATAATTGGGTAAATAGCTTTCAACAATAACGTCAATTTGATATGTTTCGGCATAATTCTTATTCGTATCAATAAACTGTTTTCGGAATTGGACATGATTTGATTTTCTTAGTATAAGTTGATTATTTTTTAAACGGGTGGTAAATAAATCACCTTGAAGAATTATAAGAGGGTAATATATTTGTAAGTTGACTGGTTCCTTAAATTTGTTAGAAAACCACCAACTATCAAAGTGCTTGGAGATTTGATAATTCATAGCTTTAATTAATTTATTGAATGTGTCATGTTGCTCATCAAAATGCAAAGCCATCCAATTTGTTTTATCCCTCTTCATTTGGAAAGAGCAGTATTGTGTTGCTACTTCACCAATGCAGAAGTGATGAAATTTTTCTAAATCCAAAAAATCTGCGAAAATCATGTATTCATTGACTTTCTTATTCCAGAATTTAATTGGAATTCCAGATAGTTTCAAATCTTCTTTACCAAAGAATGGCAGGAAATTGTGGCTAATAAAAAATACGACGGGTAGGGAATTATTCTCACATTCACATAGAAGCACTGGGAATATAGAACTCATATCATTCTCATATACTCGTGATGCTGATAATGCATATATATCTATTTCGCAAGACTTGTCTGTATCAGGGTCTTTATAAATTGGGTTTGTCTCAACGTAGCCAAACGAATCTCTGATAATTGGTTCAACTCTTTGTTCTAAAAGATAACCAGACCGCTTGATTGCCTCTCTCATTTGTTTTGTAGATATTTTATTGAGTTTCGGTTGTGCTTGAGTCATTTCAGAACTCCTGCCTGCCCTCCAGCGCCTTGGTAAGCGTCATGTCGTCAGCGTACTCAAGCTCGGTGCCGAAGGGGAGGCCGCGGGCAAGTCGGGTGACTTTTATACCCAGGGGGGTGATGATGCGGGAGAGGTACATGGCGGTCTGCTCGCCTTCCATGTTGGTGTTGGTGGCGAGGATGACCTCTTTAACGGTGTTGTTGTCAAGTCGGGCGAGGAGCTCCTTGGTGCGGATGTCGTCGACGCCAACGCCCTCGGTGGGGGAAATCGCGCCGTGAAGGACGTGGTAAAGACCTTTATAAGCGCCGGTGTGCTCGATAGCCAGGATGTCCTGCGGCTGCTCGACGATGCAGACCGTGGCGGCATCCCGCTGGCCGTTGCGGCAGATAGGGCAGGGGTCGCTCTCGGTGACGTTGCAGCAGATGGAGCAGAGGTTGACCCGCTGTTTAAGAGAAGTCAGCGCCTCGGCGAGTTCCCTGGCCTTTTCTTCCGGAGAGCGCAGCAGGTGGAAGGTAATGCGCTGGGCGCTCTTGGGTCCGATACCGGGCAGCTTGCTGAACTCCTGCACGAGCTTGCCGATAGCGTCGTTGGCGGGGACGGCAGGTTCCTCTTTCGACACTGAATCTCCTTTTACATCAATCCGGGTATTTTTAGTCCGCCGGTAAGTCCGCCCATTTTCTGCGCGGCGGCTTCCTGCGCCTTGGCCTGCGCCTCTTTCACGGCGGTCAGCACCAGGTCCTCCAGCATTTCCACTTCTTCCGGGTTGACTACCTCTTTAGAGATTTTCACCGACTGTATCTGCATCTGGCCGTTCATGACCACGGTCACCATGCCGCCGCCGGAACTCGCTTCCACGTTGAGATTAGCCAGTTCCTCCTGCGCCTTTACCAGCTGCGCCTGGAGTCTCTGCGCCTGCTGCATCATGTGTTTGTTCATGTTTCCTCCGTATCGATGACCTGCCCGCCCATCTTTAAAGCCGCTTTTACCAGGTGATTTTTTTCGTGCTCGTAAACGCAGCGTACCTTACAAGTACGGCCCATGAAGCTGCTGACGATTTTATCGGCCATCTTCTGATTTTCCAGAATATCCATCTTCTCTTTATGGTACTGGTGCTTGAAGGACACCACCAGTACGTCGTTTTCAATAGAAACGGGACGGGCGCTCCGCAGCAGGGCGGCTGCCGGGGTCCTGCCCATGCCGTCCGGCGACTCGGTAATCATCTTGCTCCACTGTCCCTGCAACTGCTCGACAGTGCCGTCGTTGGTTACCGCAGTATCATCCGCTTTTGCCGGCTCCGGCGGAGGCGGCTTTTCTGCGGCAGGCTGCTCCTTCACCGGCGGAGGCTCCGGGGTGGGGGCTTTTTTCTCCTCCGGTTGAACCGGTTCCGGTTCGGGTTTAGGGGGAGGCGGTGGGGCTTTAGGCGCCGTCGATTTTTTGGCGGCCGGTTCGGGGGCGGCCTTGCGGACGGGTTCTGCACGGACTTCTTCGTCCGGCATGGTAGCATCGACAATCGCCAGCTCCAGCGGGAGGGTGGAATAATTATCCAGGTTCAGTTCAAGCTGCCCGAAGCGCTTGACGGCTTTTAAGATTTGTGAAAGGGACGTTTTTTTGGCCAGTTCCTTGAGTTCTTTAATGTCCTCGGCGGTCAGTTCCAGCGACTCGCCGGAGCCGGTCTTGACCAGCAAGAGCAGTCGTAAAAAGTCGACGACTTCCCGGTGGAACTGCCGCAGGTCCAGTCCGTCGTTATTAACGTTGTTCAGGGTGTTAATCCCGGCGGTGGCGTCATTAGCGATGATATGGCCGACCAGTTCCCGGGAGCGCTGGTCGCCGGAAATGCCCAGCAAGGCCTGCGCATGCTCGAGCTTGATGTCGTTGCCGTAGGAAGTATTGAGCTGCTGTAAGAGGTTAAGCGCGTCCCGCAGGCTGCCGGTTGCCGCCCTGGCGATGAGTTTAAGCGCTTCCGGCTCGGCGGTGATGCCTTCACCCTCGCAGACACGGGAAAGCACCTTCAACATGTCGTCCAGCGAATAACGGTGAAAATCGAACCGCTGGCAACGGGAGAGGATGGTCGGCAGGAGTTTATGGGCCTCGGTGGTCGCCAGGATAAAGATGGCGTGCGGCGGCGGCTCTTCCAGCGTTTTCAGCAGGGCGTTGGAAGCGCTGGTGCTCAACATGTGGACTTCATCGATGATATAGACCTTTTTGCGCGCCTGGTTGGGGGCGTAGTTCACCTTTTCCCGCAGGTTGCGGATATCGTCCACGCCGGTGTTGCTGGCGGCGTCCACTTCGATGACGTCGAGCGCCCTGCCCTCGGCGATTGCCTGGCACATCTCGCAGGTGTTACAGGAATCGCCCTTGCCGTTGGTCAGGCAGTTAACGGCCTTGGCGAGCGCGCGGGCGGTGGTCGTCTTGCCGGTGCCGCGGGGGCCGCAGAAGAGGTAGGCGTGGGAGACTTTTTCATTAGCCAGGGCGTTCAGCAGCGTCCTGGTAACATGCTCCTGCCCGAGGATTTCTCCCAGCGATTGCGGACGCCACTTGCGGTAAAAGACCTGTGAAGCCATTACGGCTTTATTATACCCCAAAATGCGGTATTACCCAAGCGAAAACGGCAGGTTTTTAGATAAGATTTTATTGTTTTTAAAAAGAAAAGGGGGGCTTTTCAGTACCCCCCTTTAAACCGGTATTATTAAGATTTTTTAAAGCAGCGACGGGATATCCTTGGAAACGTCATCCAGCGCTTTAAGCTTGTCCTCGGTCTCCTCCTGGCGCTTCTTGAACTCGGGGATAAGGTCGGTGGAGCGCAGGTAGTAGTCCCTCACCTTTTCCACGTCGCTTAACTCGGAGAGCAGCACGGTGACATCCACCACGCCCCTTTCCCTCGGGTAATCGCCGTTGCGGATGATTGCTTCCGGCGCGATGTCCCTCATGTAGTCGCCGATTTCCTTGACCATGTCCATGTTCATTTCCTTGGCGGGACCGGAGACCAGGTACAGGGCCCGGCGCGAGTCGGCGGGATTGCATTTCAGCGACAGTTCGCTGATAGCCTCGTCCATCGCCTGGATACCCTTCTGGATTTCGGCGCCCTTCTTGCGGAAGTCGCTCCGCAGTTCCGGAAGTTTGAACAGCGGCGCGGTGGTCTTGCCGTAGCCGATAACCGTCCAGCCCACCACGGTCTGGATGATATCGCCGGCATCAAGAA
>DAOULS010000053.1:0-6744 GCA_034418415.1 Dehalococcoidales bacterium | reverse complement strand
CTTAAACCGGATGTCCTGGTGGTAACCGGCGACCATTCTACGCCGGCGGTGTTCGGCGGGCACAGCTGGCACCCGGTGCCGGTGGTGATAGCTTCCAAATACTGCCGCACCGATAACGTAAAAGAGTTCTCCGAGAAAGCATTTATAAGCGGAGGTCTGGGCAGGATTCATGCCACGGAGATTATGCCCCTGTCCATGGCTAACGCACGGAAATTGACAAAGTTCGGAGCGTAGGAGTTAATTATGGCGCGCACACCTTTGATTGCTGGCAACTGGAAAATGAATACCAATCTAGAGGAAGCTGTTAGCCTGATAAAAGCCATGCAGCCGAGTCTTCACAAGATACAGGGCGTGGAGAAAGTATTATGTCCGCCGTTCATTTCATTGATGGCGGCCAGGGGATTGACAAGAGGCAGTACCGTTAAGCTGGGTGCCCAGAACATGTATTACGAGGAAAAAGGCGCCTTTACCGGCGAAATCTCGCCGGCGATGCTGGTCGATCTTTGTGATTATGTTATCATCGGGCATTCCGAGCGCCGGCAGCACTTCGGCGATACGGATGAGATTGTTAATAAGAAAG
Source organism: Dehalococcoidales bacterium (assembly GCA_034418415.1). Lineage (GTDB taxonomy): Bacteria > Chloroflexota > Dehalococcoidia > Dehalococcoidales > RBG-16-60-22 > RBG-13-51-18. The sequence continues at coordinate 6,164 of DAOULS010000053.1, read as the reverse complement.
TAAAAGCCGCTGTCGCCGCTGGTTTGAGACCAATTTTGTGCGTCGGCGAGACACTGGAAGAAAACGAGGCTGACCAGACCCGGGAAGTAATCGGCCAGCAGCTCATGGCGTGTTCTGATAGATTGTACCTGATGAGCGGCATGGTCATTGCTTACGAGCCTATCTGGGCTATCGGCACCGGCAAGTCCGCCTCTGCTGAAGATGCCAACCGGACCATTGGATTTATCCGCCAGTTTATCTCCCGCCTGCACGGCGGCGGCATCGCCAATACTGCCCGTATTCTCTACGGAGGCAGTGTCACCGCTAATAATATCTCCGATTTTATGCGCCAGACGGAAATCGACGGTGCTTTGGTAGGCGGCGCCAGCTTGAGAGCCGACGATTTCGTGAGTATTGTGAAACAGGCCTCCGACATCAAAGGCTTGTAGTGCCGGCATGAAGCGTCTCATCGCTATCGTCGGTCCCACCGGTATCGGTAAAAGTCGCCTGGCACTGCACCTGGCTCAAGTCTTCCCTGGGGAAATCATCAGCGCTGATAGCCGCCAGGTATATCGCTACATGGACATCGGCACCGCCAAACCCGCGCCGCAGGAGCTTGCCGCAGTACCGCACCACCTGATTGATATCATTAACCCCGATGAAGATTTCAGCCTGGCTACTTACCTGGAGATGGCGAACAAGGCTATCGATGAGGTTCACCGGCGCGGCAAATTGCCGTTCCTGGTAGGAGGCAGCGGATTATATATAAGGGCTGTTCTGGAGGGCTGGCAGATACCGGGGGTTTCGCCCGACCCCCAATTCAGGTATAATATTGAAAAGAAAGCCAGCGAGGGGAAAATCGATGAATTGTACCAGGAGCTGCTCGCTGCCGACCCCGATGCGGCGGCTAAAATCGACCGCCGCAATGTGCGCCGTGTGATTCGCGCGCTGGAAGTGTATGCCGGGACGGGGCAGGCGTTTTCACGACTTGGGCGCAAAAATCCCCCGGCGTTTACCCCTTTTGTCATCGGCTTGACCGCCGAGAGGTCAGCACTTTACCGCATTGTAGATAAGCGAATCGATGCTATGATTGAGATGGGACTCGTTGGCGAGGTGGAAAACCTGCTGAAAATGGGTTATGATTTTAACCTGCCCTCTATGTCCGGCATCGGCTACCGGCAGCTCGGGCAATTCATCAGGGGCGAGTTGACGCTTGAAGAAGCAGTGCAAAAAATAAAGACGGAAACGCACCGTTTTATCCGCCACCAGTATGCCTGGTTCCGGCTTGACGAAGAAAAAATAAACTGGTTTGATACCGGGAAAACGAAGGATTCGGAGATAGAGAGGACTGTGCGGGAGTTTCTGAACGGATAATATGAGCGACTGGAGTATAGAATAATACTATGGACTTTACCAAGATGCAGGGCGCTGGCAACGATTTTATCGTGGTGGACGCGCGTAATATGAAGCGTGACTGGCAAAAGCTGGCGATAGCCACGTGCGACCGGCACCTGGGTATCGGCGCTGACGGACTGCTTTTACTGCTGCCTTCGGCTAAGGCCGATTGCCGCATGCGTATTTTTGATACCGACGGTTCGGAGGCGGAGACCTGCGGCAACGGCATCAGGTGCGTGGCTAAATATGTTGTGGAAAAGGGTGTAGTCAGCCCTGATATTGAAACAATGACCATCGAAACCATAGCTGCGATTAATAAAATCAGGGTGGAAAGGAAGGGCGGCAAGATTGTCAGGTTCTGGGCTAATATGGGCAAGCCGAGATTTACCGCGGCACAGATACCGGTAGATTTTAAAGCCGGCAGTGGGGAGGTAATTGACATAAAGTCGATGCTGGTTTACAAGGCAGTTGTTGACGGCACCGAACTGACCCTGAATCTCGTCTCCATGGGTAATCCTCACGCCGTCCACTTTATAGATGGGCCGGTGGCGGACTTCCCGTTGTTAAACCTGGGCTCGCAGGTAGAGAATATGTCTGTCTTTCCAAACCGGGTTAATTTTGAAATAGCCCGTATAATGGATAGAGGCACTATAGAAGCGCGGGTCTGGGAAAGAGGCGTCGGCGAGACGCTGGCCTGCGGCAGCGGCGCCTGCGCCATAGCCGTGGCATCGAAGATGCGCGACTATACGGAATCGCAGGTGGATATAAAGCTGCCCGGCGGCGTGCTGAACGCCGCATGGGATGGTGCCGGCGAGGTAGTATTAGGCGGGCCGGCGGAGACGGTTTTTGAAGGAATATGGCCTGATTGAGGTGTAATTATGAGACCAGCTAAGCGAATCGCGGCATTGAAGCCGTACCTGTTTGTTGAAATCAATAAGAAGATAGCGGAAAAAAAGGCCAGGGGTGAAGAGGTCATCAGCTTCGCCATCGGCGACCCCGATATCCCCACGCCACAGCATATTATCGACAGGCTCTGTGAGAAGGCAAGAGACCCGGTAAATCACCGCTACCCGGAATCGGAAGGACTGCCGGAGCTGCACGACGCCATCGCCGAGTGGTATAAGAAGAGATTCGACGTTGACCTTGACCCGGCTAACGAGGTATTGCCACTAATTGGTTCCAAGGAGGGCATCGGCCACATCGCTTTTTGTTTTATCGATAACGGCGATATCGCTCTGGTGCCGGACCCCGCTTACCCTGTTTATGCCATCGGCACCCAGCTGGCGGGAGGCAGACCGTATTACCTGCCGCTTAAAGCGGAGAACGACTTCCTGCCCGACCTGAAAAGCGTTAAGCCGTTTATTCTTAAGAATACCAAGGTTCTGTGGATTAGCTATCCTAACAATCCCACCGGCGCGGTGGCTGGACTGGACTTTTTTCAGGAGGTTGTGGCATTCGCTAGGCAGAACGATATCCTGGTTTGCCATGACGGCCCGTATTCGGAAGTGGCTTTTGACGACTACCAGCCGGTGAGTTTCATGCAGGCGGAGGGGGCTAAGGAAGTGGGGTTGGAATTTCACTCGCTTTCCAAGACCTATAACATGACCGGCTGGCGTATCGGGATGGTGGTCGGTAATGCCGATGCCATCAAGGCTCTGCGGACGCTAAAGTCGAACCTGGACTCGGGGATTCCCCAGGCCATCCAGTACATGGCTATCGAGGCTCTTAACGGGCCGCAGGACTGCGTGGGGGAGCATAATGCTGTATACCAGCGCCGGCGCGACCTCATTATCGAGGTTCTGGAAAGAATCGGACTCCAGGTAACGCCGCCCAAGGCAAGCCTCTATATCTGGGCTAAAGTCCCCAATGGCTATAACTCGGTGGACTTTACCGCCGATTTGCTCGACCAGGTAGGCGTGGCGGTCACCCCCGGGGTAGGCTATGGTCCCAGCGGCGAGGGGTACGTGCGACTGTCCCTTACCATCTCCGATGCCTCGCTCGTCAAGGGGCTATCCAAGCTTTCCGGGTGGCGCAATACCCGCCGCCTTACCATGAAGAAATAATCTGACGTAATCATTCATTCAGGAGAGTAACATCACCAGGAATACGATTGTCACCAGAGCGGCACCGGAAAAAGCCCTTTTAGTGTCGGTCTGCCGCAAGGGGAGTCGGGAAAGACAGGTCGCCACCGATTCCCTTGAAGAACTGGCCTTTCTGGCAGACTCCGCCGGTGCCAGGGTCGTCGGTAAAATCATTCAGCCGCTGCCGCAGCCTTCGCCGGACTGCTACGTGGGTAGGGGAAAGCTTAAAGAACTGGCGGCGCTCAAGGATAACGGGGACTTTAACGTTCTTATCCTCGATGACGAGCTGACGCCCAACCAGCAGCAGGCACTGGAAAGGGAACTTGACATAAAGGTCATCGACCGCGTGGCGCTGATACTGGATATCTTCGCTAAGCGCGCCCGCACCCACGAGGGGCGCCTGCAGGTGGAGCTCGCCCAGCACCGCTACCTTTTGCCCAGGCTGGCGGGACAGTGGAGCCACCTGGAGAGGCTCGGGGGAGGCATTGGCACCCGCGGTCCCGGTGAATCGCAGCTGGAGACGGACCGCCGCCTGATTCGACGCAAGATTCAGAGACTTGAGGAACAGACGGAAGAGGTAAGGCGCCGGCGGGCGCAGTACCGCCAGCAGCGTCAAAAAACTGGCGTTCCTGTCGTAGCGCTGGTGGGTTATACCAATGCCGGTAAAAGCACGCTGCTTAATGCCCTCTGTAAAACCGACGTCCTGGTGGACGACCGTCTCTTCGCCACTTTAGACCCAACTACCCGCCGCCTGGTGCTGCCGGAAAGCAACAAGGTCGTCCTGTTCACCGATACGGTCGGGTTTATCCGCAAGCTGCCGCCGGATATCGTCAATGCCTTCCGCGCCACGCTGGAGGAGCTTTCCGAGGCAAGCCTGCTGCTGCACGTGGTGGATATCTCTTCCCCGGACGCGGCCGAGCAGTGCCGCACGGTGGAGGAAATCTTAAAAGAGCTGGATCTGCATGAAAAACCGAGGATTACCGTCCTGAATAAAATCGACCGGCTGCTGCCGGATGAGCCGGTGCCGGACGAAAAGAATATTGAAGACCTGCTGGCGGCGCTGGACCTCGCCCCCGACGAAAACACCGTGGTCGTTTCCGCGGAAAAGGGGTGGGGCTTGCCGCGCCTGCTGGACATGGTCGCTGAAAAAGTGGCAACCGAACCGGCACCCGCGCCGCCGGCCGACTGAAGGGTTGGGGGAGGTCTAAAAACCCCGCCGGACGCCCAAAAACCCCGATTTAGCCGTTATTTCGTAGCTAGCACGCGCTGAAATCAAAATCTGGGCGTTTTTCAAGCCCTGTGAATGTCTTTATACCTTTGAAACGTGTTTTTAACGACTTTTTACCCCAAAATTGCCGGGTTTTTAATATTTTCAGGGTTTTAATTGATGTTTTGGGGTAAAGTCCTGAAAAACCCTACCCAATAATTGCGTGATACTACCGATATTATTTCAATGGCAATCCCCACCACAAAACCGCGGAAAAAGGGGATAATGATAATACGTCATCTTTCATCGGCTAAAACTCCTTATCTACCTGGAAGCGGGTCCGGCAATGCCGGGCCTGCTTTCGTTTTATCTTGAACTCTCTGTCATTGCGAGCGAAGCGTGGCAATCTCTATCTCGGCTGTTATCGGGCTTGCCCAGAGCGTAGTCGAGGGGAATCCATGCTTACCTCACCCCCTTTGTCCCCCTCTCCAAACGGAGCATCCATATAGACCATTGACTTATTTATTTGGAGAGGGGGGTTATTGTTGAGAGGGGCTGGCGCCCCTCTCCGCAGGCTACTCCTCGGTAGTGTGAAGGGGGAATTGCCATAATAAAGCGATGGGGTATAATGGGTGTATGAGGGTATTTGATAAAATTATTCACTGGATTTTGTACTCTTGGCTAACTAATCTTTTCGCTTGGTTATTAATCGGTTATATCGTTGTCGTTGTATTAATTGTAGTCTTCATTTTTATCATTGCTTCACCAGAAAAAGCAATAGCATTTATTACTTCTATTGCTACAATAACTCTTGCATTTGCTGCATTTTGGACTATTCGGCAAAACTATAAATTTAGAGAAAAAGATAGAAAAATCCAACGTATAGACAAAATACAAGAATGGTTACTTGAAATATGTAATATTGCATCTAGTGGATCTCCAAAAGGTGATGAACAAGAAAGAAGATTGCGTAAATGGCAAACAGAAAAAACGCTATTCTTAGTAAATCCTATTAAAATAGATGCAATAAAGTTGGATAAAGAAATACAAGGGGAGTATAAGTTAGAAAGTATAATTGATGAATTATCGAAAATATTAGAGAAACATAGAACTAGACCAGAAGAATTATCTACAGGGATTCAATCAGGTGAGAGCATCCAAGAAAACGTAAAACGATTAACAGATAAAGCCTTCTTACTGATAGCGAAAATAAGAGATAGGCTATAACTATTTATGTCAACCCTCTTAAGGGTATTCTTCTGGGGCGCACAATATATGTTATGTAGAGTAGTACTCGTAGAGAGTAGAATTTGACATAATAAAGACGGTAAGCCCTACCGCTTCAAGTTTTGATAATTGTTGTAACATGCGCCGGATTATTTCACGCCGAGTTTTTGCAGCATGTCGATAATTTCTTTGCCGGTGTTGCGGCATTCTTCCATCGCCGTAATGTTAATGCCGCCGCCGACCCCTTTACGTACTTCACCTTTGCCTGGACCATA
>DAOULS010000052.1:0-12869 GCA_034418415.1 Dehalococcoidales bacterium | reverse complement strand
CTTTAGCCACTGCCCCGATTATCTGCCGCCCGTAGTCGTCGTTCTTGAAGCTGGGCGGGAACTGCGCCAGCAGCGCCCCGAGCTTTCCAGCCCTGACCAGCGGCTCCAGGCACTTCTTAAAAAGGTCTATATCGTTCTGCTCGATGACCGCCGCCTCGCCGGTGGACTCTTGATACATCTTGGGGTGGGTGAACTTCTGCCACAGCTTGACCCCGAAAAGGAAACCTTCCGGCACGTGCTTTACCCAGTTCCACACGAACCCGGGGTCAGGCGGACGGTAAAAAGATGAGTTAAGCTCGACGGTATTGAAAAACTGACTGTAATATTCCAGCTCGTTTATCTTGCCCGGAGGGTAAAAATAGCCCTTCCAGGTGCCCTCCCCTTTTGGGTAAGACCAGCCGGACGTGCCGATGTATAAATCTGCCGTCAGCGCCATAATTCCTCCCCGCTGACTTTGGCAATATTATACTCTAATTGGCAGTTTTAATACCAAAATACCGACCTCTCCCTCTAACCCCCTCTCCGTGCACGGAGAGGGGGAACTAAAGGGGGTGAGGTCGGGCAAAAGGAGAGGGGGGCTCTTATGCCCCCCTCTTAAGTTTTTACGGTTAAAAACCTGTGTTTTATTCCGCCGGCAACAGCGGCGCGTAAACACCCGCCTTCAGAACGGCGAACCTCAAGGCCAGCCCGCCAATAATCTCGCTGACGACTGCCGTAATCAGCAGCGCCGATGAGGCGTCGTGGACCCAGTAGGTTATGATTGATATTGCTACCGGTATGACTATACCGAACAGGAAAACTCCTATCCAGAATAGCGGCGCCAGCGCGCCCCCGATCAGCCTTATCACGGCGTCCCTGGCGGCGGTGCTGCTATACGTAGCGTTCCAGAGATACACAGCGACGATGATGGCGAAGGCAATCAGCACCACGCGGATGATATTCTCCAGCGTGGCAATCTGGGTGCTGCCCTGCCCCATCATTACCGCCAGCAAGATGGCCAGTCCGCCGCTCAAACCGCAGGTCACGAACAGTATCGGCACAATCGCCGAGTTCCAGACCTTGATAGCGCTGACGTAACTCACCGCAAAGCCGGTATAGATGGACTGCGCAAAGGCGAAGATGCCGGCCAGCACCTTAAATGTGGTGATGGCGGCAGTGGCATTTGGCGCCCACTGCATCAGTATCATCGTTATTGCGGTAAAAAAGCCGAATAACATGATGAAGGTAAAGCCGCGGGCAATCCAGGACGTACCGGGCTTACTCACCATCCGCCAGAACCGCATGGGATGGGTAAGATGCAGCATATAGGATGCGCCCATCAGGCCGGTCAGCAGGAAGGCGATGAACATTCCCAGCAGGTTATCGAAGTAAGCCGAAGCCAGGAAAAGACCTCCGGCGATGCCTCCCAGGAAGAAGGCGAATGCGATAAAGTTACCTCTGCCGTCTATCCAGTCCTTCTGTTGCTGGTATTTAACCATGAAATCGTATGGTTTTGTTGTACTCATTTCTTTATCCCTCCCCTTCTTCTCGATTAGTCGATATAGCTTATCGACGGCTGCGTGTCAAACTCGGGATGGAACGGGTGCGCGTGTTTTTCCTTGATGACCCGGTTTATCTCGCTGTTGGGGTCGTCAAGGTCGCCGAAGTGTATCGCATTGGTCGGGCAGCTGATGACGCAGGCAGGCGTCGCTTCACGGTCGACGCCGGGCGTCAGTCCCGCCGCTAAACCAGCATCAATCCTCTCCTTGCAGAATACGCACTTCTCCACGACGCCAGGCGTGTGGGGATACAAGACCTTGCCCACCTTCTCATGCTCGGTCAGCTCCTGCCCGGGGAAGTATTGCGCGTTCCCGTCTTCGTACATCGAACGCGCCTGGTAGGGACAGGCGACCATGCAGTAGCGGCAGCCGACACATTTATCCTCGTCAACCCAGACAATACCGTCCTCACGCTGCTGGGTAGCGCCGGTCGGACATACCTTAACGCAGGCCGGGTCGGCACAGTGGTTACAGCGAATCGAATATATCAGTTTCGTTACCTGGGGATATTTCCCCTTCTCTCCTATTAAAAGCCTGTTCCAGAAAATCCCGGCCGGCAAAAAGTGCTCCGCTTTGCAGGCAAGGACGCACTCGTAGCAGCCGATGCATCTTTTCAGTTCTATCGCCATTCCCCATCTCATAGCTTGTCACCTCCGGCGCCATCGTATTCTATCCTGTGGTCGATTTTATAGACCTTGACCGTGGCCGCCGTCTCCTGACTCCAGGAAACGGGGCAGGCATGTTTGAAGTCCGATTCCAGCAGGATATTGAAGTTGGTGCCTTTACCGTAGGCTATCGGCGCTCCCTTTGCCCAGGCGCCGGAACACGCCGATATCGCCACCGTCTTGGGGTGCTGGCCCTGCATTGTCTTCAGGGTGCCGGTGGTCTTGCGACCGTAGGGTGACTCCAGACAGATAAGATCGCCGTCTTTCAGGCCTTTACTTTTGGCCGTCTCGGCGTTCATGGTGATATTGTAGGTGTAGGGGTTGAGACGGCTGACCTCGTCGAGCCAGGGCATCTCCATCGTATAGGTGCCGTTGTGGAGGATATCGCGGTAGGAGAAGCAGTAGAGGTCGAATTCTCCGGAAAGTTCCTTGCCGACCTGCGGGGAGAAATAACTGATGAGGGGTGTAAACTGCTCCCAGTCCAGCTCTATACCCGCCTTGGCGGCGTTCTTCATGACGTTTTCCTTCAGCTCGGCGACGTGCTCCATGTAAATAGGAACCCTGACATCGACATGCCAGCGCCAGTAAGCCTCTTTGGGCTTCTTGGTCCAATCTACCGAGCCGTGCTTCGCCATATAGTCCATACCGTGTTCATCGCCGAAGTAGAATTTCAAGGCTCGATCCATCATCTCGGCATAGGTAATTTTTTCATCACGTCCTATAAGCTGAACAACCTTCTTCGGGTCGATATCACCCAGATGCCTGATGCTGTCGATATCGCCGCCGATTAAAGCCTCACCGCCGAAGCTGGTGAAATAGACATTGTAGTAGTTGTTCATCTCGCCTCTCATGTCTATTCTGTCGGCCAGGTCCCAGAGGACTTCAAGCTTGTTCCGCCGCTCGTAGGCTGGGTCGACAACAGGCTGCCTGACGGGGAAGGTCCAGCCCTCCAGGCCAATGGGGTGGTTGAAGAAGGGCCCGTGCGTCCCGAAAAGACCGCATGTCTCCAGTGGGTGACAATCGGGCAGAACGATGTCCGCAAAGCCCTCGCAGAACTCATTGGGCAAGATATTAAAGGCAACGATGAACGGGATTTTCTTCCAGAATTCCTGGGCTATTTCGCGACTCTGCGTGCTGCGAATCATGTTGGCGCCGAAAATCATCGCCAGCTCCACCTCGTAAGGTCGCCCCAGCTTGTCCCAGTATTTCTCAAAGTCGGAGGTCACCGGCTGGGGAGAGAACGAGGCCGTCGGCGTCAGCTCCTTCATGAGATAGGTATAGGGTACCTGGGAATCTTCTATCGGCCAGGGCCGGTGCTCCATGAAGGTCCCGGCCGTAAGCATACCGTCTTTGCAGGGGTAGGGTACGACCCTGAACCTGCCCGTATCCGGATAACCTTCGACGTAGGCCGGCCAGCCCAGCGTGCCGCCCGGGACATCCATTGCCCCGACGATTGCGTTTACCAGGCACATGGCGCAGTAGCTCTGCGCCGAGTTGGTGTGCCCCTGCCCGCCGCGGAACATGATGGCGGCTACCGGCCGGAAGGGATATTTTTCCCCTTCGATTTCGACGGTCGTGCCAATCATCGCCGCCTCTACCCATTCATGGGCGATGCGGCGTACGGTTGCCGCCGGCACGGTGCTTTCTTTTTCCGCCTTCTCCGGCGTGTACTGCTTGACATGGTCCTTGATAAGCTGGAATGACGGGTGGCATTTCACGCCGTTGACCTCGTATTCGCCGAGGATGGCGTAATCGCCAATGGTCTTGTCGTTGAAGACCTTAGCTTTTTTGTCTTTGGCGTCCCAGACAAGAGGTTTGTTGGTCTTTTTATCGCGGACATACTGTCCGTCCGGCCCGATAAGGTAAGGCCCGTTGGTCTTCATCTTGATGAATTCGGCGTCGTAAGTATTCAACTCATTCAGAATTATATTGACCATCGTCAGGGCAACGATGCCGTCCGTGCCGGGTAAAATGGGTATCCACTCGGTGGCTTTGCCCCCGCCGAAATTACAGATGGGGTCGAAGACAACGTTCTTCATACCTCGGGACCGCGCGTCGGCCGCCAGCCTCATGTTGAAACCCATGGAGTGTCCGGACCCGGTACCCTTGTTGGAACCCATTTGAATTACGTAGTTGCAGTACTTGAAGTCCGGCACAATCGACCATGAGGCGTGGTAGAGTCCCGCGCCCATGTGCGAGCCGCTCCCGCAGTGCAGACCGGCGCCGCCCACGTACCAGTTCTTGGTGCCGAACACCGCCCCGAAGACTCCGAACCCCAGCGGCAGGTCGGGACCGCTGCCCGGACCGGGCGTGCCGCCGTGGAGGAGCTTATGGGGATTTTCGGCGCGGATTTTCTTGAGTTTCACGGCAATCTCGTCCAGCGCCTCGTCCCAGGAGACCCGCTTCCACTTGGGGTCCTCGAACAGGCCCTTTTTCGGATTGGTCCTTCGTAAAGGGTAGTTGTAGCGGTTGGGGTCGTAAAGCGCCTGTATCATGGCTTCGCCCTTGGCGCAGATACCGCCCTTGGGACCGAAGTCGCTTTTGGGGTCACTTAGAATTTTTACGATGACACCGTTTACGCGGTGTGCGCGTATGGCGCACTGACCGTAACAGCCGCCGCACGTGGTATAGACCCAGGTATCATCCCAGATTTCCGGGTTACCCTTTACCGACAGGCCTACTCTCGGCTTTTTGCTTAACTGTTCGTCTTTTGCTTTGGTGACCATATATTACTGTCCACCTCCTTGTTGTCGTGTTATATGGTGTTTATTTCTTTAAGTCCCGGCATTAGCCAGGGTTTTCAGCAGGGCGTACCGCTCATCGACCTCTTTTTGCAGTGCCGCCAGGCCGTCTTCTTTCAAATGTGAATATTTACGCATTAATTTGGTGAATTCCGAAACCGGTTTGGGATTAGCCACCTGAACCGTAATAACGGGCTTGCCGTTTTCCGCCTCCCACAGCGGGAAGTAGTTCGTCCTCACGGCGGTGCGGCACACCTCGATTACCTTGCTGGAGTCGATGCGCCAGCCCACCGGGCACGGTGAAAACAAATGCAGATATACGAACCCTTCCTTGCACATTTCCTTGGCTTTCTGGAGCTTCTTAACGAAGTCCTCCAGGTGGCTGACGGTAGCGGTAGCCATGTACCTGGGCTTGTGCATCAGCATTATCATCGGCATATTCTTGGCGGCGATAGCTTTTCCTTTGCCTATCTTGCCCACCGGCGTGGTGGTAGTGGCGGCGCCTATCCGCGTGGCGCTGCTCCTCTGATTGCCGGTGTTCATATACCCCTCGTTGTCATACGCCAGGTAGATGAATTTCTCCTGCCGCTCCGCCGCGCCGCTCAAGGGCTGAAAGCCCACGTCCGTAGCGCAGCCGTCGCCGGTAAAGCAGATTACCGTAGCCTCCTGCCCGATTCTATTGAAATATCTCGACAGGCCAGTGGCTTTGGACGGCACCCCCGTCATCACCGAAGACAGGTAAGCCATCCGGTGCCAGGCGCCTATATTCTGTCCGTGCAGTACCGGCGCCGCACACCCGGGTGTGCCGACAAATACCATGTTCTTGCCCAGTATTTTCGGCGTCATTCTGGCAATCAGCTCCATCGGGCACCCGGCGCACCAGGCTACCCCGCCGGCAAACTGCTCGTCCTGAACGAAATAATCAAAAACCCTGTTTCTCTTCTTCGTTGCTTCTACCATTTCATTAACCTCACTCTTCCATCGGTATCCAGGTTACATCCTGGTAAGGCTTGCCCTTGGCAGCTTCGTTGACCTCATCGACCACTCTGCCGATATGCGGTATGGTGATATCCAGGTTGGCCAGGCCGTCGATGTAGCTCAATATCGGCACCGAGCCCAGTTCCTGGGTAAGTACCTTAAGTTCCGTGCATATAGGCCCGTATTTCCACCCGAAGCAAACGCTCCGGTCGATAACGCCTATCGCTTTCTTGCCTTTGAGAGCCTTGATAAGCCTTTCCGCAGGGAAGGGCCGGAACAGCCTTAATTTAACCAGCCCCACCTTTACCCCCTGCTCCCTTTTGGCGTCGATGACGGTCCGGGCGGTGCCGGTAGCGCTGCCGGAAGCCACGATGACGATATCGGCGTCATCGGTGCGGTACTCTTCAATCTGGCCGCCGTAATAACGCCCGAAATAGTCGCCGAATTTTTTATCGATTTCATCTACCTTGTTCTTGGCCCTTTCCATGGCCTGGGTATGCTTGTAGCGGGCTTCCACGTAGCCCATCTCCATGCCGTGCGTGCCGCAGCCTATGGACACCCCCGGCACCAGCTTCTGGCGGGGCGACTGCTTCTTTAGGGGCGCCAGGAATTTATCCACGTCCTCGATTTGGGGAATTTCCACGGCCTCGGCAAGGTAGGAGAGATAGAAACCGTCGTAATTGACCATGACCGGCAGCAGAATATCGTTGTCCTCCGCCAGCATGTAAGCCATGATAATCTGGTCGAGGATTTCCTGGTCGTTTTCGGTAATTATCTGCACCCATCCCGCGTCTCTGGCGGAGACCATGTCCTGCTGACCGGAGGAAACGGCGTGAATTCCCGGTGTTTCCCGGTTGGCGTTGACCATTACCACCGGCGCTCTGAAACCCGAGGTCTCCTGAAGGGCGTCGTACATGAACACCAGACCGTAAGATGAAGTGGCGGTGAAGACCCTCCCGCCGGCAATACTGGCGGCGAGTACGACGTTCATCGCCGAGTTTTCACCCTCCACCTCCACGAATTCAGAGTCGATAACGCCGTCGGCTTTGAACTGGGCGAGCTGCTCCGCGATTTCGCTCTGGGGAGTGATGGGGTAGGCCGCGATGACATCCGGTCGGCAGAGCATCGCGCCGTAGGCGCCTGTTGCGTTTCCGGTGATTACCCTGACCTGTCCTTTTTGCGCACTAACCATCGGCAAACTCTCCTTCCGGGACCATCGTGATTGCCTTGCGCGGGCATTCGTTGGCGCAGATGCCGCAGCCCTTACAGAAATCCAGGTTTGCTCCGTAATGGTCTCCCATATCTTTCATGCACTGCGGCGGGCAGAAAAGCGCGCAAAGACCGCAGTAATTACATTTGTCTTTGTCCAGCACCGGTCTCTCCGTGCGCCAGCTGCCGGTATCGAGGCAGAGCAGCTTCTCGTCGGCGTTCGACCAGGGGCTCTCGGTTTTAAAAATGTTCTTATGCTTAATTACCATTTGGTAACCTCCACTTCTTTGTACCCCCTCTCGGCGCTCTTCAGGTTTCTCTGGAGAATATCGCCGCTAAGATAGTCCGGCAGGACTTTCAGAATCGATTCCAGCTTCAGCCAGCCGGTAGCGGACGCAAAAGCCCCCAGCAGGCACGTGTTGGGTATGTCCCGCCCGATTTCCTCGACGGCGATGCCGGTGGCGTTGACCACGCCGCCTATCTTGAGGTTTTCATTGGGCTTTTCGGGGAGTTTCTTCGGACTGTTGAGGATAAAAACGCTTTCCGGCTTCAACCCGGTGAACAGCGTAGGCAGCGCTAGAAGACCGGGGTCGATGACGATAATACAGTCCGGATTATAAATCTGCGTTTTTTCCCGTATCGGTTTGTCGTCGACGCGGGTAAAAGCCACCACCGGCGCGCCGCGCCGCTCGAAACCATACATCGGGAAACTGGCTACGGACTTTCCCTCCTGCACGAAGGCGCTCGCCAGCATTCTCGCCGCCATTACGGCTCCCTGCCCGCCCCTTCCGTGAATCCTTATCTCTTTCACCGTCGCATAATCCCCTCTCCAATCGTATTCAGCGCTCTGTCATTCAGGTTCCGCTGTAAAACCTCTGCTTATAATATGGTACTAATGCTGTCGTTTTCCGTTCCCGGCCGTCCTGGCGATTCTGGGCAGCAGGTTCTCCCGGAGGTTCCTCATTATCTCCACCAGGTCCTCTACCTTTTCCTTTTCCAGGCAGGACAGCACCTCACGACTCAACTCCTGGGCTATTGGACTTAGTCGATTAGCTTCCTTCCAGCCTTTATCGGTGATAACCACCTTCACCGACCGCCGGTCGTCCGTGGAAGGCTCGCGGCGCACTACCCCCTGCCTCTCCATGGTATTCAGTACCGCCGTGATGGAATTTTTTTCGCGGAAAACGCTTTCGGATATCTCTGACGGCGTCATTTCACCGCCGTTCACAAACAGCTTGCTCATAATGTTGAAGCGGATGAGGCTGGCTTCGTAGCGCTTGAGCTCGATTTCCAGGTAGCGCGCCAGCACCTCAAAGGACATTAGAATGGATAACAGCGTACCCAGCGGGGTCTTATCGGTTCTCTTGCTTACTTCGTTGACAGTCATATTCCAGCTTTAAAAAAGTAACGGGAAAGACTAAAAACGTTCCACCTAGAACTATATTATACCCATATTTTTGTCTTTGTCAATATCTCACGGCATCAATTTACACTGGAAGGCGTTATGATTATGCGTATATAACGGTCTATTTTTGTTCCATATAGAATGAAATCGGTGCCTGTGCTCTAATCTTATCCCTTTTATCGGTTATTTGCCAATTCAGCCTGATTTTGATTATATTAGATATGCGGTATATTTACCGTCCCGTTCACTAAGCTGGAAGAGGTTATTCAAATGAAAGATAGCGAATACTGGAATCCCGTCCTGGAAACAATGCCCCGGGAAAAACTGCGGCAGCTGCAGTTGAAAAAATTCAGGGAAATTTTCACCTGGGCTTACGAGCACTCAAAGTTCTACCGCAAGCTCTACAAGGATGCCGGCATCGAACCGGGTGACATTAAGAAGTTTGAGGACATTCAAAAAGTGCCCAAGATTGAAAAGGCCATGATGCGCAGCGTGCAGGGGCCGGGCAAGGACAACTTCCCCTACGGCGATATTTTATCCGTGCCCCTGGAGCAGGTCACGGACTACCGCCAGACCAGCGGCACCACCGGCCAGCCGGTCTACCAGGGGGATACCTGGCAGGACTGGGAGCTAAGCACCGAGGCTTACTGCTACGCCATGTGGGCGCAGGGCTACCGTCCCAAGGACCGCCTTTTCCTGCCCTTCGGCTATAATATTTTCGTTGCTTTCTGGGCTTATCACTACGCCGGTCAGAAAATCGGCTGTGAGGTCATCCCCGGCGGCGTTCTCAATACCGAGGCGCGTATCCTGAAAATCCAGGAGCTTAAAGCCACGGCGATGGGCGCTACACCCACCTATATCCTCGGCATGGCGGAGACCGCCCGTAAAATGGGCATCGACCCGCCCAAAGACCTGACGATACGCCGGATTACCGTCGCCGGCGAGCCGGGCGGCAGCATCCCCGCCACGCGTAAGAGGATGGAGGACGCCTGGGGGGCCAAGGTCTACGACCAGGTGGGCAGTACCGAAATCGGCCACTGGGGCTGGATGTGCACCCGTCAGGCCGGCCTGCACGTCAACGAGGGAATGTACCTGGTGGAGATTGAAGATGTTGATACCGGGGAAATCATCGAGGAGCCGGGACGCCGCGGCAAAATGGTGGTCACTACCTTCGGGCGTATGGCGCAGCCCTGCATCCGCTTCGATGTCAAGGATGTTATCCAGTGGAACGCCCGGCAGTGCGACTGCGGTCGCACCTATCGCCTGCTGGAAGGGGGCGTCATGGGGCGCGCCGACGACATCACCAAGGTCAAGGGCGTGCTGCTCTCCCCGATGGCTATCGAGGAGGTGGTCAGGGAAATGCCCCAGCTCAGCAACGAATACCAAGTTATCGTCACCAAAAAGGGTGATATCGACGCTATTACGCTGAAGGTGGAAATCCTCCCCGACTATAAAAAGGACGAGGCCGCGATTAAAACCAAGCTCACCGACCAGCTCCGCTTAACGACCAACCTCGGCTATAATATTGAATTTCACGAATATGGGAGTCTGCCCCGGTCCCAGGCCAAGACCCGCCGCTTCCTGGACCAGCGACCCCATCATTAGGAGTAGGAAAATGGCGCAGGACTATAACATCAAGGAAATGGTCAATATAATTAAGGAATTACGTAAAAACGCGGAGTCGCTTAAGGAAGTCTCCGGCGGCATCCCGGCGGTCGTCAAAAACGCCGACCGTATCCTGGCCGACGTCAGGATGCTGGAAATAGACATCTCCGACGCCGCGGAGATACTGGGGAAATAACAAGAGGAGGCAGAGATGGTTGTCGGACTTCTTCTGGTAGCTGCTGGTGTTATCGCTATACTTGTTAAAACGGATGTGCTCGCTGGCTCTGTGTGGGACTACTTCTGGCCTACAGCACTGGTAATTTTGGGGCTTTCTTTCGTACTGGGCAGGTTCCGTCGTCGTCGCTGGTGGTGGTTCGGCTGGAACCCCTGGGACCGCTGGGATGACAGGAACAGACCGGATAAACAATAAAAACAGTTGACCACCTGGCACTCTTTATAGTATAGTTATCATCGCCGCAGTAACTCTGGATAACGCGTTCTCTTTCTAGGCCGGTATCACCGCGCTGGAATGCGTTGCATACTGCAACCGCAAGCGATTCACTCACCGCTCGAGAGATTACCGCTGACTTTTCACAGGTTATTCTATTGGAGTATTGATGCAAAAACATACCGAAAGACTGGGTACGGCGCCGCTGGGCAGACTGCTGGTCGCCTTGAGTATGCCCGGCATCGCTTCCAGTATCACCCGCAGCCTTTATAACATCGTCGATACCATCTGGGTCGCCCGTATCGGCTATGAGGCTATTGCCGCCATCACGGTGACTTTCCCTTTCCAGATTCTCTTTTACGCCGTCGGCGGGGGCACCAGTATCGGCGTGGCGGCGCTTGTTTCCCGCCGCTTCGGCGAGAAAAACATCGAGGCTACCAACCACGTCGCCGGCCAGATATTCTTCCTTAGTGCCTTCTGGGGACTCCTCTTTATGCTGGTGGCGGTGCTTTTTGCCGAGACTATTCTGCCGGCCATGGGCGCCACGCCGGACATACTGGATTATGCCGTAACATATCTGGTTATCACTTCCTACGGCGCGCCCCTGATGATTCTGACGATAGTCATGAGCAGCCTCTTCCGGGGTTCCGGCGACGTCGTGAAGCCGATGATTATCGCTATCTCATCCACCGTTATCAACATCATCCTCGACCCGCTGCTGATTTTCGGCATCGGGCCCTTCCCGGAAATGGGCATCGCCGGCGCCGCCTGGGCTACCGTCATCGCGCAGGCATGCGGGGCTTTAATAGGCCTGTATTTTATATTCGCTCATAAGACGAGCTTCCGTATAAAATTTAGTTATCTCAAGCCGGATATGTCTATCTTGAAGGACATCTACCGCGTCGGCGCCCCCTCGGCGATACTCGAATTTACGGAAAGCCTCGCCTTTTTACTGTTCAATAGAGTGGTCTCATCCTTCGGCTCGATGGAAATCGCCGCCTTCGGCATTGTCATGCGTGTCTCCGATTTGGCTTTCATGCCGATAATGGGCGTTACTCAAGGTCTGCTGCCTATCGTCGGCTTCAACTTCGGCGCGCGCAATTTCAAACGTCTGTGGCAGGCTGTCAAACTGGCTTCCATCGCTCTGGCGGTTTTCCTGGCGGTGGTTACCGTATTCATGGTGGTATTCACACCGCAGATAATCGATATTTTCAGTGACGACCCGGTCCTGATTGACATTGCCGTGCCGGCCATGCGCATCATGCTGTCCACGCTGCTACTCGTCGGGCCGACGATGATGTTCGTTACCGCTTTCCAGGGGCTTTCCAACGGCACGATGGCGCTGTTCCTTTCGCTGCTGCGGCAGTTCCTCTTTTTCGTCCCGCTGCTCTATCTTTTCCGGTATCTCTTCGACTTGAACGGCGTCTGGGCGTCCATGCCGGCCTCGGATATTCTTAGCTTCGCGGTAACTTACTTCTTCGTTTACAGGGAGTACCGCAAGCACAAGCGCCGGTACGATATTGATAGACCTGAAGGAACAATTTAGGTTTTTTCCTTTTTCCACCACTCCCAGAATTCGTCTATCCCGCGCACGCCCTTTTCCAGCACCGCCTCGTAAATATGGGTAGATAAAAGGCTGTCTTTGTATTCGGGCAGCCTGCAGACGGCTTCTTTTATCACCAGGATGTCATATCGCGTATCGTCGTTTAACCGACTTTCCCATAATGCTCTTTTCGGGGAGCCGCGCTCGAATTCTTCCCGCCTTGCCGTCCACAGGTCGAGCTTCCAGAAATTCTTTTCCCCGGGACGGGAAGCCCGCAGTCCCCAGTAATGGCCTTCGTCGGCATTGCGCGGGTCTTCATAAGCATTAATGGCGGCCAGTCTCCAGACCCACTTTAGCTTGGCGAATTTCGCTCCCAGTTCCCAGTGTTTCTGCCAGTCCGGCGATGCGTCGCACCGCTCGAAGTCGAGGTCGCGCCAGGTCATCGTCCGCATCGCGTAAGAACCCACCGACTTGAACCCCTCCTCCCTGATAATCCTCCCCAGCCCCGACTCCTCCAGCATCCTGTCCGCTTCCGCTCTCAAGCCGGCGTCCAGCGCAAACAGTCTTTTCCTGTTTTCTTCTATTGATATATCCATCTAAATCCCGAACAGCCTCCTCGCATTCTCCGTCGTCTTGGCCGCCATCTCCGCCTCGCTTAAGCCCTTCAACTCCGCCGCCCCCCTTAGCGACCTCGCCGCGTCCGCCGGACTTGCCTTAAACTCGCCCTCCCTGCCCCT
>DAOULS010000051.1:0-22884 GCA_034418415.1 Dehalococcoidales bacterium | reverse complement strand
TGGGGCGGACTTCAGTTAAGGAGCGCCCGCTGATGCGCTTGCCTTTTTTAAGCACGTCAGCCCTGACTTCCTCTTTAACTTTAGCGTCGATAGCGGCGGCGATTTCAGCCTCCGTGACGTCTTCACCAGCTTTTTCCGTAAGCTCCCCGATAAATTCCTCCAGCATTGCTTCGCGCGCCGTCTTATCGGTCTCGTCGAGGATTTTTGCCAGCTTTTCGTCGATAACCTTAGTCAAAGCCGCGACGGCCTCCGACGGCGGCATTTCTTCCGGGACGGGCTGCTTGGGCTTGCCGGAGGTCTTCTGAAGCTCTTCTTGGATTTTAATAATATCCTGATTGGCCTCGTGGGCAAACTTGACAGCTTCGAGAACGATATCCTCGGAAATTTCTTTAGCCCCCGCCTCCACCATGATGACCTTGTCTTTAGTGCTCACGACAACAAGGTCAAGCTGGCTTTCCTCGTATTGCGTCATCTTAGGATTTAAAACAAGCTCGCCGTTGATATAGCCGACATTGACGGCGCCGATGGGGCCTTCGAAGGGAATCTCCGACAGCGCCAGCACCGCCGAGGAGCCGATAACCGCAAGTATATCCGGGTCGTTCTCCTGGTCGGCGGAAAGCACAGTGGTGACGATTTGAATATCACTGTGCCAGCTCTTAGGTAAGAGCGGGCGTATGGGACGGTCGGTCATGCGGCAGGCAAGGGTAGCCGCCTCGCTGGGGCGACCCTCCCGGCGGATAAAACCGCCGGGTATCTTGCCCGCGGCGTACAGCCTCTCCTCGTAGTCGATGGTCAGGGGCAGAAAATCCACCCCTTCCCTAGGTTCTTTGTTGAAACATACGGTAACCAAAACCACGGTATCGCCGTAGCGGACGGTGACCGCGGCGTTAGCCTGCTGGGCAAGCTTGCCCGTTTCAATAATGAGTTCACGTCCAGCAATAGTGGAACTAACAGTGTGTGGTGCCAATGCAATACTCCCTCTAACGTAAAGGCTTTACTTGCGAAGTCCGAGTTTTTTGATAAGATTATTATACCGGTCGATATCCTCGCGACTTAGATACGCCAAAAGCCTTCGACGCTGTCCAACGAGCTTAAGCAAGCCCCGCTGGGTGTGGTAGTCCTTGCGATTGGACGCCATGTGAGTAGTGAGTTGATTGATTCTCTCGGTAAGCAGGGCGATTTGAACCTCGGTAGAACCGGTGTCGCCCTCTTTGGCCTGATAGCCGGCGATAACTTCCGCCTTCTTCGTCTTATCCAAGTTTTTCCTCTTCAGCCTTTATATTAATTATTTATTTACGAGGCAATTATAACATAATACAGGGGGGAAGTAAATTGATACGTGTCTTGATGGCATTTAACTGCTTTGTAAATACTTAACACTCACCCCCTTTATCCCCCTCTCAAACCGTATTACCCAAATGCCCTATCTTCCATTTGTTTGAGAGGGGGAGGTTTAGTAGAGAGGGGCTGGCGCCCCTCTCCGCGAGCTATTCCCTGCTTAAAAATCTCTAACTCTCTCTTTTTCAAAGGGAGAGGAATGTAGTTAAGCCTCGCCCTATTTGCCCCACCCCTTACACTCCTTTATAATGAAATTGAGATAATATGCACGAAGCCGGCATTACGGAGAGCATGCTGTCCCTGGCGCTGGAGAAAGCCGGGGAGGCGCAAGCCAAGAAAATAATCCGCATCAACTTGGTAATCGGGGAGCTATCCGGGGTGGTGGGCGACTGCGTCCAATTCTATTTCGACGCTCTAAGCAAAAACACCATCGCCGAGGGGGCGGCGCTTAACTTCGAGTCGAAGCCAGTACAAATAAGATGTCGGAAATGCCAGGCCGTATTTTCCCCGACCAACCACGAGTGGGTCTGCCCCGAATGCCACGAAATGAGCGCCGAGATTGTGTCCGGTCGGGAATGCTACATGGAAAGTATCGAGGTGGAATAAATGGCTGTTAAAGTAATTACCGTAGGCGAGCAAATCCTCGGGACCAACGACGCCAAAGCCGAGGAAAACAAAAAGCGACTCGACAAGCACGGCATCTTCACGATAAATATCATGTCGTCGCCGGGAGCCGGCAAGACCAGCCTCATCCTCGCCACGATAAAGCGTTTTTCCCAAGAAATCAGGATTGGCGTCGTCGAAGGTGACGTCGCCTCCAGCGTCGATTCCGAAAAAATAAACGCCCTGGGAATCCCGGTGGTGCAGATAAATACGGGGGGAGGCTGCCATCTGGATGCCTTCATGGTGGAAAAGGGGCTGGACAACCTGAACCTGGAAGAAATAGATTTGCTGTTTATCGAAAACGTGGGCAACCTCATCTGCCCGAATAACTACCTACTGGGAGAGGACATCAGGCTGATGATTGCCAGTATGCCCGAGGGCGACGACAAGCCCTATAAATACCCCGCCATGTTCGCCGACAGCGACATAGTGGTGATGAACAAGACCGACCTCCAGCCCTACCTGGATTTCAGCGAAAAGTCCTTCCGGGAGGTCGTCACCGGGCTTAACCCGGACGCGTTGATTTTCGCGGTCTCCTGCAAGACCGGCTCCGGGCTAACGGGCTGGTTCACCTGGCTGGAAGACGCATTAAGGAAAAAGAAAAAGCAATAGGATAAAATCCCCCTTGGTCCCCCTTTTTCAAAGGGGGAAAGATAAGGCTTAAGCAATCGAGAAATGGCAGAAGCAAGTATAATAAATCTTTCCCGTATCAGCGTACGCGGGGTGGTGCAGGGGGTGGGCTTCAGACCTTTCGTTTACCAGCTTGCCGCCCGGCATAACCTGCGCGGCTGGGTATGCAACACCTCGGAGGATGTGAAAATCGAGGTGGAGGGCGAAGCGAAGTCCATCGAGGCTTTTACTAAAGACCTGCGCAAGCAGGCGCCGCCGCTGGCGCACATCGAAGGTATGACGGCAACCGAAGGCCCGGCGGTAAACTACGACAAATTCGAAATCCTGCGGAGCGTCGCCGAGGAGGGGAAATACCAGCTCGTCTCGCCGGACATCGCCACCTGCCGGGACTGCCTCGAGGAGATTTTCAATCCGGACGACCGACGCTACCGCTACCCGTTTACGAACTGCACCAACTGCGGGCCGCGCTTCACGATTATCAAAGACATCCCTTACGACCGTCCCAATACCACGATGAAAAGCTTCCACATGTGCCCCGAGTGCCGCAAGGAATACGAAAATCCGCTGAACCGCCGCTTTCACGCCCAGCCGAACGCCTGCCCGGTATGCGGGCCGCAGCTCGAACTACGGCTGGCGCCGGGCACCCGCGTGGACTGCGAGGACGTTATTATAAAAGCCAGCGAGCTGCTGAAAAACGGCAAGATAGTCGGGGTAAAGGGGCTGGGGGGCTTTTTGCTGGCCTGTGACGCCACCAGCGAGACCGCCGTCAACCGGCTGCGCCAGCGCAAGAAGCGTCCCGGCAAGCCCCTGGCGGTCATGGTCACCGACATGGATGAAGTCAGGCAGCACTGCGAGGTCGATGCGGAGGAAGAAAAGCTACTATTATCCCCCGGCAGCCCCATCGTCCTGATGAAGTGGAAAACAGACTCAAACATTACGCAGGCGGTGGCGCCGGGACTTAAATACCTGGGCGTCATGCTCCCCTACACTCCCCTGCACCACCTGCTCTTAAGAGAGACGGGACGGCCGCTGGTAATGACCTCCGGCAACTTGAGCGAGGAGCCGATTGCCAAGGACAACGACGAGGCAATCAAACGGCTGAACCATATCGTCGATTACTTTTTAATGCACAACCGGGACATCTACGCCCGCTACGACGACAGCGTGATGCTGGTGGAGCAGGGAACTCCACACTTCGTGCGGCGCGCGCGGGGGTACGCTCCGTATCCCATCCACCTGCCTTTTAAGAGTCGACAGATACTTGGCTGCGGAGCGGAGGAAAAGAACACCTTCTGCCTGACGCGGGACAACTATGCTTTCGTCAGCCAGCACGTCGGGGACATGGAAAACCTGGAGACCCTGGAACATTATGTAAACACAATCAGGCTTTATGAGAAGCTGTTCCGCATCGAGCCGGAGATTATCGCCCACGACATGCACCCGGAATACCTGCCCACCAAGTATGCCAGGGAACTGGGGGAAAAGGAAAAAATCAGGCTCGTGCCCGTGCAGCACCATCACGCCCACATCGCCAGCTGCCTGGCGGACAACGGGGTAAAGGGGCCGGTCATAGGGGTGTCTCTGGACGGCACCGGCTACGGCACGGACGGTAATATCTGGGGCGGGGAGTTCATGGCGGCGGACTTTAAGAAATTCGAGCGGCTGGCGCGCCTGGAATACCTGCCGCTGGCGGGGGGAGCGCAGGCAATCAGGAAGCCCTACCGCACTGCTATCGGCTACCTGCTGGCGCTGGGGATAGTCCTGGATAAAAACCTCCCCATGTTCAAGTACGTCAACCAAAGCGAACTGGAAATCATCAAAGAGCAGGTTGCTAAAAGCATCAACGCGCCGCTGACCTCCAGCATGGGGCGGCTTTTCGACGCGGTGGCGGCGCTGACGGGCGTGAGGGGCGTAATCGAGTACGAGGCGCAGGCCGCCATCGACCTTGAGATGATGGCCCATATAGCGTCCGGCGAGACCGGCGTTTACCCGTTTGCGCTGGAAGAACAAAACGGCTTGAATGTTATTAAACTGCGAGATTTGTTAGTCAGTGTCATAGCGGATATACTCAAAAAGACGCCCGAGGCCGTCATTGCGGCGCGCTTCCACAACACCGTCGCCCAGATGATACATAAAACCTGCGAGACGATAGCCTCGAAAACAGATTTAAAAAAGGTCGCTTTAAGCGGCGGCGTTTTCCAGAACCGGCTGCTCACGAGAAAGACCCTGCCCCTGCTGGAGTCGGCCGGCTTCGAGGTATATACCCACCGCCAGGTGCCCTGTAACGACGGGGGGATTTCGCTGGGGCAGGTGGTGATTGCCAATGCGATGGAGGAGTGAAAATTATGAAAAATAAAACCAAGCTGGATATCATGCCTCTGCTTTTCCCCCACCCCACCGTGCTCGTCGGTGTGGACGTGGCCGGTAAACCGGACTTCGTTACCGTGGCCTGGGTGACGATTGCCTGCGGAACTCCTCCGCATATGGCCATCGCCCTGAACCGGGTGCGGCATTCGCTCAAGGGCATCCGTGAAAACATGGCATTTTCGGTCAATATCCCAAATACAACACTTTTAAAGGAAACCGATTACTGCGGTATCGCCACCGGCGCCAGGCAGGATAAAGCCAAAGACTGCAAATTCAAGGTATTTTACGGAGAAATAAGCGGCGCGCCGTATATCGAGCAATGCCCTTTGAATATCGGCTGCACCGCCGAACACATTCTTAAGCTGGGCAGCCACTACTTGATTGCCGGTCCCATTAAGGAAATCTACGCCTCCGACGACTGCCTGACCGACGGGAAACTGGACGCGGGTAAAATCGACCCCATTATTTACATGACTTACCCAGGCGGGACCTACAACAAACTGGGCAAGGTAATCGGCAGGGCTTTCAGCATTGGCAAGGAAATCCGGGACATAAAAGACGACTGGGAAAGACAACTCGCAAAGTAAGGTGAATTATTATGTGTTTAGCCATACCGGCACTGATAAAGTCGATTAAGGGGCAGCAGGCGGTGGCGGACATCGAGGGGGTGACGCGGGACATCAGTATCCAGCTTACACCGGATGCCAAGGTGGGCGACTACGTCCTGCTGCATACCGGGTACGCCATCAACATCATCGACGCCGCCGAAGCCGAAGAGACATTAAAGCTGTTAAGGGAGCTGGGGGAAGCGGCGGAATAACAAAATGAAATTCGTTGAGGAATACCGCGACCCGGAACTGGGGAAGAAGCTGCTGGAGAGGATACATAAGCGCTCGCGGCAGCAGACCAGACTGATGGAGTTCTGCGGCGGGCACACCGTGGCGATTTTCAAGCACGGACTCCGCCAGCTACTGCCCCAAAATATCGAGATGCTTTCCGGTCCGGGTTGTCCGGTCTGCGTGACCGCCGCCGCCGACCTGGACAAGGCGATTGCGCTGGGCAAGCTACCTGATGTCATTATCACCAGTTTCGGGGACATGGTGCGGGTGCCGGGGAGCGACTCCAGCCTGCAAAAAGCTAAGGCGGCCGGCGCCGATATACGCATCGTCTATTCCACGCAGGACGCGCTGGCTATCGCCAAAGATAACCCTGAAAAGTCGGTGGTGTTTATCGGCATCGGCTTCGAGACCACGGCGCCGACGGTAGCGGCGTCGATTCTGCAGGCGGCGCAGGAAAACCTTAAGAATTACTACGTACTCTCGCTACACAAGGTCTGCCCGCCGATTATGAAAGCCATCCTCGACCTGGGGGAGGTGAGGCTGAACGGGATTATCTGCCCGGGGCATGTCAGCGCCGTTATCGGGTCACGACCATATCAGTTTCTAGCCGATGATTATCATATCGCCTGTGCGGTGTCCGGCTTCGAGCCGGTGGACATCCTGCTGGCGGTGGACCGTCTGGTGGAGCAAATCGAGAGCGATAAGCCCAAGGTGGAAATAGCCTACCGGAGGGGGGTAAAGGAGGCGGGGAACCTGCCTGCCCTGCGCCTGATGGACACCGTCTTTGAGGTCGGTGAAGCGAACTGGCGCGGCATCGGCGTTGTGCCGGATAGCGGACTAATTATCAGAAAAAAGTACGAGAGCTTCGACGCCGAAAAGAGCCTTGATATAAAAATCCCGCCGGCCCGCGAGCCGAAGGGCTGCATCTGCGGGGCGGTATTGCGCGGCGTAAATACCCCGCTGGACTGCAAGCTTTTCCGCATCAAGTGCACGCCGGAGAGTCCGGTAGGGCCGTGCATGGTATCTTCCGAAGGGAGCTGCGCTACATATTATCAGTATGGAGAAGGCGATGGAAGATAAAATCCTGCTGGCGCACGGCAGCGGCGGCAAGCTGATGCATGACCTGATTGAGAGCTTTCTACCCGACCTCACCAACCCCATCCTGGAAAAGATGGAGGATTCAGCGGTCTTCGACGTTAAAGGGAGGCTGGCCTTCACCACGGACAGCTATACGGTCAATCCCATCTTTTTCCCGGGCGGGGACATCGGCAGGCTGGCAGTCTGCGGCACGGTCAACGACCTAGCTGTGAGCGGCGCCAAACCGCTTTACCTTTCGCTGGCTTTTATTATCGAAGAGGGGCTGCCGCTGGCCGACCTCAAGAAGATACTCGCTTCCATTAAAAAAGCCGCCGGGGAGTCGGGCGTGAAAATCGTCACGGGCGACACCAAGGTGGTCGATAAGGGCGGCGCCGACAAGCTCTTCATCAATACGGCGGGGGTGGGCATCGTGCCAGAGGGAGTTAATATCTCGGCGGCCAATGCCAGGCCCGGCGATAAGATAATTTTAAGCGGCACCATCGGCGACCACGGCATCGCGGTGTTGAGTCGGAGGGAGGGGCTTAAGTTCGAGTCGCCGGTACCATCCGACTGCGCACCGCTGAACGGGCTGGTGGCGGACATGCTCTCGGTAACCAAAAATATACATTGCCTGCGCGACCCCACACGCGGCGGACTGACGACCACGCTCAACGACTTCGCGGAAAAGTCGGGAGTGGGCATGATGCTAGAAGAAGAAAAAGTCCCCGTAGCTAAAGCGGTGCTGGCGGCCTGCGAGCTGCTAGGGCTCGACCCGCTTTACATCGCCAACGAGGGCAAGCTGGCGGCGGTGGTCCCGGCTAAAGACGCCGACGCCGTACTGGCGGCGATGAAGAAGAACAAACACGGCAAAAACGCCGTCATCATCGGGGAGGTGGTTGCCAAGCACGCGGGGCGGGTCATCATGAAGACGGCATTAGGAGCATCACGCATCGTGGACGTACCCGTGGGCGAGCTGCTGCCGCGGATATGCTGAAGAGGTGAAAGGGAGAAGTCAAAACTCAAAGCTCAAAAGTCAAATCTTGAGGGAATACAGGAATAGAGATTGCCACGCTTCGCTCGCAATGACAAATAAGATGAAAGAAAAACTGCCCCGGGTCGTCGTCATCGGCGTAGGGAACCTGCTGCAAAAGGACGAGGGGGTCGGCATCCACGCCATAAGGTCGCTGCAGGACATGGACCTGCCCGCGGACGTCAAGCTGGTGGACGGAGGCACGTCGCCGGACCTGATTGCCTACACGCAAGCCGGGGACAAGATGATTATCATCGACTGCGCCAGAGCGGGGGGCAAGCCGGGCGAGATTTACCGTTTCAAGCCGGAGGACCTGGAGTCGGGCAAGGGAAAATTGACATCGGCGCACGAGATGGGCGTGGCGGAGAACCTGAAGCTGATGGAGATGACCGGCAACAAGCCGAAGGAGACGTTGATTATCGGCATCGAGCCGGCGGAAATCGACTGGGGCATCGAGCTATCCGAGACGCTCAAGAAGAGGCTGCCGGAGGTAGTGAGGGTGGTCTTAAAAGAAATCGGGGGTAAAAACCCCCTTTAGTTCCCTCTTTCGATTTAGCTCAAGACAGGCCTTTACGAAAGGGGGATGATGGTTTATACTTATCCAGATTACGGGAGCGGATGAGTCCCGGTGGGCTTCGCGGACTTCAAATCCGTTGGGGGGTATAAAAGCCTTCGGTGGGTTCGACTCCCATGCGCTCCCGCCAGACTGCACTTTCAGTGTAAACTCTAATTTATTATGCTTTTACATTCGCATTAACTGTTTTAAATTACTTTTAAATCTTTGTGTCTGTAATTCCCGTATTTATATGCCCACCACAACATAATACCAGCGTATCCCTGAAGTATATTCAGATCTCTATGTGGTTTAAACCTGTACCAATCTATGAACTTAGTATCAAAATGGTCAAGCAAGTTGTCAATTAACGTCTGATACTCACAAAGAACGGAGCCAAAGTATTGCCTAATATCTTCATACTCTTTGGTAGGATGTTGTTTCGTGCTGAAATGCCCGAGAACGGTCTTACCTTCTTCATCTTGCTTAAAAGAAATTAGAAGGGATTCATAAAAATGTAATAAATCATCTCTCCTACCTTTCATTGTGGGGAAATGAACAATTGTTTTTCTAAGTAAAGTAGAGAGGTCTTCAGGTAATTTCCCTTTTTTAGCCTTATTAAGAAGGTCATGAAAACTTTTAGTTACTCCTGAATTTGGTTCGTTTTTATCATAGAAATATCTAATAATACCTGAAATATCATCAAATAAAATACGGATTAACATATAACAAACTTTTAAAAAACTTCTTGACTCACTGTAAGCTAAATTATCAATTTGCTGACCAGCTACTAGGGGTGTTTTTTCAAGCGTTGTTAGCCTAGCATCAAGATAAAATAGCATCACAGATAAATCGTGAGTATTATCGCCTAAAGAAACTAGCTCTTGGGGAATATTTATGGGAGGCTGTCTTAAAATTTGACTCATTAAGAAACGCCAGTTACCAATATAACTACTAAGATTGTTTTTATAATGGACAGCCTTTAGATTCTGTAAAATCATACAAGTTAGGTGTTATGCCCCCTGGTTACGTAGTCGTTACTTTACAGGTTCTCTAAAGCCGCAATTCGGGCATTGATTATATTTTGATTTAGGTAAAAAGAAAGCCAGAGGAGCGAGCAGGCATCCTAAAGGGCTTACCAAGCAACCGAGGCAACCAACGCAGCCAAGAAATTCCAGTATATTTCGCGGTACTTCTATATAGTTCATCAAAGCGCCGCATCTAGGACATTGCATAATAACCTCTATCTTTCCGGGTAGATTACCTCAATCAAGCGCTCTGGCGTCCCCCGTCCGCTTATTTACTATTTATCCGGGGGTTTGTCTTTGGGGGTGACGAGGAAGATGGGGGCGGTGATGGTATGGATAATCCCATCAGCCGTACTGGCGCCAAAAAGTCGGTGTACGCCGGAATAAGCCTGCGTTGCCATAATCACGAGGTCGATATGCCCCCTGGCTACGTAGTCGGCGATAACCTCAACCGGTTTGCCCCTAAGCACCATGGACCGTATCTTAGTTTTACGCCGGGTTTTAAATTTGCCGACAATGCCATTCAGGTATTCCATCGCCAGTTTATTGGCATCCTTTTCAATACGCTCGCGGTCTTCCGGAATCACGGCGGTCTCCATGCCCCTGGGCATTTTCAAAGGCTCTTCGACTCTTAAAAAGACTACCTCGTCGAGTTTGGATACCTTCATAAACCATTGCACGTAAGGGAGCACACATTCGTTAATTTCCGAGCCATCCAGCAGCACCAGAACTTTAGTGTACATATCGGCTACCCCCCTGTTTGTCTAGTATAGCACGCGGTCGTCGCCGACGCGCCTGGTTATTTTCTCGCGGTCGAGGTACTCCAGCAGGGCCTGGACATACTTGCGGCTGGTCCCGAACATGTCCCGCACCTCGCCGAGGGTTATTTTACCTTTGCTCTTGATTTGGGCGGTAATTTTCTCCACCATCTCATTATAAGCCTTAGCGGAAAAAACCACATTATCGCTGACCCTGACTGCCTTGCCCTGCGCCACCAGCAGGTTAAGCAAGTCCGCCTCCGGGATGAGCTCGGAGGGCGGGGCAAAGGGGCTGGCGTCCAGAGACTTTAAAAAGGCATCGATTTTACCCTGCTGGGCGGGAGTGAGACTGACGGCATGGGAGGGGAGTCGCAAGCTGCCTGCCTCCTCCACGATACTCCCCTGACTGACGAGACTATCCAGCACCAAGGCGATATTGGCGCCCAGCTTCAGGCGCGTGGCGAACTCTGCCCGGGGCATGCCGGGTCGCATGGGGTACTTTTTATGATAGTCCTTAAGCGCCGCTAAGACCTTCTCCGTAAGTTCCTTCCAGCCCGAAGCCGTCAATAACAAACGGCGCGCACCCTCCCCGAGGGCAATGACCCTCCCCTGCCCGACCAGAGAGTCGATGGCGGCCTGGGCTTCTTCTTTAACGATATTGCCCTGCGCCGCCAAGGCGGAGGCCTCCAGCGGCTGCCGGGTCTCCAGCAGCGCCATGACCGCCTCCTCGGCGGTGCCACCCTCCCTCGCCGCAAGATTAGCGATAATATCGGGTCGATTGCGGCGGAGTCGTTTGGCGCGCACGTCGACGATGCCGCCGCCCCCCAGCGTTTCCATCGGCGAGCGGATGATAAAGCGGTCGCCGTTGATAATCGCCAGCGGCTTTTCCAGCTTCAGCTGCGCCCACATCGACTGACCCGGCTTAAGCTCATCGCCCTCCAACAGGCGCACTTTAGCCATGGTCTCCGCCGCCAGGGTGTGAAAGCTGACCTGGGTATTATGGCGCAGGGGCCGTTTTAAATAATCAATTAGCTTGAGATTCGCCGTCACCAGTCTGGTCGGTTTCAGCCAGCCGGGAACAGTAACCACGTCGCCGCGGGTGAGTTGGGCAGTGTTCACGCCCACCAAATTCGCCGCCACGCGACTGCCCGGGCTGGCGACCTCTTCCCTGGATTTATGCGTCTGGAGTCCGCGGATTCTCGACTTCAGACCGGAGGGGACGATTTCCACCTCCTGCCCCACGGTAAGCGCGCCGTCGATAAGCGTACCGGTAACGACGGTGCCGGCGCCGGCGATGGTGAAAATCCTATCGATGGGGAGTCGGGGACGGCCGAGGTCCTTTCTCGGTTCGGTTTTATCGAGCTGGGCATCGACGGCGCTTAAGAGCTCCGGCAAGCCTTCGCCGGTCAGGGCAGAAACCGTCACAACGGGCGCTCCGGCAATGGTCGTGGCGGCGATAAGCTCCTCCACCTCCATGCGCACCAGCGTTAAAAGCTCATCGTCCACCAGGTCCTTCTTGGTTATAGCGACCACGCCACGCTTCACCCCGATGAGGTCGAGGATAGCGAGGTGCTCTTTAGTCTGTGGCATGACACCCTCGTTGGCGGCGATTATCAGCAGGGCCATGTCGATGCCGCCCACGCCAGCCAGCATGTTCTTGACAAAGCGCTCATGACCGGGGACGTCAACGATGCCGACCTCACGACCGCTCGGCAGCTTGAGCCAGGCAAACCCGAGGTCGATGGTCATGCCGCGCTCCTTCTCCTCACGGAGACGGTCGGGGTCGATGCCGGTCAGCGCTTTGACCAGCACCGATTTACCGTGGTCGATATGGCCGGCGGTACCTAGAACAAACAATAATATTCCCCCCTACCCCTTTTTTACCTTAAATAAAGTAAATGATATGTTGCCATACCCCCTTGCCCCCTCTCCAAATGGAGCAGAGGGCAAACCCTATATTCAATTATTTGGATATGGGGAATTGTTTTTTAAGAGGGGCTAACGCCCCTCTTCAACTCCCCACTTTTCAAACATCTCTATAGCTGCCTTCAATGGTGGAAGAGCCTGACGCCGGAGAAAGCCATGACCATACCATAGGCGTCGCAGGCCTTGATTACATCATCGTCGCGGATGGAGCCGCCGGGCTGTAAAACATAAGCCACCCCGCTCTCGTAAGCGCGGTCGATGGTATCACGGAAGGGTATCATGCCGTCAGATGATAGGGAAACCCCCTTGAGCTTGCCCAGCCACTCCTTTTTCTGTTCGTAGGTAAGGGGCGGGGGGACTTTTTCCATGACGGCGGCCAGATTTTCCTTCTCGAAGCGGTTGAGTCGCTCCTGCAGGTATAAATCGATGGCGTTGTTCTTTTCCGCACGCGGCACGCCCGGTTTGAACTTAATACTTAAGACGGTGGGGTGCTGCCGCAGGTACCAGCGGTCGGCTTTTTCCGCGGCCAGGCGGGTGCAGTGGATGCGCGATTGCTGGCCGGCACCGATGCCGATAGCCTGCCCATCCACGCCAAAGCCGATAGTGTTGGACTGCGTGTATTTTATGGCGGCGGTGGTCACGATGAGGTCGCGCACGGCGTCGGCGGGAAACTCTTTCTTTTTAGTGACGACGTTTTTCAGCATTGCGGCGGTGACGGCAGCGTTGTTGCGTTTCTGCTCGAATTGAATACCGAAGACCTCACGCGTCTCCGTTTCCCCCGGCGCGTATGAGGCATCGATTTCGATTACCAGGTACTTGCCGCCCTTCTTGGACTTGAGAATATCCAGCGCTGCTTTCTCGTAACCGGGGGCGATAACGCCGTCGGAGACCTCCCTGTTGATTAGCTTTGCGGTTGCCACATCCACGGTATCGCTCAAAGCCGCGAAGTCGCCGTAGGACGAAACGCGGTCGGCGCCACGCGCCCGGGCGTAGGCAGCCATCAGCGGCGAGGACTCCATATCATCGACGAAATAGGCTTTTTTCAGAGTATCGGAAAGCGGCATGCCCACGGCGGCACCGGCGGGGCTGACATGCTTGAATGAAGCGGCGGCGGGTAGCTTAAGCGCCTGTTTAAGCTCCTTAACGAGCTGCCAGGAGTTAAGGGCGTCCAGCATATTGATATAGCCCGGGGCGCCGTTGAGCACCCGGAAAGGCAGCGTCCCCTTAGCAACGTAAATCCGGGCGGGTTGCTGGTGGGGATTAAAGCCGTAGCGGAGGGTTATTTCTTTCTCACTCATGACAATAACTCCTGTGATTTTTTAACCAGGGAACAAACCTATTTTCCGACTACTTCAGAAAGGGCACGGACGACAATTTCGTCCTCTTCCGGCAGCACGGTACGCGGGTCGAGGAGCAAGCGGTCTTTTTCGATTCTCCCGATAACGGGCTTTTCTCCAAGTCGCAGCTTGCGACCGATTTCCTGTACTTTTTTACTCCCCCCGCCGAGCGCCACCAGCCTGGTGGGCAAGCTGCCGCCGGGCAAAGAGCCGCCACCAATCATGGTCTCCCCATCGACCACCTTAGCCTCACCTCCCAGAGCCTTAGCCCATAAACCGGCGCGTTTTTCTATTTCCTTAAGCGGGGCGGCTATCATCTGCCAAACGGGTACTTTAGCGACCGCCTCCCCCTTGAGATAATGGAGCAGCGTGGCGGCTAGTCCTGCCAGCCGGATTTTGTCGATACGCACGGCGCGCGCCAGCGGGTGTTTTTTAAGCTTATCCACATATTCCTTTTTACCGACGATTACGCCCGCCTGGGGTCCGCCTAAAAGCTTATCGCCGGAAAAGAAGGTCACAGAACCACCAGCCTTAACACTCTGCTGGACCATCGGTTCCGGCGCCAGGCCGAAAGTAGTCGTATCCAGCAGGCTGCCGCTACCGAGGTCGTCCAGTACCATCAAATTATGCTTTTTACCCATATCAATAAGCTCTTCCAGAGTGACTTCACTGGTATAGCCAACGAGGCGGAAGTTGCTGGAGTGGACACGCATCAAAGCCGCCGTACTTTCATCGATAGCCTGCTCAAAGTCGCGGGCATAGGTACAATTGGTCGTCCCCACCTCGACGAGCTTAGCGCCGCTTTGCCGCATGACGTCCGGGATGCGGAAGCCGCCGCCGATTTCCACCGCCTGACCGCGGGAAACGATTACCTTCTTACGCCGCGCCAGCGCGGTCAGGCCGAGCATCACCCCCGAAGCGTTGTTATTCACGACGAAGGCCGATTCGGCGCCGGTCAAACGACACAAAAGGCTTTCGACATGGACGTGGCGCGAGCCCCGGGCGCCGCTCTCCATATCGATTTCAAGATTGGCATAGCCGCGGCTGGCTTCATCCATAGCCGCGATGGCATCACGACTTAAGGGCGCGCGTCCCAGGTTGGTATGCAGGATGACGCCGGAGGCATTGACCACCCGGCGCAGGGTCGGTTTCAGAACAGTATCAAGTCGAGCCAGTACAGCCTTTACTATTCCGTCGAGAGAGGCGCCCGATTTGCCGCCGATGATGGACGACCGCTCCTGCTCCAGCTGCTCCCGGACAACACCCACCAGCAGGTCGTGCGGATATTTCTCCGCGACAGCCGCGATGCGCCGCTGCATCAATACCTTATCCACGCCCGGCAGGTTTCTTAATTCCATGTTCACCGGCATTATTCTACACAATAAACAGGCATACTTCAAAGTTGATAAATAAAATCTCCCTCTTATCCCTCTTTTACAAAGAGGGACGTCAATACCCCAAAATGGGGTGCTTAAGAGGGGCGCAGCCCCTCTTTAAATTATTCCCCCTCTCTAAACAAATTAGGCTACGGGCTTTTCAATGACCCGTTTGGAGAGGGGGACAAAGGGGGTGAGGTTAAGTTGACTTTAGCTATTACAATTGCTAGAATAATATTTGTTGACCATTTTAGTCAACTTTCTCCCGAATCACCCCGATTTTTTTATTGTCGAAATAGGGTATAATTGTAATACACTTCCCTATAATTACAAAATATTTTGTTCCCGGAAGGAGTCGAGTCAATGGTAAAATTCAGTCCCGTAGGCGAGGTAGTAATCACCAGGGCAATAGTCGAGGAATTCTCCAAGGAGTTCAACGAAAACGTTGAAAGCGACTGCATTATTATCGGCGGGGGCCCGAGCGGGCTGGTCGCCGGACGCGATATCGCCCGGGCAGGCAAAAGGGTGGTCATTATCGAGCGCAACAACTACCTGGGAGGGGGGTTCTGGAGCGGGGGCTACCTCATGCCTAAGATTACAGTCAGGCACCCCGCCGAAAAAATACTCGACGAACTGGGCGTGCCCTATAAGACCGTCGCCGAGGGACTGGTGGTCTGCGACGCGCCTCACGCCTGCGCCGCCCTGATTGCCGCCGCCTGTGCCGCGGGGGTCAAGGTATTTAACATGACCATGCTCGAAGACCTGGTAATCAAAGAGGGCAGGGTATGCGGCGCCGTCATCAACTGGTCGCCGATTGCCTCGCTGCCGAAGCAGGTAGCCGCCCTGGACCCCGTGGCTATCGAGGCGAAGGTAGTTATCGACGCCACCGGACATGACGCCACCGTGGTCGCCAAGCTGGAAAAGCGCAACCTGATTAAGACCAAGGGCGAAGGCGCCATGTGGATTGAAAAGTCGGAAGACCTCATCGTGGAGCATACCGGGGAGTGCTTCCCCGGCTTAATCGTTACCGGCATGGCGGTGGGCGCCGTGCACGGACTGCCCCGTATGGGCCCCACCTTCGGCTCCATGTTCCTCTCCGGCGAAGCGGCGGCTAAGGTCGCCCTGGAGAAAATCAAGTAATGAAAATAGCCGTTGCCATGAGCGGTGGCATCGATTCCTCGGTGGCCGCCGCTCTGCTGAAGCAGGAAGGTCACGATGTCACCGGTCTGACGATGCAGCTGACCGACAACGGCAACAACCAGAACGCCATCGAGTCCGCCCGCCGGGCAGCCGACAGACTGGATATCCACCATCAGGTTGTCGACCTGCGGGACATCTTCGAGCGGGTCATCATCGCCGACTTCTGCCGGGAGTACAGCCTGGGCAACACGCCCAATCCCTGCGTCCTCTGCAACCGCTACATCAAGTTCGGCGTGCTGCGGGAAAAAATCAAGGAGGTGGGGGCGGACTATTTAGCCACCGGGCATTACGTCCGCAACGAGCGTGACAAGGCATCGGGTCGATACCTGCTGAAAAAGGGGAAAGATAAACAAAAAGACCAGTCCTATTTTCTCTACCGGCTCAAGCAGGAGCAACTGGCTAATGTTATTTTCCCGGTCGGTAATTTGAACAAGGCGACCGTTAAGCGAATCGCCGCCGAACTCAAGCTCACAGCAAGCAAGCGGCCCGAAAGCCAGGAAATCTGCTTTATACCGGGCGCCGATTACATCAGTTTTTTGAAAGACCGCCTGGCAACGCTACCACCGGTCGGCCCCGTGCTCGATACCGAAGGCAACGTACTGGGTCAGCATGAAGGCATCGCCTTTTATACGGTCGGTCAGCGCAAAGGATTAAGAATTACGTCGGAAAAGCCCCTCTACGTAACCGATATCGAGCCAGCCAGAAACGCCGTCATCGTCGGCAGCCAAGCGCAGACCTATAGCGACGTGCTGGTAGCCGACAGCCTGAACTGGATAGGCGGGACGATGCCGGAAAAACCGACTAAAGTGAAAGCCAGCATCAGGTACCAGCACCCGGAAGCCGAGGCGGAGGTGAGTCCCCGCAACGAAGATAGTGTTTATGTAAAGTTTGCCGAGCCGCAGATGGCGGTCACGCCGGGGCAGTCGGTGGTGTTTTACAACGGGGACACGGTCATCGGCGGGGGCACGATAATCAGAAAGGGAAGGTAGAAGATGGCCTCGATAATCGCGGTGTGCCGCAGTAAAAAGAAAGGCACGGCGAAAATACCCGTAGCGGAAATCGTCATCAAGGAAGAATACGGAGTGGTGGATGACGCCCATGCCGATGCTAATACCCACCGGCAGGTAAGCCTGCTGGCCATCGAGAGCATCGACAAGATGCGCGGCAAGGGACTGGACCTGAAGCCGGGCGATTTCGCGGAAAATATCACCACTAAAGATATCGGCCTCGCTTCCCTGCCCGTCGGTACGCGGCTGAATATCGGCCAGGAAGCGGTGCTGGAAATGACGCAGATAGGCAAGGAATGCCACGCCGCCTGCGCCATCCGCAAGCAGGTGGGCGACTGCATCATGCCGCGAGAGGGGGTCTTTACCAGAGTGGTGCGCGGCGGACGCATCAAGCCAGGCGACGAGATAAAGATAACACCGAAAAAGAAGTGAGATGAACGATAAAATCCTGGAAACAGTCGAATATACACTGGTTAACGGTGGATGTAAACCAGCCAGCGAAAGAATCGTTAAAGAGACCGCTTTGACGATTAACATCAACGGTCGGCATTACGCTACGGCGATGATACTGGCGGACATGGAGAAGGAGTTCGTTACTGGGCATCTTTTTGCACAGGGAATGATTCAGAAGGTCAACGATATTAAGTCTTTGACGATTAAAAACGATACCGCCGAGGTTACGCTAACTGGCGATATAAAAAATAAACTGACCAAAGAGAGAGTAAATTCAAATCTAAAGATTAAGATAACCGATATCTTTGAATGCGTAAGAGCAATTTTAAAATCCGAGGTCTTCGCGGAGACGGAGGCAGTGCATTCCGCCGGACTATTCCTCGACGGCAGGGAAACCATTTGCGTTGCCGAGGACCTGGGGCGGCACCACGCGCTGGACAAAGTAATAGGTTACGCCCTCCTGCACAATATTGATTTCAGTCGGGTTCTGGCGGCTTCTACGGGACGGCAGCCGTCCGAGATGATTTATAAATGCCTGAATGCTGGCATCCCCATCATCGCCACCAAGGGGGTGCCCACGACACTGGCGGTTGAAATAGCGGAAAAAACGGGGATAACCATCGCGGGGCTGGTGCGGGGCCAAACGATGACGATGTACAGTCGGCCGGAAAGAATTATATGAAAATGGTCTTAAAAACATCCAGAACGATGAACTGCTGGCAACTGGTTGATGGGCAATTAAAACCAGAGAAAATGGGCGTGGTCGTTGAGCGGGAACTACTTATCTATGTTAACGGACAGCGCCTGGCGGCGGCCTCGATTACGCCCATCATGGAGAAGGAATTCGTCGTCGGTTATCTCTTCGGACAGGGATTCATCAACGAGTTAGAAGAGACAGAAACGATAGAAATCCAGGATAATGCCGTCCACGTGCTGTTAACAGATATTACCAAGACTATCACCGGCTCCAACAAAACTAATTACCGCATCGTTTCCGGAGGAGGCCGCCTGGCATATCTGGAAGAAACCAAGCTGCCCGAAGTCAGGTCGGACATAACTCTCCGCAAGCAGGATATTTACGCTGCCATGAATACGCTTTTTAAGAACGCCGGGCTTTACGGGGAGACGGAAGGGGTACACGCGGCGGGACTTTTTACCGCGGCAGACAAACCGATTGTCATGGTGGAGGACATAGGGAGGCACAACACGCTGGACAAAATAGTCGGTTATGTACTCATGAACAAAATAGATTGCTCTCAAACGTTCCTGGTCTCCACCGGGCGCCTGACCTCGGAAATGGTAGCCAAAATCTGCCGCTGCGGCATTCCGATCGCCGCCACCAAGACTGCCGTAACCGATAAAGGACTGGAAACCGGGAAGAAGCACGGACTGACGATAATCGGCTTCGTGCGAGACAAGGGGACGAAAATCAATACCGACATGGAAGTGAGAGTTATTGAAGCAGCCAGTATGAAAATATATACCGACGCCAGTCGAGTACGCTGTGATTAACGCTATTTTTAGGGTAAAATGAAGATATGACAACCAACGCCGTCAAGAGAATCCAGGAACTGAAAAAAGCCAGGAAAGCCGTCATCCTCGCCCATAACTACCAGAGGGGGGAGGTACAGGACATCGCCGACTTCAAGGGGGACTCGCTGGAGTTAGCCCAGCAAGCCACCAAAGTCAAAGCCGATGTCATCGTTTTCTGCGGCGTGCACTTCATGGCGGAGACGGCCTCGATTCTCAATCCACAAAAGAAGGTGCTGCTGCCGGACGCCAGCGCCGGCTGTCCCATGGCGGACATGATTAACGCGGAGCAACTGCGACAGAAGAAAAAGGAGCTGCCCGGCGTGACGGTCGTTACGTATGTCAACTCGACCGCAGAGGTCAAAGCCGAGTCCGATTACTGCTGCACCTCCGCCAACGGCGTGAAGGTAGTCAATGCCATCAAGAACAAGGAAATACTGTTCGTGCCGGACCAGTATCTCGGCGACTACATCAGCAAAAAGACCGGCAAGTCGATGCACCTGTGGCCCGGCTACTGCCCCACCCATGTTAAGATACTGCCGGAGGACATTATCCGCCGTAAAAAAGAGTACCCCAAGGCTAAAGTAGTGGTGCACCCGGAATGCCGTCCGGACGTCATCGACCTTGCCGACGAAGTCTTCAGCACCAGCGGCATGGTACGCTACGCCGCCCGCGAGGAAGTCAAAGAGCTAATCGTCGGCACGGAGATTGAAATCGTGCACCGGCTGACGAGGGAAAACCCCGGTAAGAAATTCATCCCGGCTTCAAACAAGGCGATATGCCCCAATATGAAGAAAATCACGCTGGAAAAAATCCTGGTGTCGCTGGAAACACTGACGCCGGAGGTCAGGGTGCCGGAAGAGATACGCGTTAAAGCCCTGATACCCGTCGAGCGGATGCTGGAAATAGTTTAGCAACATGGAACAGAAAAAATTCACCGTAGTCTTTATAACCACCAAAGACCCGGAGGAAGCGCAGAAAATCGCCACCGCGCTGGTCAAAAGGCGACAGGCCGCCTGCGTCAATATCGTCCCGGCGGTGAGTTCGCACTTCTGGTGGAAAGACAAACTCGAGGCGACCGAGGAAAGCCTGCTTATCGTCAAGACCAAAGAGTCGCTGCTGCCGGAGGTAATAAAGTCGGTGAAGAAACTCCACAGCTACCGTATCCCGGAAATAATCGCCCTGCCGATTATCTCCGGCAGCCGCGACTACCTGGAATGGATAGACAGCGAGACAATTTAGGGAAGCGAGCAAAACTATGCTAACACCGGATGAACTACAAAGATACGACCGCCAGATAATGATATACGGCTTCGGGGAGGCGGGACAGGAAAAGCTGAAAAAAGCCAAGGTGTTCCTGGCGGGGGCGGGGGGACTGGGCTCCCCGATAGCGATTTACCTGGCGGCTGCGGGCATCGGCACGCTGCGCATCGCCGACCACGACAAGGTGGAATTAAGCAATCTCAACCGGCAGGTCCTGCACGGGGAAGAAGACATCGGCAAGCGCAAGGGGGACTCGGCGGCAGAGAAACTGCGTAAATTCAATACTCACGTTAAGATCGAGACCATCGCCGAGACGATAAACGAGAACAACATACTGCAACTCGTGGGCGACGCCGATGTTATCGTGGACGCCATGGACAACCTGCCGACCCGCTACCTGCTGAACCGGACGGCGGTGAAAAAAGGTGTCCCGTTATTTCACGGGGCGGTGTATGGGTTCGAGGGGCGAGCCATGACCATCCTGCCGGGCAAGACCGCCTGCCTCAACTGCCTCTATCACGGGGCGACTGTGCCGAAAGAGAAGTTCCCGGTCATCGGGGTAACACCAGCGGTCATCGGGTGTATCCAGGCTACAGAAGTGATTAAATACATCACGGGTTTGGGCGAGCTATTGACTAATAAATTATTGAACTTCGACGGGTTGAGGATGAAATTCAGCGAGTTTAAGATTAACCGCGACCCCGACTGCGAGGTCTGCGGCGACAAAGCGAAACGGGCGAAAAAGCAATGAGCGTAAACGTAGAAATATCGTCGGTTTTCGGGAGATACACCGGCGGCGTGCTGAACATGAAGGTGGAAGGCAAGACCGTCCGCGAGTGCCTGCACGACCTGGTGCGGCAGTTCCCGGACTTAAAGAGGATGCTGCTTAATAAAGACGGCAACCTGATGCATGCTTACGACTTTATTATTAACGGGGAAAGGGTTTATCCCAAGGACATGAACCTGCCGCTGAAAGACGGCGACAAGCTGAACGTGGTTTACGTGATTCACGGGGGGTAGCCCCCCAACCACATGGATTCCCGTTTGCACGGGAATGACGTATATTTAATAGTTACTTTAAATCTTGGTCCAGTCGATGTCCAGGCTGCAGGTGGGGCAATTCTGTTTGACCGGCACTTCCGCTTTGCAGCGGGGGCAGATGAATTTGTCACCCTGTTTTATAGGCGGAAGGTGTTTTGTTTCTTTCTTCTTGTCTTTAGCCATGGTGAACCTCTTATATAAAACCTTTATCTATATATAAGTTTAGGCTAGCACCTTTCTTTTTTCAACTTAAGTAACCTGATTACCCCCTCCCCTTCAACCACCTCCCCTTTTGCTCTACCCTGGTTTGTTCATCAGTGGTTTTATAGTCGGCGAGAAAGTCCTTGCGGAAGGACGGGAAATTGCCGTCGAGGATGGATTTCCTTATATCACGCATCAGGTTGCCGATAAAATGCAGGTTATGGATGGATGCCAGACGCAGTCCCAGCAACTCCTCACTGCGGAAGAGGTGACTCACGTAAGCCGCGGAGAAGGTGCGGCAGGTATAGCAGTCACAGGAGGGGTCGATGGGGGTGTCCTTTTTACTGTAAGTCGCCCGCTTGATATTGATGCGACCTTTTCGTGTGAAGAGGGCGCCGTTGCGGGCGACGCGGGTCGGCAGGGCGCAGTCGAAGATATCGATGCCGCGCGCCACGCCTTCGATAAGGTCCTCCGGCGCGCCGACTCCCATGAGATAGCGGGGCTTTGGCTCCGGCAGCAGCGCTGCCGTCTGTTCAACGAGGGGCAGGGTGACCCCCTTAGGCTCGCCGACGCTCAAGCCGCCGATGGCGTAGCCGGGGAAGTCGAGCCCGGTCAGGTACTCCGCCGAGGTCTGCCTTAAGTCCGGGAACATGCCCCCCTGCACGATGGCGTAAAGCGCCTGTTGATTATTCTTGTGTGTTTTAAGGCACCGTTCCGCCCAGCGGTGCGTCCTTTCCATGGCCTGCCGGACTTTCTGCTTGCTGTCGCCGTAAGCAGTGCACTCGTCAAGTACCATGATGATATCAGCGTCTAAAGCTTCCTGGTACTGCACCGCCAGCTCGGGGGTGAGGAAGTGCTCCGAGCCGTCGATATGAGAGCGGAACCTGGCGCCTTCATCGCTGATTTTGCAGAGGGGAGAGAGGCTGAAGACCTGGTAGCCGCCGCTGTCGGTAAGTACGGCGCCGTCCCAAGCCATGAATCGGTACAGTCCCCCCAACTTTTTTATAACATCGATGCCAGGGCGTAGGTAAAGATGATAAGTATTGGCAAGAAGCATATCGAAGCCCAGTCCCTTAATATCGTCGGGGGTGAGGGTCTTGACGGTTGCCTGGCTACCTACGGGGAGGAATACCGGCGTGAGTACCTTGCCGTGCGGGGTATTGAGCTCGCCGGCGCGGGCGGTGTTTGAGACGTTAACTAACTTAAAATGCTTTTCTGACATGACACTATTATACTATATACCTTACCCCCTAACCCCCTCTCCAAA
>DAOULS010000050.1:0-10722 GCA_034418415.1 Dehalococcoidales bacterium | reverse complement strand
TCGCAGGCGATGCGTTCGCCGAGCGCTCCAGTCTCGCTTCTTTTCATCGCTGCCAACCCTTTAGTTCGTTTACCGGACGGAACGAACGGCGGTGTAATGGGCACGGCCCTTTTTCCCGCAGGCATTTGAGATGACTTACGGTGCCATAGCCTTTATGCTCCGCGAAACCGTAGCCGGGGTAAGTTCTGTCCATCTCCACCATCAAACGGTCGCGTGTTACCTTGGCGATTATCGAGGCGCAGGCGATAGAAAAGCACAGACTGTCCCCGAATTTTATCCCCTTCTGCGGTAATTTTATCTCTGTTAGTTTAAAGTAATCAATCAGCAGGAATTGCGGCGACGGCTCCAGCTGTTCAACAGCCTTTTTCATGGCTAG
This sequence comes from Dehalococcoidales bacterium, assembly GCA_034418415.1. Lineage (GTDB taxonomy): Bacteria > Chloroflexota > Dehalococcoidia > Dehalococcoidales > RBG-16-60-22 > RBG-13-51-18. The sequence continues at coordinate 10,346 of DAOULS010000050.1, read as the reverse complement.
CCGCGTGGCTTTAGCTATTCCAAGCGCATCGATATCCTCGCTTGAAGATGAGCCTATACCAATGGAAATAGCCGTTTCCCTAATATAATCGTAGAGATATTCGCGGACTTCCGGCAGTAATTGTTTGCTGTCTCTCACGCCACTCCTCCACCCGGACCTGAATTTCTCCGGCAGGATTACCGCCGCGGCTACCACCGGCCCTACCAAAGCCCCCCTCCCCACTTCATCCACTCCGGCGATATACCGGTAGCCCTGTTTCCTTAGCAGTTTTTCCTCAGCCAGCGACGGCTTCTGTTTCTTCACGGAAACCTGCCCTTTATCTTTTGATTAGCTTACTTACCCTCTCCCAGATAGTCCCCGTTATTGCCTTTTTATCCTTTGTAGCGTCGATTACCAGCCAGCGTTTTGGTTCAGCCTTGGCCAGTTCTAAAAATCCTTCTCTTACACGCTTATGAAATGCCCGACTTTGTGATTGGAAACGGTCAGGTTTTACTTTCTTCTTACGGTCCAACCCTTTTTCCACGGGCATATCCAATAAAATGGTTAAATTGGGCACCAGCCCTTGTGTCGCTATATTATTAACTTTTTTCACATCCGGTAAATCGAGTCTACGTCCGTAGCCCTGATAGGCTGTAGTTGAATCCGAATACCGGTCGCAGATAATGTTAATCCCTTTTTCCAGATTAGGCTTAATTACTTCCTCTACAAGCTGCGCCCGGGAAACATTGAATAGTAATAGTTCCGCCAGCGGTGATATCTTGATATCCTGCGACCACTTAAGCAGGCGAGTTATTCTTTTCCCCAGCGCCGTAACGCCGGGCTCATGAATCAACAGTACTGGAATAGACAGCTTCTTAAGTCGCTGGTACAACAGTTTCGCCTGTGTACTCTTGCCGCACCCCTCACCACCCTCAAAGGTAATAAATAGAGACATTTATCGATTTATCTCTCCTGCTCTTTATATATCCTCACCCGGCGATTGGGGTCACGTCCCCTGCTTTGCGACCTAAGGTCGTTCCTCTGGGCAATCAGGTGCTGCAGTCTCCTAATATAAGCACTCTGCGGACTAAGCTCGACAGGTTCGCCGCCTTCACTGACCTGTTCCGCCGCTTCTTCAGCCTCCATTACCGCTGTCTGCACGTCTCTAGTTTGCGCTCTCTCACCCCCGGCATTCAGCGTTCCCAGGAACTGTCTTATCTGGGGCGGGGTATTACCGCGTAACACATAGACCGGGATATGCTCGCTTTCTGCGTCTCTCACTTTCTGCGGCTTGCGACGGTAGTAATTTTTAGATGTTACCAGCATTGTCGCATCCCTTAGCCTGTCCACCACATTCAGGTCGAGGTGCATCTCGCGGCCTATTTGTAACACTCTCGACTTGTTCACGCCAAAGAGAAATATTTTGATGGCTTTTATGTCTCTGCCTGTCTTCTTACTCTTTACGGCAACAGCCTTTTCTTCTTTTAACTTCTCTATTCTTACTTCGCCGTTTTCATCAAGCCAACGCGTCTCCGTCCCGGGCGGTATGCCCCTTAAAAGTATGTCCACTGCCTCGCCCACGTCCAGGTGAATGGCGACCCTGTCCCGCTCCTGTATCTCTACCACGATATCGAAGGTCGGTGGCGACTTTCTTTCCAGTATCGATTTTTGCGTACCGCGCCGGCGCGCCTCTTCGTCACCCAGCGTTACCGACTGTATTCCACCGATGAGGTCGGTTAGTGTAGGGTTCATCATGAGATTTTCCAGCGTGTTGCCGTGCGCCGTGCCAACCAGCTGCACGCCCCTCTCCGCTATCGTCCTAGCCGCCATCGCCTCCAGTTCCGTCCCGATTTCATCGATGACGATGACTTCCGGCATGTGGTTTTCCACAGCTTCTATCATTACGGCGTGTTGCAAGTTGGGTGTGGCTACCTGCATCCGCCTTGCGTGACCGATGGCCGGGTGCGGTATGTCCCCGTCACCGGCAATCTCGTTAGATGTATCGACAATAACGACTCTTTTACCAGCTTCGCCAGCCAGTACCCGCGCCACCTCACGCAGCATGGTGGTCTTGCCTACGCCCGGCCTCCCCAGCAACAATACGCTTTTCCCTGTTTTCACCAAATCTTCTATTATTGCAATCGTACCAAAGACAGCCCTGCCGACGCGGCAGGTAAGCCCCACTACGTCACCCCTCCGGTTGCGTATCGCCGAGATGCGGTGCAGCGTCCGCTCGATGCCGGCCCGGTTATCCTCCCCAAATTTCCCGATACGCGCGACCACATAATCAAGGTCCGATTCATCTATTTCTTTCTTATCGAGTACTACTTCACGCTTAGGAAAACGCGCCTCCGGCTCGCGCCCCAGATCAAGCACCACCTCCAGCAACTCGCTGATGTCGCTCTGCTTTAATAAAGGGGTCTTGATACGGGGCGGAAAGATATCGAGAAGTGCATCCAGGTCATCGGTTATTACCTTTTGCAAGTGTGCCTCCCCACTCAACTAACTGATTTTCCCCGACGCCATTTTAAGGAAATACTCATGAAACCGCAGGTCGTTGGTCAATTCAGGGTGGAAAGCCGTTCCCAACAGCTTACTCTGCCTGACGGCCACCGGCGTATTATCATCCAGGCGCGCCAGCACTTCTACGTTTTTAGCATAGCTCTCTATAATCGGCGCGCGGATAAAAACAGCGGGGAAAGGATTATCCCCAAGCACAGGTATTTTCAGGTCGGTCTCAAAGCTGTCCACCTGCCGTCCGAAGGCGTTGCGTTTTACGGTAATATCCATCAAGCCAAGCGATTGCGTGGTATTGCCGGATATTTCCCTAGCCATGAGTATCATGCCGGCGCAGGTACCGAATACAGGCATCCCTTCTCTGGCTAAAGCGGCTATCTTATCCGTCAGTTTGTAGCTGGCCATCAACCGACTGATGGTCGTGCTTTCTCCACCGGGAATAATCAGCCCGTCCAATCCCTTCAATTCTCCGGCCAGACGGACGGGCACAGCTTCGGTATTTAATTTATTTAATACTGATATATGCTCTATAAAGGCTCCCTGCGAGGCAAGGACACCGATTTTCATGCTACCACCCTCTTTTAGCGAGTAATTCCTCGTCGGGGATTTGCTTTACATCCAGTCCGGGCATAGCATCGCCCAGCTTCTTGGATACATCGGCGATAATGCCGGGGTCTTTATAATGCGTCGTTGCCTTGACTATCGCCTTCGCACGAACTTCCGGGTTGCTCGACTTGAATATGCCCGACCCCACAAATACACCCTCCGCCCCGAGCTGCATCATCAGCGCCGCGTCCGCCGGAGTAGCCACACCACCTGCCGCGAAGTTGACCACCGGTAGTTTACCGGTATTATGCACTTCCACTACCAGCTCGAATGGTGCGCCGAGCTCCTTGGCTTCTTTCATCAGTTCGTCCTGCGGCGTATTCACCAGCTTACGAATACCGTCCATTACGGCCCGCATGTGCCGCACCGCCTCCACGATATTGCCGGTACCCGCTTCGCCCTTGGTCCGTATCATGGCCGCTCCCTCACCGATACGCCGCAATGCCTCCCCGAGGTCGCGGCAACCGCAGACGAACGGCACTTTGAAATCATGTTTCCAGACATGATTATTCTCATCGGCAGGAGTTAAAACTTCAGACTCATCGATATAGTCCACTCCCATAGCTTCCAGCACCTGTGCTTCCACGAAGTGACCTATGCGACATTTAGCCATTACCGGTATGGTGACCGCTTTCATGATATTTTCGATTACGGTGGGGTCCGCCATGCGGGCAACGCCTCCGGCGGCGCGGATATCGGCCGGCACTCTTTCCAAAGCCATCACCGCACAGGCCCCTGCTTCCTCGGCAATTTTAGCGTGCTCCGGGGTAACCACGTCCATGATTACGCCGCCCTTGAGCATCTGGGCCAGTCCTGTCTTTACCTTCCACGTCCCCTTTTCCATGTCCGCCTCCTCTGTCCTGATTATTGATACTATAATTCTACTACTGTTGTTATTGCTTGGCAACAGAATCCTTTTTACATCGGTAGTACTTTATACTTTGACTGTTTTTACCCGATATGCTAAAACTTAAATGTCAGCGGAGATATGAGCGCATATGCAAGCAGTTGATATCATAGTCTTTATTGTAATTATCCTCGTTTTGGTCGGTGCTACTATCTTGCTAAGACGTAGCGAGACCAAAACAAAAAACAAGCATAAAATGACCGCTTATAGTTTGCTTGAGGAAAAGAATCCCGACCCCAAGAAAATAAAAAACACAATTAGAATGTTAAGTCTCTACGGAGGCCGCTTTCGTCGCGACCAGGAATTCGACGAGCTCATCAGAATGCTTTCGGAACTGCTGCATGAGATAGAAGGAACTGGAGCTCGGACCGAGTTTAAATTCAGGAAATAACAGGCCTTTTCTCCGGCATGCCGGGGCGGCGGGGATAATTCAGCGGTGTCGGCAGCAGTTTTTCAATAATCAACAACCACCGGTCGTCGTTAAGCTCTTCTAATTTTACACTCTTCACTTCCCTTAAGTTCCCACCCATAACCGTGATGGCTTTCTTAGATTGCTGAACCTCTTGGGTGATATCCCCTTTCTTCTGTACGATACACCAGTCCCCGATACCGCAAAACGGCAACATTAATTCAGCCAGAGTCGGCAGTGGCGCCACCGCTCGGGATACGACGATATCGAACTTCTCACGGTATTGGGCGTCATGGGCAGCTGTTTCCGCCCTTTCCGCGACTATTACCACGTTCTTCAAGTTCAGTTTTGCCGTCAGTTGCTCCAGGAATTTTGCTTTCTTTACAGTGGCTTCAATCAAGGTCAGTTCTATATCCTGGAAGACGATTTTCAGGGGTACGCCCGGCAGTCCGGCGCCAGTACCGATATCCGCCATTTTCAGATTTCTTTTGATGTTTTTTATAGCCGCTGCAACTGTCAAAGAGTCCAGGAAATGTTTTATCTGTACTTCTTCATAATCAGTAATCCTAGTCAGATTGATGCGTTTATTCCAGTCGGTCAGTTCACGATAATAAGTCTCGAACATATCGAGTTGGAAAGAAGTAAGAAAAATCCCCAGTCTCTCCGCAGCCTGTTTCAGCTTCTCCATCGCTCCTATTTTACTACATTGCCTGGAATAATCCATTTCTTATATACTTTTATAACCTAAACTTATTTACATAAGCCGTTGCTCTCAAGCTGGATTTATGATATACTGTCTAGTGACTTGTGACTCCTGACTCTTATGATTAATATACTTTGGGAGGAAAACTAAATTGCCAGATTCTGCAACCATCAAACAGCTCCTCGAGGCAGGAGCGCACTTCGGTCATCAAACGGGTCGTTGGCACCCACGGATGAAACAATACATCTTCACCAAGCGCAACGGCATCCATATCATCGACCTGGAAAAGACCGCCGTCATGCTGGATAAAGCCTGCGCTTTCATCCGCGACCTCGTCGCCGAGGGAGAAGCGATACTGTTCGTCGGTACCAAGAAGCAGTCGCAGGAGTCCATCGAAGAAGAAGCCAAGCGCTGTAGCATGTACTACGTCAACCAGCGCTGGCTGGGCGGCATGCTTACCAACTTCGCCACAATTCAGGCCCGCGTCGACCAACTGGTGAGGCTGGAGGACCAGAACGCCAAGGGCGAACTGGGGAGGCTTTCCAAGAAAGAGGCCGGCAAAATCACCGAAAAAATCGACCATCTTAATAAGCAAATGGGTGGCTTCAAGGAAATGACACGCCTGCCGGGAGCCCTTTTCATCGTCGATCCCACCAAAGAAAAGATTGCACTGGCGGAAGCCAAGCGCATGAGCATACCCGTGGTAGCGATTGTAGACACCAACTGCAACCCTGACGAAATCGACCATCCTATCCCCGCCAATGACGATGCCATCAGAGCCATCAAACTCATCTGCGGCAAGATAGCGGATGCGGTCCTCGAGGGCAAAGCCGGCATGGCTACCAGCGTACCTACCGAAGTCATAGAAGGCAAAGTCGCCGCTGAAGTGGAAGGCGAAGACATCGTCGATACATCTACATCAGAACCGTTGGTTTTCAAACCGGATGAAGATTAAGGAGGAACGCTTGGATATCAGTACCGAAATGATTAAAGCCCTCCGGGAGCAATCAGGTGCCGGTATCATGGACTGCCGCGGCGCCCTGGTCACCTGTGGGGGAAATATGGAAAAAGCTCTAGAAGTCCTCAAGGAAAAGGGGCTGCTCAAAGCCCAGAAGAAGTCGGAAAGAACCACCAGCCAGGGACTGGTTGAATCATACATCCATACGGCAGGCCGTATCGGCGCGCTGGTGGAGGTCAACTGCGAGACGGACTTCGTCGCCCGTACCGATGAATTCAAGGACCTCGCCCACTGCCTGGCGATGCAGGTGGCCGCTATGGACCCCCAGTATATATCAGAGAAAGATATACCAAAAGGTAAGAAGGTTACCCCTGCCGAAGTCTGCCTATTGCAACAACCTTATATTAAAGACCCCACCAAAACAATCAAAGATATCATCACCGAGACCATTGCCAAAACAGGAGAGAATATTAAGGTAAGCCGATTTATCAGATACGAACTTGGCAGTTAGAGATAGGAAAATGCCTGAAGTTAAATACAAGAGGGTATTACTCAAGCTAAGCGGCGAGGCACTGCGCGGCAAAGGCAGCTATGGTATCGATAATGAGACTCTTAATAGAATTGCGCTTCAGATAAAAGAAATCGTTAAACTCGGCGTCGGTGTCGGTATCGTGGTCGGCGGAGGGAATATATTCAGAGGTTCCGAGGCCGAAGCTGCCGGGATGGAACGTGTCACGGCCGATTACGCAGGGATGCTGGCCACGGTAATTAATGCTCTTGCCCTCCAGGATGTCCTTGAAAGACTCGGTGTAGATACCAGGACACAATCATCGCTGGAAATCGAGAAAGTAGCCGAACCCTATATCAGGAGAAGGGCTATCCGTCACCTGGAAAAGGGACGGGTGGTAATCTTCGCCGGAGGCACCGGAAATCCTTATATGACAGCCGACACGGCCGGAGCACTGCGGGCTATAGAGATAAGCGCGGAAGTCCTGCTGATGACCAAAAACGGCGTCGATGGGATTTACACCGCCGACCCGCGTAAAAATCCCAAGGCGGAAAAAATAGACAAAATAACCCATCTTAAAGCACTTAGTATGCGCCTCAAGGTGATGGATTCCACGGCGCTGTCACTTTGCCTAGATAATAAACTGCCCATCATCGTCTTTGATTCCGAAGCCAAAGATGGCATTCTGAAAGCCGTTCTCGGCAAGCCCATCGGCACTTTAGTAACGAGCGAGAGTTAACTATGGTCAATGAAGCTTTAACAAGTATTGAAGACAAGATGAAGAACTCCATAAAGCTGTTCCGCGCCGACCTGGCTACCATCCGTACCGGACACGCAACACCCGCCCTAGTCGAGCATATCCGCATTGAATACGCCGGCACGCCTCTACCGCTGAACCAGCTGGCGGGTATATCGGCGCCGGAGGCAGGTCTTCTGGTAATCCAGCCGTGGGACAAAAACAGCCTGCGTGACATCGAAAAAGCCATTCAAAAGTCGGAACTGGGTCTGAATCCTACAAACGACGGCAACATCATCAGGATTGCCATACCACCATTGAGCGAAGAGCGACGTCAGGAGCTTATCAAGATAGTACATAACAGGACCGAGGAGCGCCGGATAGCGATACGCAACTTGAGACACGAAGCCCTGAATGAGCTGAAAAAGCTGGAAAAGGACAAAGAGATATCACAGGATGAGCTGAAGCGGGCCCAAGACCAGCTTCAAAAACTCACCGATTTTCATATATTAGAAGCGGAAAAGCTAAGCCAAGATAAAGAGCAGGAACTCACGGAAGTCTAAACCGGATAGCGTAGCCTCTTTTACTGTTATACACCCTTTAAGATAACGAACACCTCGACGGGTAAGGAAAGAATGACGGCACTACCTCAACATGTTGCCTTTATCATGGACGGCAACGGCCGATGGGGTGAACAGCGAGGCCTATCGCGTCTGGACGGACACCGGGCCGGGGTCAAGAACATCCGCCCGATTATCGAGTTCCTGCATTCAAAAGGTATCAAGTACGTAACACTGTACGCCTTTTCCACCGAAAACTGGAACCGTCCCGAAGACGAGGTCAATGGCATATTTCATATCCTCGAGGAAATAATCGTTGACGAGTCCCGAGAACTGCACAAGAACGGGGTCAGATTAAGGCATATCGGCAGCCTGGAAGGGCTTTCAGCCAAGCTTAAGGAACTGATAAATCAAGCCCTGGAGCTTACTAAAGCCAATACCGGGATGACTCTAGGAGTGGCGTTAAATTACGGCGGTCGGGCGGAGATAATCGAAGCGGTACGGCGTATCATCCAGAGCGGTATGAAACCCGCGGAGCTGGATGAGCAAAAATTCCGGGAGTATCTGTACACCGCCGATTTTCCGGACGTCGACCTGGTGATAAGGACCGGCGGCGAGTTCCGCACCAGCAACCTTTTAATCTGGCAGACGGCATATAGCGAATATTACTTTACACCCGTCCTCTGGCCCGACTTCAACCAAAAGGAACTGGAGAAAGCGTTGCAGGCATACGGTCGCCGGGAAAGGCGTTTCGGCGGGCTGCAACCGAAAAACTAATGCTCAAGCAAAGGATAATCACCGCACTCTGCGGCATCCCTCTGATTATAGTCGCCGTGTGGTTCAATACGCCGATTACATGGTTTACGCTACTGGCGGCGGTCGTAGGGGGGCTGGGGGTATTCGAATTCTACCGGCTATCCGGCGTTCTCAAGACGATCCCGCTGGCCGTCTTCGGGGGAATATTTACCGTCCTGTTTATCGCTTATCCCCATATAAGCTACAGCTTTAATCTCCCGCTGGCGTCGCTGGTGCTGACGGGGGCAGTGATACTCTCCTTAATCATGCTGGTCTTTATACCCAAGAAGGAGGGGCTGATTATCCAGTGGGCAGCCATGGCAACCGGCATTCTCTACATCGGGTGGATGATGAGCTTTATAGTCCTGTTGAGGCTGGAACCGGGGACAGCGGCTTTCCCCGAGGCCGGCCGCAACTGTGTATTCCTTGCCTTATTCGCTACATTCGGTTCGGACACAGCGGCATACTTTACCGGCAAAGCCATCGGCAGGCACAAGCTGGCACCGCAGATAAGTCCCGGCAAGACATGGGAAGGGACGGCCGCGGGGATAATCGGAGGGATAATCATCTGCCTGCTTTTCACACTGGATACGCCTCTGCAGCTGCCCTTGAACTACTGGCAGGCCGTCCTCCTGGGCGTAGTGGTAAGCGCCTTCGGGCAGATGGGCGACCTGGTGGAGTCGCTGTTGAAGCGTAACTACGGGGTGAAGGACTCCGGCAGCCTGATGCCGGGGCACGGCGGCATCCTCGACAGGATGGACAGCGTGCTGTTTGCGGGAGTGGTGGTATATATCTACTACGCGCTGGCCGTGGCTTAGGTCGGCCCCACCTCCAAACCTTATCTTATCCCCAAGAGATACGAACGAGCACGGTAAGCAGGGGGATACCACTCACAGGAAATAAGGGTTAACCACATTGACACCCCCTATGTTCAGGCATAATATCATGAAATACAGGCACACATGCACGCGCAAGCTTTTAGAAGGGATTTGTAGAAAACAAGACCTAGAAAATCGGGCATGACAGCGGCGGAGGTGAAGGATGTCTGAATTTTCTGAACGTATCGTGGAAGAGGCCTGGACAAGGTCCGGGGGCGCTTGCGAGTGTCATTACGCCAGTCACGGCCATCACAACCGGTGTGGCAAGACCCTATTGAAAGCCTACCGGGGAGATAAATTCAGCTTCTTCGGGTGGGAAGCCCATAGCAAGAGCGGACGCCACCTCAACGAGCTCTCCGACTGCGAGATTGTCTGCTGGGACCCCTGCTTTTTAACGATTCAGGAAAAGTCAAGATATTCATAGCAGGAGAAATCGGCTATAATATAGGCATGGTATCCGGTTTCAAGCGCATCGCCAACTTTGTCCCGGCAATCTGCATCATTTCCGGCCTGCTGGCCGTATTCATCGGCAAGGAAGACATCGGGTGGGTGTTCGTGGGAGGCGGAGTGCTGCTGCAGGCGCTGTTCCTGTTTTCAAGACGGTTCCAGAAGAGCTAAACCTCCTCGATTCGTTTTTCTTATTGATTTATTCGTTTTTCTCACGAGTGATTCGTGCGTGAACTATTCGTTTTATTCGTTTTTCAGAAAAATTTTTTTACCGTTTTAGCTTTGGGCCGTAGCTGATTTGTTTTTATTCATTTTAGCGTTATGTCAAATTGTTATGTTAAAT
>DAOULS010000049.1:0-2062 GCA_034418415.1 Dehalococcoidales bacterium | reverse complement strand
CAAAAAGCCACGTTTGATTTTGTGGTGGAGAGCCATTAACTCAAGCCCTTCCCCACTCCCGGTAAGAAGATATCAGCGACAAAATCCCCTTACATTACTCCTCCACATCCTCTATACTATTGACTGTGTACTGTATACCGTAAACTATTAACAAATAAACATAAAACAAATGGAAAAACGATTAAATTTAACGGAACGAATCGTAGCTAAATTGGCAAAAACAAATGGAAAAATGACGAAACGAATTGAAGCTAAAAAACCAAAAACAATTGGTCAATCAGCTACAAAATAAAAAAATTAAAAAATGCCCTTTTTACAAAACGAATCGTAGCTAAAACAAAAAGGGGCAGGTCTTATACCCGCCCCTACTGTATACTGTCTACTGTAGACTTCTACTTCCTGTGCTTCTTCACAAACCGTCCCATGCGCTTCAGAGCTTCCTCAATGTCCGCCAGAGAAGTAGCGTAGCAGCAGCGCACGAAGCCCTCCCCGCACTGCCCGAAAGCCGAACCCGGCACCACCGCCACCTTTTCTTCCTTAAGCAGCTTCTCGGAGAATTCTTCGGAGGTCATGCCGGTGGGGGTTATAGAGGGAAAGGCATAAAAAGCCCCCTTCGGCTCGAAGCAGGGCAGGCCTATCTCGTTCAAGCCTTTGACAATAAATTTGCGTCTTCGATTGTAGTCCTCCACCATTTCCACCACGTCAGTCTCCCCGGATTTGAGAGCCTCGATAGCCGCCACCTGTGACGGCGTGGGCGCGCTCATGATGGTGTACTGATGTATTTTCGTCATCGCGGCAATGATTTCCCTGGGCGCCGCCGCATAGCCGATACGCCAGCCGGTCATGGCATAAGCCTTGGAAAAGCCGCCAAGAAGTATCGTATTCTCTTTGACACCCGGTAGACTGGCGAAGCAGGTGTGCTCCATATCGTAGGTCAGCCGCGCGTAAATCTCGTCGGATATTACAATAAGGTTATGCTTTTTAGCGACCTCGGCGATGTCTAAAAGTTTTTGCCGTGTCATCACTGCACCAGTGGGATTAGACGGGAAACCGATTAATATCGCCCTGGTTTTATCCGTAATTTTTGCTTCTATATCCTTCGCTTCAACCGCGAAGTTATTTTCCGGGTAAGTGGACACCATCACCGGTTTGCCTTCGGCTAATATAACGCAGGAATCGTAAGCCACGTAATGGGGGTCGGTCATAATGACCTCGTCGCCGGGATTGAGAATGGCGCGCATCGCCAGGTCCAAGGCCTCGCTAACGCCAACCGTCATCAGTATCTCGCCGATGGGCTTATAATCGATGCCGTATTTTTCTTTAAGATATCGACAGGTCAACTCACGCAGTTCGAGGATGCCGGAATTAGACATGTACATGGTATAGCCCTTTTCCAGGCTCTTGACCGCCGCCTCGCTGATGTGCCAGGGTGTGGCGTAATCCGGTTCGCCGACACCTAAAGAAATAACGTCCTCCATCTTCTGTAAAAGGTCGAAGAACTTGCGTATGCCTGATGGGGACAGCCTGTTGGCTCTCTCCGATACGATTTTATTCAGTTTAGTCTGGTTTTTGGTCTTGGTAGTCATAATCCTTTACTGCCTTACAATACGACCTGCTCCCGCTTGGCCCCCTCCCCACCGTTTAAAATCTCGCCGTCCTCCTTGTAGCGCTTAAGCACGAAATGCGTCACCGTGCCCTCTACGCCGTCGATATGGGCCAGGTTCTGCGACACGAAGTCGGCCACTTTATGCTCCGTTTTATCGACGACGACCAGCAACAAATCGTAGGTGCCGGAGGCAAGATAAAGCGAGCGTACCTGCTCGTAACGGGCGATACGCTCCGCAATGGAGTCGAATCCCACTTCGGGCTCCGGCTTGACCTTCACCTCAATAAGCGCCCAGACCTGCTCGTCGCTCTCCACCTTATCCCAGTTGACCACCGTTTTGTACTTAAGGATAACGCGGTCTTTTTCCGCCCGACTGATAGCTTCATTAACTTCTGCCGCCGACCTGCCGGTCATGGTGGCAATCTGTTTATCCGTGACGCGGGCATCATTTTCCAG
>DAOULS010000048.1:0-6544 GCA_034418415.1 Dehalococcoidales bacterium | reverse complement strand
CAGCCCCTCTTCTAAATCTATTCCCCCTCTCCAAACAACTGAATCACTGGTTTGTAATGATACCCCGTTTGGAGAGGGGGTAGGGGGTGAGGTTTAATAAAAGCCAGTATCTTAACTCCCGTAGCTTCAATCCCCCATTTGTTGTAAGATATAGTAGTATGGCTCAAAAGGTAAAACGCCTGGCTCTGCTGGGCTCAACCGGCTCTATCGGACGGCAGACCCTGGATGTCATCCGTGCCACGCCGGAGCACTTTAAAGTCGTCGCGCTGGCTGCAGGAGGCAACCTCAAGCTGCTTTACTCGCAGGCTAAGGAATTCGACCCCGAATTCATCTGCTACGCCGATAGTAATAATAAAGCGGCGCGTGATGATATTGCCTCGCTCGACTGCAAATTTCTGCCGCTTGAGGAGATGGCTTCCCGCGAGGATGTGGATATCGTCGTTGTCGCTACCTCCGGTCTGGCTGGACTCGGCGCGGTTCTGTCCGCCGTAAAAGCCGGCAAAACTATCGCCCTCGCCAACAAGGAATCGCTGGTGGCGGCGGGTGCCATCATCACCGTCGAAGCTAAAAAAAGTAAAGCTCGCATCCTCCCTATTGACAGCGAGCACAGCGCCATCTGGCAGTGCCTCCGCGGCGAAAAGCAGCCTCCCCGCTGCCTTATCCTGACCGCATCCGGCGGCCCTTTCCTTGATTACACACAAAAACAGATGAAAGATATTACCGTTGCGCAGGCGCTTGCCCACCCCTCCTGGAAAATGGGCAAAAAGGTCACCATCGATTCCGCTACCCTGATGAATAAAGGCCTTGAAGTCATCGAGGCACACTGGCTTTTTAACACCCCCATCGAGGACGTTAAGGTGCTGGTCCATCCCCGGAGCATCGTCCACTCCATGGTGGAGTTCGCCGACGGCTCGGTTAAAGCGCAGTTGAGCTGCCCGGACATGCGCCTGCCCATCAAATACGCCTTAACCTATCCCGACCGCCTCTCCGGTGATGACCTGCCCCGTATCGACTGGGAGAATTTCTCTGACCTTGAGTTCCGCCGGCCGGATACGGCAAAATTCCCCTGTCTCCCGCTGGCGATTGAAGCCGGCAGAAAAGGCGGCACCTTCCCGGCCGTTCTCTGCGCCGCCGATGAGGTGGCCGTCGACCTTTTCCTTCAGAAGAAGATTGGTTTTACGGATATTCACCGCCTCGTGGAACAGGTTCTTAATAAGCATGATAGTGTTACTAGCCCCTCCCTCGACGATATTCTGGCGGCGGATAAGTGGGCGCGGCAAACGACTCTGGAGACGGCAAGGAGTATCAGCCGATGATACTCACCATCGTCGTCGGTATCCTTGTTCTGTCCGCGCTGATTATCGTCCATGAGCTCGGCCATTTCATCGCCGCCAAGGCTACCGGCTGCTACGTGGAGGAGTTCGGTATCGGCTTCCCGCCCCGACTTTACGGTAAAAAAATCGGGGAGACCATCTACTCCATCAACTGGATACCCTTCGGCGGCTTTAACAAGATATCTGGGGAAGTCGACCCCTCCGCTCCCCGCGCCCTCGCCGCTCGCAAGTACTGGGTGCGTTTTCTGGTTATCAGCGGCGGCATCATCATGAACCTGATTTTACCGTTTGTCCTGATGTCTATCGCCTACATGGTCCCCCACGATATCGTCGAGGGTGAAGTTGTCGTGCAGGAGGTGGCTGCGGAGTCCCCGGCGGAACTGGCCGGTATTCGTGCCGGCGATACTATATTGAGTGTGAACGGTAATGAGCTTGAGAGCGGAGGCATACTGGCGCGCGAAATCCAGTTGAACCTGGGCGGTCTGATTACACTGGAAGTCATGCATACTGATGCCACCACGGAAACCATTACCTGTTCGCCCCGCTGGAAGCCCCCGGAAGGGCAGGGGGCTATCGGTATTGGCTATCAGACCGTCGACCCCGTTATCGTCTCTGAAAGTCTGCCTTTCTGGGAGGCGATTCCCCGCGGCAGTGTCGAGGTGTGGGAAACGCTTGTTTTATATAAAAACGGGATTATCGGTATGATTCTCGGCTCAGTGCCTTTCCAGCCGGCGGGACCGGTCGGTATCGTGCAGGTGGCTGGCGAGGTCGCTCACGCCGGCATCAGTCCGGTGCTGGAATTGACCGCTTTTATCAGCATCGCCATCGCTATTACCCAGCTGATACCCTTCCCCGCCCTCGATGGCGGCCGTTTGCTTTTTATCTTTATCGAGTGGCTACGTGGCGGCAAGCGCGTCTCTCCCAGGGTCGAAACGCTTATCCACTCTATCGGATTTGTTGTCCTGCTGGGCTTGATGCTGCTGATTACCTATCAGGACCTCGCCCGCTGGATTAGCGGAGGGAGTATCCTGCCATGATGCCGCGGCGTATCAGCAAAGCCATACAAATCGGCGGCGTGACTGTCGGTGGCGGCGCGCCCATCGTGGTACAGTCGATGACCAAGACCGATACCCGCGATGTTAAGGCTACCGTCCGCCAGATTAAACAGCTTGCGGAGGTAGGCTGTGAAATCGTGCGTGTCGCCGTCCCGGATGCCGAAGCTGCCAGGGCTTTAGTTGACATAAAGAGGCAGACTAAAGTGCCTCTGGTCGCCGATATCCACTTCGATTATCGCCTGGCCTTGGCGGCGCTGGAGGCTGGCGTGGACGGACTCCGCCTTAACCCCGGTAATATCGGCGAACCTGACAAAGTCAAAAAAGTAGCTCTTGCTGCCAAAGAAAAAAGCGTTCCCATCCGCATCGGACTTAACGCCGGGAGTTTACCTGAAACAAAAAATCCTCACTTGAATATCGCCGACAGGATGGTCAACGCGGCTATGGAACAAATTAAGCTATTGGAGAGCCTGGACTTCGACCTTATAAAAGTCTCCCTTAAGGCTTTCGATGTCCCCACCACCATTGCCGCCTACCGGTCCATCGCGGCAAAGGTGCCTTATCCCCTCCATATTGGTATCACGGAAGCCGGCACCCCCCGCACCGGTGTCATCCGCAGCTCGGTGGGCATCGGCACCTTGCTATGGCTCGGCCTCGGCGATACCATCCGTGTTTCCTTGACTGCCCCGCCTATGGAAGAAGTCTTCGCCGCTTATGAAATCCTGAAAAGCCTCGACCTCCGCCGGCGCGGCCCCGTCCTCGTAAGTTGCCCCACCTGTGGTCGTGCCGAGGCGGACGTGGTAAAATTAGCCCAAGAAGTCGAGAAAAGGCTTCAGAAGATAGATAAGCCTATCAAGGTCGCCGTCATGGGCTGCATCGTCAACGGCCCCGGCGAGGCTAAAGACGCCGATGTCGGCATCGCCTGCGGCAAAGGCAAGGGCGTAATCTTTAAAAAAGGCAAGAAGCTGGCAACAGTTGATGAAAAAGACTTCCTCACCGCCCTCATGAAAGAGATAAACGGTTTATAAAAATGTATCGATGGATAATAAATAACAAACGATTGTTTATCATAATGTCTATATGGATATTAATAGGTATTGGTGCCTTCATCTGGTATGGCATAAAATTCGGAGAATACAATTGGGGAATAATGTCTGGATTCGCTACTTGGACATTGGCCGGGGGTGTCTTTTTGGTGTTTTTCCAAATACAAGAAGCAAGGAAGGGCACTAACGCTCAAGTTGCAGTAGAGTTATTTCGTGAATTACGCCGTGAAGAAATAATAGAAACACTTCGATATATATACACCTTGAATCAGGATGATTCTCCATTTATTTTAATAGAAAATGAAAAACGTGTTGAAAGATTGATGGATAAATTTGAGTTACTCGGTATTTTGGTGAATCAAGGTATTGTTAATGAACGTATAGCTATAGAGGCTTTCGCTGGTCCTCCTGCGCTTCGTTGTTGGCATCAATTAGTCCGTTATCTTAGGAAGCAAGAAAATGATCGAGGTTTTTATATTTTAAACTATGAAGATTTTGTACGTCGTTCCTTTAAACATTTCAAAAAACATAAAATTGATATAATTTTTACACAAGATGGTAAAGATGATGTCAATTTAATAGAGAATTTTCAAGTGTTGATTGATAGAAGAGACGAATTACGACCGAGAACACTAAATGAAATAAGGCACGAAAAGCGTCAAAAAGAAAGTTAATTTATGCCTCCAATTTTTCCCCTTTCCTAAAATTTAGTTATTAATATAACAAGTAAATTAAAAGGAGCTCAAAATGAAAAAGAAAATATTTATTGCCATCGCAGCCGTCGCCCTGCTGTTACCCGTCGCCTTCACCGGCTGCTCCGGCGGCGTCTCCCAGAGCAAGTACGACCAGCTTGTTGACCAGCTCGCGTCCACCGAGTCGCAGCTGACCCAGTCGCAGTCTGACCTCGCCGCCCTCCAGACTGAAAAAGATGACGTCGATTCTCTCTACCAGGACACCTTAAGCCAACTTTCCGGCGTTACCCAGCAGCTTAATGACCTCCAGATGAAGTACGAGTATACCGGTCTGACCACTCAAGAGATGTTGGCACAGCTCGTCAGCAACTATGAAGCGTCGCATCTCTATGAAAAAGACGTTTACGACTGCAATAATATGGCGTCTGATGTCTGGAATATGTGCAAGGCGCTGGATATCGACGCGGTTATCGTCGTCGGCAGTGTCGAGCATCTCATCACTGATATTCTGGACTCCGACCACGCCTGGGTTCTCGCCGAGGTCTCCCCGGGAGAGTTTCTGGCTCTGGACGCCACTATCGGTCATGTGTTTACCCCGGACACCGGCTCCCGTTATTTCAGGGGCTGGTCGTTCGCCAATCCCGCTGACCTCAAGGCTAATGACGACTTGAGAACGGAATATAACGCGCATGTTGTGTTCAGGAACCTGCTTAACGCCGAGGCTAACAGTGCCGCTACCCTCTATAACAATTCTTCTACCCAGGCGGAAGCCGATAAGTGGCTGGCGCTGTATAATAAGCTTGTTGAACTTAGAGACGACCAGGAAGCCCTGGCGACCAGTCTGATGAGTCAGATATTGGAGCTGGCTACCGCACTACAATAGAGAGAGGAGTCGCGCGTGCGTATTTCCAGGCTTTTCAGCAAGACTTTAAGAGAGGTCCCCGCCGATGCGGATAATGTCAGCCACCAGTTGATGGTCCGGGCGGGCTTGATCAATCAGCTCGTGGCGGGCGTTTATTCCTATCTGCCGCTGGGCTGGCGGTCGCTGCGGAAAATCGAGGACATCATCCGCGATGAGATGGATAAAGCCGGGGGGCAGGAGGTCAATCTGCCTGTCCTCTCGCCTAACGAGCTGTGGGTGACCTCGGGACGCGACCGCTCGATGAACGACGTTCTTTTCCACCTCTTTGACCGCCGCGAGCGTAAGCTTACTTTAGGCCCCACCCACGAGGAGGTCATCGCCTCCCTCGCTACCCGTTATGTCCAGAGTTATCGCGACCTGCCGCAGATGCTCTACCAGATACAGGTCAAGTTCCGCGATGAGCCCCGACCCCGCGGTGGACTTATCCGCGTGCGTGAGTTCCTCATGAAAGACGCTTACAGCCTTGATGCCGATGAGGCCGGACTGGATATCGCCTACGATAAAATATACCGCGCCTATCGGAATATCTACGAACGTTGCGGACTGGATGTCATGGTCGTTGAAGCTGATAGCAGTACTATGGGAGGCAAAGACTCCCGTGAGTTTATCCTGACCGCCCCCTCCGGCGAGGATGAGGTCATCTCCTGCTCGACTTGTGACTACGCCGCCAACGCGGAAAAAGCCGTTAGCGTCAAGGAGAAAATCGATGGCGGCAAGCCCCTGCCTCTTGAGCCGGTCGCCACCCCCGGCATGCATTCCATCGAGGAGGTGGCTGGTTTTCTCAAGGTTCCCCCCTCCCGCACCCTCAAGGCTGTCTTCTATATCGCCGACGGCGCTTTTGTCTTCGGCGTTATCCGCGGCGACCTTGAGGTTAATGAGACCAAGCTCAAGAATGAGTTGCACTGTGCCGACCTCCGCCTGGCTACTGAAGAGGAAGTCATTGCCGCTGGCATTGTGCCCGGCTCCGCTTCCGCTATAGGACTTAAAGGTGTTAAGGTCATCGCTGACGACTCCGTATCGTCGGGCGTTAATTTCGTGGCTGGTGGCAATAAGCCGGATACCCATATTAAAAATGTGAATTACCCCCGCGACTTTAAAGCTGATATTGTGGCGGATATTGCCCGCGCCCGCGCTGGTGATAAATGCGTTAAGTGCGGAGGCAAGCTTGCCTCTACCCGCGGTATTGAGGTCGGCCATATTTTCAAATTGGGCACTGTCTACAGCGAGAAGCTGGGTGCTTATTTCCTCGATGAGAAGGGCGAGTCCCGCCCCATTATCATGGGCTCCTACGGTTTGGGCTTGGGACGTCTCATGGCTGCCGTTGTTGAGCAGCACCACGACGACAAGGGCATTATCTGGCCCGTCTCCATCGCCCCGTATCATGTCTATCTCTGCCCGCTTCCCCGCGAGGGCTCCAAGGTGCCCGAAGTCGCTGAAAAGCTTTATTCCGACCTTGAAGCGGCGGGTATTGAGGTGCTCTTTGACGACCGTGCGGAAT
>DAOULS010000047.1:0-7363 GCA_034418415.1 Dehalococcoidales bacterium | reverse complement strand
TCGCCCAGCTTGTGGATGGACACGAAGACCCCTGCCTTTGCCTTCATCTCCGGGGTGAGGTCTTGGGGCGGGGCGGGCATTTTACCCGTTTTTACATACGTCTCCACCGTGTCTTTAGCTAAAGTCGCGATGGGGTGCAGGGTCGATTTTTGGGTCGATTTCTTAAATATAATTCCGGCATACCCCACGACGGCATCGTAATCACCGGTGGTCTCGCCGCTGGTCTGGTATTGAATGAATTCAGCTTCGGTAACCCCCAGCTCTTTGCCGGCGGCCATGAGCGTGACCACCGGGCCATGGGCGCACATGGTGATGTGCATGTCGTTATAGCGGCGCGTTAGCTCGTCTGAATCGAGGGCCAGTATCGCCTCGACAGCCGCCATGTCCTTACGCTTGGCGACCGCCTGCGGCTCGTGGTGGGTCATGTCGCCGCTGGCAAGGATAACGGCTTCCCGCTTCAGTTCCTTAATCGCTTGAGCGATGGCGTGCCCGATTTCCTTATAAACGGCATCCGAGGCGCCGGCGAGGATAACCGGCACTATTTGCACGTCCGGCTTGATGTACTGCAGGAACGGCACCTGCACCTCGACAGCATGCTCGTCTTCATGAGCGCGGTAGTCCGCTTCCGCGTACCTGGAAAGGCTGATGATTCTGCCTGCCAGTTCTGCGTCCACCTCCACCTCTCCGATTGGCGTTTGCCAAGTACCCTCCGGCATTACGCTGAAGGGCTTGCCCAGGCCGGAATGGGTGGGCCCCATAATAATGAAGGTGTCCTTGAAGACGATTCTGGAGAGTGTCGCCCCTGCGACCGCCCCGGAATAGGGATAGCCGGCGTGGGGCATCAGCAGGCCGACGGCATCTTCTTTGGGTGCGTTTTTATCGATGAAACGGTCGAGCATCGACTTTATTTCGGCGGGCGACGCGGGATAATAAAACCCGGCCGCCGACGGATGTCTAATCATACAGCACCTCCTTCAGGAAGAGTCCCCGGCGTTAAGCGACCTGAAGTTAAGCTCCGCCCCGCAGTAACGGCATTTCGAGCCGTTCAGTCCGGTCACTTCCGTTTGGTAGCCGACCCTTCTGACGACGGGCTTGCCGCAGGCGTAGCAAACGGTGGTCTCACTCTCATGGCCGGGCACGTTGCCGGCATAGACGAACTTAAGCCCGGCTTCACGGCCGATTTTAACGGCTTTCTCGATGGCTGCCAGCGGCGTCGGCAGGAGGTGGGTCAGTTTGTGGTGCGGGTAAAAGCGGGTCACGTGCCAAGGCGTCAGCTCTCCCAGCTCTTTACGTATCCAGTCGGCCAGCTCTTTAAGCTGCTTCTCATCGTCGTTCATCGTGGGGACGATATTGGTGACCACCTCCACGTGCATGTTCCATTTTTCTTTGGCGCGAATTGTTACTTCCATAATCTCACGCCAGCGGGGCACGCCCGAGAGGTCTTTATAGAGTGCATCGGAAAAGCCCTTGATATCCACGCGCCAGGCGTCCAGATAAGGCCCGATGGTATCCAGCGCCTCCGGCGTGGCGTAGCCGTTAGTCACATAGACCGTATAGAGTCCGTTATCCCTCGCCAGTTTTGCCGAGTCCAGCGTGTATTCGAACCAAATGGTCGGCTCGTTGTAGGTCCAGGCGATGCCGCGGCAGCCGGACTGCCGGGCGAGCCTAATCGCGGCGTCGGGAAGGAGCTCGCGGCAGGTATTCTCCAGGTCGGCGCCGTCGGCGGTGGAGATTTCCCAGTTCTGGCAGTGTTTGCAGTGGAAGTTGCAGCCCAGCGTGCCCAGCGAGAAGCACAACGTGCCGGGATAGAAGTGGAAAAGCGGCTTCTTCTCGATGGGGTCGGCGGCGGCGGAAGATATCAGGGCGTAGTTGATATTGTAAAGCACGCCTTCCCGGTTCCGGTACATGCCGCAGACACCGTACTTGCCGGGGTTAATCCGGCAGCGCCACTGGCAGGTGCGGCACCCTACCCTGGATTCCGGCAGTTTATCATAGAGCACAGCCTCGCGCATAACCTCACCACCCTAAGAGTAATTATAGCACCGGGTAAAAATCAATTATAGCGGGACGACTGCGTTACAGTCAATGAGTGATGCCGACGATACTGCCGAAGTCGAAGGGGACAATGGGAGAGAGGATGATAAAAGAGACCAGATGTGCCGCCAGGAAAACAATAAAGATAATAAGCAATGCCCTTCTAAGCCAGGTAATCCGGCCGTTGCGGAAATAATCGAGCAGCTGGTGTAAAGCCATACCCAGTCCCAGGCAGATAGCGCCGATGCTGGGGTAAAAGTAAAAGATATAGGTGACCCTATTGGTGATGAGGGTGGCCGGTATCCATATCAGGTAAGTGGCGGCGAACCATGATATGCCGAACAGGGCGGCATCGCTGCCCTTTATCGCCCGGAAGAGCATGTAGATAAAGGTGGGAATAATCATCGCCCAGATGGTGAAGCTGATGGCGCCGGTGTAATGGGGCGTATACCAGTAGGACATCGGCGTATAGCGGAGGACCCATTCCCAGGCATGGGTAGCACCGGGGTGGTCGACGGTGGCGAAGGTGAGGCTGCCGCTAAGGGACTGCATCTCACTGAGGCGGTGGAACGGGTTGGACACGGCAGCAAAATCGCGGGTAATGGCGACGTCGAAGACAATCATCAGCTCAATGAAGGCAACAACAGCGAACATAATAACCAGCAAAAACCACCAGGAGCGGGGCCGCCGCGAGAAAATCCAGTGAATACCGACGACCGGCAGGGTCAGCAGTCCGTTGAGCTTGGACAGTGCGCTTAGAGCGATGGCAACACCCGAAGCGATGTACCGGCGGCAGATATAGAGTAAAAACGCCGCCATCATAAAAGCGAGATAAAAGACATCCAGCATGGCGACGCTGCTCTGGACGAAGGTCAGGTTCTCGAAAGCCAGTAAAAAGGTGGCGATATTCGATGCCGTCTGTGTCAGGTTGAGGCGGCGGCAGAGGAAATAAAAGAGGACGATGGCAGCGGTGCCGAAAAGAACGGGGAAGAACCGCCAGCCCCAGGGGTTATCGTCAAACACGTAAACCGTCTGCTGGGTATCGTGTCTGGCGGCATTAGTGCCGAAACCTCGCTTGACGGTGAGTTTATTAAGTGACGTATCGATGCTCTGGATATACATGTTCTCTTCATCGATTCTTATCGTCTCTTTTATTTTGAATACCGAGGCATCAGTCACATAGATTGAGGTGCTGACGCTATCAAGTGCCTGCCGTGTCGTAATGCCGGTATCTTTCTCGGGCGATTTAAACCCGGTGGACATTAATTCCCCCGCCACGAAAAAGAGCTTGGCCAGAGGCGGGTGCTCGGCGCGCACCGTTTTGGCAGCGAGGATGATGTTCCGGGCGTCATTGATGTAGTGCTGCTCATCGAAGAGAAGCTCCGCCGGCTTGTCGATGATGCAAAAGTGCATAATCAGAGTGGAAAGGACAATCAGGAAGAGCCAGAAATACTGCCACCTGTAAAAGCGATGAAGCTTACTTTTTATTTCCATGTCCAGTTTCTATTGACGAAGTAATTCCACAGGAAAGCGACAACGATACCGATGAAATTGGAAAGCAGGTCATAAACGCCGCAGACGCGGGTAAAGAACATGAACAGTCCCCACTGGATAGCAGCGCCAGCCAGGCAGATGAGGTTGAACTTGAGGAGGCGTCCCAGGAAAGACTTGCCCGTGCGCCGCTTGGCGAAGGTGAAGGTATCGTTAAGGATAAAGTTGGTGATGATGGAGACCTCGATGCCGATGACCACCGCCCAGTAGTCGTAAGATGCCATGCCGCCGAACCGTGTTAAAAGCCAGTAAAGGCCCTCGTTGACGGCAACGCCGCTCAAGCCCACGGCGACGAACTTGAGGAACATGGCAAGCTCGCCGGTACGTGCCATCAGGCTGAAGATATGTTTCAGGTAGTCGATTTGCTGCTGGGGTCGCAGTTTGCTCTGTCCGGCGCTCCTCTCCTCGAAGATGAAAGGCACCTCGACGACTTTATTAAAGGAACCGACCAGCAGTATTTCCAGGGCAATCTTATAACCGATGGGCTTGAGTTTTGCCACATCAACGTTGTCTTTCAGGAACATGAAGAAGCCGGTCATGGGGTCTTTGACGCGGCGGGAGGAGGGCAGCAGGACATGAGCAATACTCATGGCAACCCGGGAGACAATCTTGCGGAAAAGTCCCCAGTTGGGGCAGCCGCCGCCCTTGATGTAACGGCTGGCGAAAACCATGTCCGCCCCGTCTTCCATGGCCTTGACGATAGCGGGGAGGACTTCCGGGGGGTGCTGGAGGTCCGCGTCCATGACGCCGATGACGTTACCGGAGGCCTGCTTGATACCATAAATCACGGCGGTGGCCAGGCCTTTTTCCTCGCGGCGCACGAACAACTTCACCGGGTAGCGCGCCGCCAGCCCCTCGGCGATTTCGATGGTGCCGTCCTTACTGTTATCGTCCACGATGATTATCTCGTGTTCGTGGCCGTTTAAGGCGTTATGGACTCTCTCCACGAGAGGGGCAATGTTATCCTTTTCGTTATAGGTGGGTATGACGATAGAAAGCATGTCTTTCATAGGCGTACTTTATTCCCGGTAAACCAAAGCGGCTTTCCTAGATTATACCTCTTTACGTATTCCGCTTAAAGGATTATAATATATTGACTTAATTTATTCTAAAAAACGGAGAGAAAATTGGGCGAACTGTATATCATTGCCGGGGAAGAAGGGGCGGGCAAGACCGCCGTTGGCGCCGGCCTGGCGCTTAATCTGCTGAACGCGGGTAAAAAGGTAGGCTACCTTAACCTGCAGGGCAAAGGAAAAACCGACGATACCAGCCTGATGCGGCAGATACCCGGGCTGGAGATTATCGGTAACGAGTCCAATGCGCTAAAAAGCAGGGACATCGTCCTGGCGGAAGCCGGAACCGGCAAGGAAGTCAGCGAAACAGCCAAAAAGCTCAAGGCTAAAGTAATCATAGTAGAGACTTACACAAGCAAACCGGCAAGCCTGTACAAAGCGCTGGGGGAAAGCCTGCTGGGGATAATCGTCAACAAGGTCCCGCAGGCTCTTTTAAAAAGCGTAAAAGAAGAGGTCGCCGCGAAATACGGGAAAGAGGGGGTCAGGGTGCTGGGGGTAATCCCGGAGGACCGCGTGCTGCTGGCGATAACGGTAGGCGAACTGGCGGAATGCATCGGGGGGAAGATACTCAACCACGCCGAAAAGTCCAATGAGATGGTGGAGAACTACATGCTGGGGGCGATGGTGGTGGGTTCGGGGCTAGACTACTTCGGGCGGAAGCAAAACAAAGCCGCCATTATCAGGGAGGAGCGGCTGGACATGCAGCTGGCGGCGCTGGAGACACCGACGAGCTGCCTCGTTTTAAGCGGCGCCGGCAAGCCGCCGACATACGGCGTGCTCCACAGGGCGGAAGACAGGGGAATACCGATTATTTCGACCAAAACCAGTGTAAACGATATAGTTAAGATAATCGAGGATAACCTGCCCAAGACCGGCCTGAACCACGAAAAGAAACTGACCAAAATGGCAGAAACGGTTAAACAGAACCTGGATATAAAAGCATTAGGCTAGCAGCAAAGGAGTTTTATTAAAATACCGTGCTAGGCAAAATCCGACAACGGTATCCCCGACCTTTTTAATAACAAGGAAGCGGGCGGGGTTAAGGTAAAGAAGCATGAAAAGAATTGTTTCTAAAATTTTACTGATAATCCCGATTATTCTTATTATGTGTTTAATCCTATCATGCGAGGGTGAATGGTTATCGTGTGATAGAAATAATAATAATCAAGCCTCTCATTTTCCATTATTGAATACCAATACTAGTACCCCACAAGAATTGCACGAAACACAAAATCCAGAAGATATTTATGTTCCACCAGTTAGTGATATACCAATTATTGTTGATATACCAAACAGCCAAATAATTATTGTGGGGCAAGTAGTAGATATAAAATATTACGATACTAATGGTTACTATGTGATTTTCTTGCAGAACGGCGAATATAAAGAATACCTAATACACACTCCTATATCCAACCGTCTTGTTAGAGGGCAATACTATGAACTTAGATTAACTTATACTAACGGCTACTATGACTTATACGACCAATATGGTAATCTAGTAGGTAGTGACTACGTAATACTTTTATCGCCTGATTTAATTCCCTACGAACTAACTTTTAGAGCACATATAGTTGAACAATATTATACGAGAAATACAAATTTTATAATCTTATCAGATGGTGTCACATATTGGGTGTCTAGTGACTTTTCTTTTACCTCTAACCCCACACATGACTACGAATGGACTAGCACCCCAGCAGGGGAAATAACAGGGTATAACTGAGATTAAACTGATTAAGCAGATAAAAATGGAACTGTGTATAAAAGCATTAGGCTAGCAGGCAACTAGGCTGTCTTTTTATCAATCATAATCACCATAACTTGTCTCTCACCTTTAACCCCATTTCCACAGATTTTCAGGAGTAACTATATAAACGGGTATTGACTGTCCTGTTTTTTTATATATACTATTGAGATAAAGGGGAACTATGCGAAGGAAGGAGACTGCCATGAACAACGAACCGCAATACGAAAAACTGCGCATCTGGAACATTTTCATGGGATTCCTGCACCTCGTACAGGGACTGCTTATCATACTCATGACCAACGACTTCACACTACCGATTACGACATCGTTCCTGACGCTGGACCAGACAACGGGCAAGCTCTGGCCGGAAACGAGCACCCTGGTAAACGTGCCTTTCGGGGTGCTGGTGGCGGTGTTCCTGTTCATCTCCGCCGTCGCCCATTTCACCATCGCCTCACCGGGGACATTCGGTTGGTACGTTAAAAACCTGAAAAGGGGCATCAACTACGCCCGCTGGTTCGAGTACGCCTTCAGCGCCTCGCTGATGATTGTACTCATCGGGATGCTCTGCGGCGTGTACGACCTCGCCTCCCTGATAATGGCTTTCGTGCTGACCGGCGTGATGAACCTCTGCGGTCTAGTCATGGAAGTGCACAACCAGACGACGGAGAAGACGAACTGGACTTCCTACGTGGTGGGGTGCATCGCCGGCATAGCGCCGTGGATAGCCATCGCCATCTATTTCTTCGGGTCGCTGGCCAAGACGGAGGGGGGCGTGCCGGGCTTCGTTTACGTTATCCTGCCGACGCTGTTCGTATTCTTCTTCAGCTTCGCGGTCAACATGGTTCTGCAGTACAAGAAGGTGGGACCTTGGCGCAATTACATCTTCGGGGAGAGGGTCTATATCCTGCTAAGCCTGATTGCGAAGTCGGCGCTTGCCTGGCAGGTATTCGCC
>DAOULS010000046.1:0-25070 GCA_034418415.1 Dehalococcoidales bacterium | reverse complement strand
GCCGATATTTGCGTCGTGCCTTCTTATTATGAAAGCTTCGGGCTGGTGCCCCTGGAGTCACTTGCCTGCGGTACGCCCGTTGCCGTTACCGACGTGGGCGACCTGAAGAAAATCATCAAACACAGTGAAACCGGCTATATCTTAAAGGACAATTCGCCCGAAGAAATTGCCCGGGCGATTTCTGACCAGCTGTCATTGCTACCAAAGGATACGGAGTCCGTCATGTCTATCAGGGCATCAGTAAGTAAGTGGGGCTGGTCTAACATCGCCGGGAGAATCGCCGGGGAAATGCAGCTGGCGCTGGGTACTCATAACAGAGTGGCAGTCTAAAAGCCTTCTCTTTATCCTTCACATCAGCCAGGTAACATCTCCGCAAATATCAGGGTCGTGTTGCCTAGAGGCAAAAGCAGCGTATTCTTCTTTAGCTTTTTTAACCGTGGTGCTGTCGCCGTGGCCGGGGAAAAGCACAGTGTCATCGGGGAGACGGAATATTTTCTCCGTGATTGATTTCAGTATCTGCTGAAAGTCCTCCGGCGTTTCTGTATGGCCGGGCCCGCCGGGGAAAATGGTATCGCCTACGAAGGCGTATTGCCCAATTTTAAAGCACAGGCTGCCCGGCGTGTGCCCCGGCGTATGCAGTACCTGTATTTCCAGATTGCCCAGTTTTAAGTTATCGCCGTCTTGCAAGGGTATTTCCGGCGGGGTCTTAAGCTGAAAGGAGTCCAGCGGATGGGCAGCCAGCGGCACTTTTAGGCGTGAGCGCAGCGATGTAATGACGCCGGTATGGTCGAAGTGGTCGTGAGTAAGTAGTATATATCTGGGTTTGGTACCCTTTAGACTCGCAATAATATCGGAAGCCCTTGCCGGCGCGTCCACCACCAGGCTTTCATTTGTTTTAAGGCAGACGGCGATATAGGCATTGGTTTCGTAAGGTCCCAGCGTCAGCCTGTCAATAAAAATACCGCTGTCGTTAATCATAGCCATATCAAGTACCTTTTTGCGTCGGAAAAGATATTAGGCTACTATAAGTATAACATTCGGATGGAAATGAGAGAAAGACTGGCACGGCTGATATCCAACACGCTTAATCCTTTTGTGGTAAGCGCTGTTATTATCATATTGCTTGCTTTCAGTGAGACCTCCGGAATATTAGAGGCGCTGAAATGTGCCTCCATATCCCTGGCAGTAAGTGTCCTGCCGACACTAATAATCGTGATTTATCTGGTGCGCAGTAAAAGAATGGAGGGATTTTTTAACACTACGCGCGAGCAGCGTAATGTTGTCTATCTATTCGCCAGCGGCCTGGGAGCTATCGGCTGTGGGTTATTGTGGCAACTAAATGCTCCAGAAATGCTGGCGGTTACCTTTACGGCGGGCCTTATATCGATAGTGTTGTTTATGGGAATAAATTATTACTGGAAAGTAAGTCTGCATACGGCTTTTCTTGTGGCATCTTTGACAATAGCGATTATAGTATACGGTGCGGAGGCGGCGTGGGCGGTGATTCTTTTGCCGCCGGTCGCCTGGGCAAGAATAGAGTTAAAACAGCACTCGATAGCGCAGGTGGTTGTCGGCAGTTTACTGGTGGCTTTAGTTGTGGCGGGGATATTCTGGGGATTTGGGGTAATTGGAAAATGAATCCAACAAGATAGTCCCTGTATTATAAAGTGCGTGATAACATAAAAAAGAGTGTATAATAGACTAATATAAGGTAAAACCTTGGCTATGGAGGAAAAGGAATGAAATCGTTTCAGCGGATAGCAGCTGGTGTTCTGGTTATTTTATTATCCTTTATACTGCTTATAACGAACGCCTGTTCCTCACAAGATACAACAGATACAAGCGGTAAATTATTCATCTGGAAAATATCCTCTGATACTACGCATGTTTATCTTTTAGGTTCGGTGCATATTGCCAATCAGGATCTATATCCCTTGGACAATACTATAGAAGATGCTTTCGATTCCGCCCGTTATCTTGTAGTGGAAGTAAATACCAACAATCTCACCCAGGCTGTTGCCATGGAATTACTATTAGAGTACGGAACGTATCCCGAGGGCGACAGTTTCAAAAAACACGTGTCGGAGGAACTTTATAATAAACTTGACGAACAATTTCAGCAGTACGGTATTCCTATGGTCTTGCTGGATGCTTACAAACCTTTTGTTATATACAACTTGATGAGTCAATATATACTGGAAAGCTTGGGTTATAAGATTGAATATGGTATAGATTTATATTTTATGAACAAGGCTGAAGAAAATAATAAAGATATCCTGGAGCTGGAAACATCGGAGTTTCAGATGATTTTATTGAGTTCCGTGCCGGATGAAAGTATTATCAAGGCCATGGAATACGATATCGATAATCCGGAGACGGGCAAATACCTGGAGGACCTGTTCAATGCTTGGTCGGACGGCGATACAGCTTGGATGGAGACCGTTGTGTTTGAAGCCTTTATTGAAGAACCTGATATGGCGACTTATTATGAAATGATGTTCGACCAGCGTAATTTAAACATGGCAGAAAAAATAATAGAATTCCTGGCTGATAATGAGGTTTATTTTGTTGTTGTAGGCGCAGGCCACCTGGTTGGTGAAAATGGTCTGTTGAACCTACTATACAATATGGGATATATGATTGAACAACTAGATAAAAGCGGCCACTAGCCGGTTTCTTCCTCCCCATCCTCTTCTTCATCCATGCTTTCTATAAAGGAGTCGTCGAATTGTTCTCCCTTTTCCTGCGCTAAAACGGCGTCGAGCTGTTCTTTAAGTCGGGCGGCGCGCGGGTAGCCGATATGCAGTCGGCGCTGCAGGAAGGACGTGGATATGTCTTCATGCTGCCGGGCAAGCTCTTTAGCCTGCTCCAGCAGAGGGTCGCGGGGGTGCCCGCCGATAGTCCCTGAAGGCGCGGTAGCCACCAGCGTTTCCATCTTGAGTTTGTCCGGTTCTTCTTTCTTCTGTCCGCCCCAGAAATAGACTAGGCGCTCTATCTCGGCGTCGGAGAGGAAACAGCCCTGCAGACGCTTGGGCTTGGCGGCTTCAGTGGGCATGTAAAGCATATCGCCGCGTCCTAAGAGCTTCTCGGCGCCGGCGCCGTCCAGGATAGTGCGTGAGTCCACCTGCGAGGTAACCGCAAAGCTGATGCGCGTGGGGAAGTTGGCTTTGATGAGACCGGTAACCACGTCCACCGAGGGACGCTGGGTAGCCACGACTAGGTGAATACCGGTAGCCCGGGCAAGCTGTGCCAGGCGACACAGGTTTGTTTCTACCTCGTCGTATCCGGCCATCATCAGGTCGGCCAATTCATCGATAACCAGGACAAGATACGGCATTTTATCAGCACCTGTTTTATCTTTATTGTAGCCTTCAATATGACGTGCGCCCGCAGCAGCCAGTCTCCTGTACCGTTGTTCCATCTCCTGACAGAGCCAGCGTAAAGCATTTAAGGCTTTATCTATATCGACGATGACGGGTGTAGCCATATGGGGAATACTATTATATTGCGTCAACTCGACCCTCTTGGGGTCGATAAGGATAAAGCGGATATCATTGGGGGTATTGTTCATCAATAGACAGCAGATGACGGTATTGAGACAGACCGTCTTGCCGCTGCCGGTCGCTCCGGCGATAAGCAGGTGGGGCATCTTCGTTAAATCGGCGGCGATAGATTCACCACCGGCTCCCTTACCCAATGCCAGTGTCATGGAGGTCTTACCTAATAACTTTTGGAAAGCACTGGTTTCGACGACGCCGCGCAGACTGACCATATCAGAGGTCGTGTTAGGTACTTCCACACCGATATAGGATTTGCCGGGCACGGGCGCCTCTATCCTGATGGTGGGTGCGGCCAGCGCCAGTGCCATATCGTTGGCCAGGGAGTTAATCCTCTCCACCTTGACCCTGGTCCTGGATATCTCCTCCCTCCGTATCTGAATATTGCCGTCGTCGTCTCTTTCTTTAATTTCTTTGTATTTAATATCCCAGCCGGGCTCAACGCCGAACTGGGTAACCGTAGGCCCGGCATTAATCTGGACGACCTTAGCAGAAACACCGTAGCTGGCCAGGGTATCTTCAATGAGCTTAGCCCTTTGCAGATTATCTGCTTCGCTGAACTGAACTTCAGGTGATGTATCCAGGATATCGATAGGCGGCAGCTGCCAGCCGTCGATTTCCACGAGGTCGCCAGACTGGCCGTATTTCTTCCAGACATCAGTGGCTACCTGATGCAGGCTTTGGTCGGTTGCCGTAGTATCAGCAGATTTAGCAGCCTTTTTTAACTCTGCGGCTTTTTCCGCGGCTTCAATCAGCCTTTGAGTCGATTTTGATATTTCCGGCGGGACCAGCGGCTGTTCCATTTCGGGGGGCAGGGGAGGTTTGCTTTCGTAAGAGGGCTTGGGCTGAATTACACGCGGCGGAGGCTGCCGTCTGTCCTGAACAGGAGCCTTAGGCGAGGGTTTTGCCATTAAAAACTGGTAGAACCAGTTGAGGCATCTCTTCAGAACGTTCAGAAACTCGCGGGGCAGCATGAAAATGGTGCCGGCAAGTGCGAAACCCAAAACGCAGAGGATGCCGAGAAATGTACTCAAGGAGTCTGTACCGGGGCTGCCGACGATAATTTTGCCGAAGCTGCCTCCGAGACCGTTGGGCGTGAGCAGGTTCTGGTAGCGTATAAGTCCCAAAATCCCCCATACCGCCAGGACGAAGCAGATGCCGCCTATCCAGCGGTACCAGTAATGTGGAATAACGTCTAGTCTGCGGCGCCAACCGAGTGTGAGTAAGGTAATAATTAAAACGGCGAAAAATACCAGCCCCCACCCGATAGTCTCGAAAACAGCCAGGAAAAAGTCGTTTACCTCACGGTGGAAGATAGCCACCAGCGCTACGATGACAAAGAGGATAACTAGGTACCAGAATGGCCTGGATGTAAAAAATCGGTAAGTGGCTCCACCGGAGGAACCGCGTCTAACCGGCCTGTTTTTGGTACGGGACTTCAGTTTATCCATCGGGTTTTTTCTACGCATATGTCTCCTGCCGTTAGACCTTGACCATGAACGGGAGAATCATCGGGCGGCGCTTGGTACGGTCGTAATAGAACTTGTCCAGGGCATCTCTGACCTTGGTATTGATAAAACTAAATTCGGTGGTACGGCCGCCGCTGTGGTCGAGCGTTTTTATCAGGAGGTCGCGGCTCTCTTCTATCATTTTAGCGGACTCTCTCGTATCGATAAAACCGCGGGTAACTATGTCGGGTCTCCCTACTAACTTACCGGTCTGTCGGTTGACGGCAATAATGACGACAACGATGCCGTCGCGGGAAAGCATCTTTCTGGTGCGGAGCACGACCCCTCCAATATCCCCGACGCTCAAGCCGTCCACATACACATGTCCCGACGTGACCTTACCATTTTTCCTCGCGGAATTGGCATTAAGCTCGAGGATATCGCCGTCTTCCAGAACGAAGATTCTCTCCGGCGATATGCCCACCGATTCCGCCAGACGGGCGTGCAGGCTAAGGTGACGGTACTCGCCATGGATAGGAACGAAGAACTTGGGTTTGACCAGGCTTAAAATCAGTTTAAGTTCTTCCTCGCTACCGTGGCCGTGGACATGCACTTGTCCCAGCTTGCTGTAAATAACTCGAGCGCCTTGCTTGAATAGACTATCAACTGTCCTGTTTACCAGCGACTCATTGCCAGGGACAGGTGTCGCGGAAAGGATGATGGTATCACCGCGCTGGATATGAACGTGTTTATGGTCACGGTTGGCCATACGTACCAGCGCCGATGTCGGTTCTCCCTGGCTGCCGGTGGTAACCAGCACGATTTTCCTGGCGGGCAGGCCTTTCAATTCATCGATTTTTCCCAGTATGCCGTTGGGTGCTTTAAGATAACCAAGCTCAAGGGAAATACGCACTGTTTCACTCATGCTCCGCCCGACCACGAAAACGCGCCGCTGGTGCTTGGCGGCGGCATCTATAACCTGCTGAATGCGTGAAATAAGCGAAGAGAAGGTAGTTACAATAACCCTACCCGGGGCGTTGGCAATGAAATGCTCCAGTGATTCCCCCACCGACTGCTCGGAAGGTGTATAGCCGGGGAGTTCTGCATAAGTGGAATCGGAGAGGAGGAGCAGTACACCTTTTGCCCCCAGCTGGGCCAGACGTGAGAGGTCGGTAGGCCTGCCGCTAACGGGCGTATGGTCGATTTTGAAGTCGCCGCTGTGTATCAATACCCCTTCAGGTGTGTGGATGATAGCGCCGGAGGCATCGGGGATGCTATGACAAACGGGGAACAGTTCGATACGGAATTTCCCCAGCGTAATCTGCTGGCCGTGCTCAAGAACCTTCAGATTAACTCCCTGGCGGGTCTTCCTTTCCTTAAGCTTGACGCGGATGAGACCATTGGTGAGTTTCGTGGAATAGACCGGCACATTATCCAGTAGCGGCAGTAAATAGGGCAGGGCGCCGATATGGTCCTCATGACCGTGGGTGATGATGATACCCCTGACCTTGCCTTTTCTCTCGGTGACGTAGGTAAAATCCGGAATTACCAGGTCGATGCCGAGCATCTCTTCCTCGGGGAACATCAGCCCGGCGTCGATGATGATGATGTCGTTTTCATATTCCAACACCATCATATTTTTACCGATTTCCCCCAGTCCTCCGAGGGGAATTACTTTGATTTTTGATTTAGGCATGTAGTTTAAACCTCAAACATATTAAGTTGCTGCGGCGGCGGTTCTTCTTCCTTTACTTGATTAATTTCTGCCATGAGTTTGGGGATTTTCTGCATATCGGCTTCTATCTGGATACGCAGGCTTTGCTGGTGCAAAGCCGCCGCCGGATGATACATGGCAAAATAGATAATGCCGTCCCGTTTTACAGCTGTCCCGTGTATTTTGCTGATGCTCTTGCCGGGGAAATACCTCGCCATGGAGTAACGCCCCAGCGTAACAATCATTTTTGGCTTGATGATTTCAATCTGCTTATCAAGCCAGTCCCGGCAGTTCTGAATTTCCGTGGGCAGGGGGTCGCGGTTATCAGGAGGACGGCACTTGATGACATTGGCGATATAGACCTGCTGTCGGTTGAGATTGATGGAGAGGAGCAGTCTGTCCAGGTACTGGCCTGCCTGCCCCACGAAGGGTCGGCCCTGCTGGTCCTCGTGCCAGCCGGGTGCCTCGCCGATGAACAGAATATCAGCATCCTCCGCCCCCTCGCCGGGAACGACTTTAGTACGTAATCTGGCAATATCGCATTTGTGGCAGAGGGCTATTTGCTGATAAAGTTCAGTCAGTGCGGACATGTCAGTAATCCCTGAAATTATGATAACATCGTGAATATGTCAAGTCAATTGATGTATGGGTATTTTATGATATCAAAAACGGCACCGATAACAGATAAAAATATATCGTAGAGGGGCATAATTTGTTACAGCGCCACCAGCTTGACGGAATAGACATCCGGGATTGCCAGAATCTGCTGCTGGGCTTTCTCCGGCAGAGGCTCGTCGAGGTTAAGCACCAGCAGTGCCTGGCCTCTCGGCTTGAGTCGGCCGAGATGCATGGAGCTGATGTTCACGTTCGCATCGCCGGTAATCTTACCCACCGCCCCGATAAACCCGGGCCGGTCGCGGTGGTCGCTGAAGAGAAAGTATGAGCCGGGTGTCGGCACGATATCCAGCCAGTAGTCTTTGATACGCACTATATGCGCTTCATTTTGCATAATAGTACCGGCTACAGCCCAGACTCCCTTAGTGGTAGTTATTTCTACGGTAAGGAGGCTGGTGTAATTGGTGCAGGTAGCTTCCTTTTCTTCGACAATCGTCAGGCCGCGCTTGGCGGCAATGATGTTGCAGTTGACGATATTAACCCTTTCTTCGCTGATACCTTCGAGCAGTCCGCCGATAACGGCCGCCTTAAGCGTATTGGTGTCGTAGTTGGCTATATCTCCGTTGTATTTAATACGGATTGTCTTCGACTGTCCCTCGGCGAGTTTAAAAACTAATTTGCATAACACAGCAGCCAGTTTCAGGTACGGTTCCAGCGCCATCAGCGTCTCCGATGGTATGTAGGGGACGTTAATGGCTGCCTTGGCAGGCAGGCCTTGGAAAATTTCGACTATCTGCTCGGCGACGTCTCTGGCGGCCAGCACCTGCGCTTCGGTCGTGGAGGCGCCGAGATGCGGTGTCACGATTATTTTATCTTCACCGAAAAGAACGCTTTCAGTACAGGGTTCTTTTTCAAAGACGTCGATGGCCGCCCCGGCGACCTTTTTATCGTGTATCGCTTTGACCAGCGCATTGTCATCAATAAGGCCGCCCCGCGCGCAGTTGACGATACGGACGCTGGGCTTGACCATGGCCAGTTCTTTAGTGCCGATGTACCCTTTGGTCTGTGATGTCAGGGGAATGTGTAAAGTGATAAAGTCCGACTCCTTAAGGAGCTGCTTCAAATCGACAAGCTCCACGCCGAGTTTCTTGGCATATTCGATGGATACCAGCGGGTCGTTGCCGATAAGCCTCATTTCAAATGCCTGCGCCCGCTTGGCCACCTCCGACCCCACGTTGCCGAGGCCGATGATGCCCAGCGTCTTGCCTCGCAACTCTGTGCCCATGAATTCGTTGCGTTTCCAGTCGCAGCTTTTCAGCGATGCATTGGCCTGGGGAATATTCCGTGCCAGCGCCAGCATTAAGGCGAAGGCATGTTCTGCGGCGGATACGGTGTTGCCGGTGGGCGCATTGATAACAACGATGCCGCAGCGCGTTGCCGCTTCAACATCCACATTGTCGGTGCCCACGCCGGCCCGGGCGATAACCTGGAGGTTCTTGCCTGCCTCGATGATGGCGGCAGTAACCTTGGTCTGACTGCGTACAATCAGCGCGTCATAATCGCTGATAATCGCGCCGATTTCTTCCGGTTTCAGACCTTCTTTGATATCGACCTGCGCGTTTTTCAGGAGTACTTTGATACCCTCTTTCGAAATAGGGTCGGTTACCAGTACCTTCTTTTGTTTATTATCCGCCATAGGACTATCCTTTTTGATACTTATTTTTTAAATCCGGCTATTGGCAGTGCCTTTTGTATCGCCGCAAGTATCTCTTTTATATCTTTTTCATAGACCAGGCCCAGATGGCCGATGCGGAATATCTTGCCGTTTAGGGTCTGCTGGCCTCCCGCCAGTACTACTTGGTATTGTTCCCGCACCACCTGGCGGAATTTATTACCGTCCATGCCCTCTGGAATACTCACCGCAGTAACCGTATTTGAAGCGTGAGCAGGGTCGGCGAATAAGGGGAGTCCCAGGTTTTTGATGCCGTCGCGGGTCATCTGACCGATGTGCTCATGACGGGCAAAGATATTATTGATTCCCTCTTTCAACATCATCTTGAGGGCAACCGTAAAGGCAAAAACAATGGATACCGCCGGCGTCCATGGATTTTCCTTCTTTTCTTCATACATATTCTTGGCCCTGACGAAATCCCAGTAGAAATTGGGCATCTTCGCCGACTCGCGGGCTTTCCATGCCTCTGGGCTGACACTGACCATCGCCAGGCCGGGCGGGACCATCCAGCCCTTTTGCGAGGCGGTAATCACTACATCACACCCCAGCTCGTCAACCGGAAGGTTTATAGAACCAAGGCTGCTGATGGCATCCACAATCAGCAACTTGCCAGCGCCTTTAACTACCTTGCTTATTGCTCTTAGGTCGTTGGTTACGCCGGTGGAAGTCTCGTTATGGGTAACCATCACAGCCTTAACTCCCGGGTTGTCTTTAATCGCTTTTTCGATAACGCCGGGGTCGGCGGCTTTCCCCCATTCTACTTTATAAGAGATAACGTCGGCGCCGAAGGTCTTGGCTATATTAGTGAAACGGTCGCCGAAAACACCAATGGAGACCGAGAGTACTTTATCGCCGGGCGAAAGCGTATTGACGATGGCAGCTTCAAGTCCGCCGGTACCGGAGCCGGTTAAGATCAACACATCGTTTTTCGTCTGAAATACTTTTTTCAGGTTCTCGGTCACTTCGGCGAGCATGGCGTGGAATTCAGGGCCGCGGTGGTTGACCATCTGCCAAGCCATGGCCTTGAGGACCTCCGGCGGGCAGGGAGTAGGGCCGGGAACGCGTAACTGTGTCATTTGTTCTCCTTGAGTATGTAGTTTAGTATTAAGTAGTTTTTAGATAACGTCTTTTGCCGACTTTTATAACGGCATTTTTAGGTACTACTACACTAGATTTGAATATTTTTTCCCCGTTTATAGTGATAGCCCCTTGTTTTAACAAGCGTACCACCTCACTGTTGCTGGATACCAGACCTGATTGCGCCAAGATAATAAGAAGCGCAGTTTTACCATCGGTAGGATATTCACGTATGTTATCTGGCGCTTCTTTATTCTGCACGGTCTTCTCAAAATGTTTTTCTGCCGCCCGGGCATCTTCGGCACTGTAAAACCGGGTAACAAATTCTCTGGCAAGGCGCTTTTTAAGGGACATGGGATTAACGCCGCTTTCCAGTTGCTTTTTAAATTCAGCCAGCTCTTCGTCAGAGACATCGGATAATAGCTCGAAGTACTGTAGCAGGATACTATCTGGGATGGACATCGTTTTCCCATAGATGTCCTCCGGCGGCTCGGCGATGCCGATGTAATTGCCGCGACTCTTACTCATTCTGTCGGTGCCATCGGTGCCGACCAGCACCGGGTAGGTCAAGCAGATTTGCGGTTTTTGTCCGAAGGCTTCCTGGAGTCGCCGACCCGCCATCAGGTTGAAAAGCTGCTCCGTGGCGCCCAGCTGGACGTCTGTCTTTAGATGCACGGCGTCGTAGCCCTGTGCCAGGGCGTAAAGAAGCTCACGCAGCCAGACGGGGTCGCCTTTATCCAGGCGGTTGCGTATCCTATCGCGGGCGATGAACTGCTGCACGGTGAAACAGGAAGCCATACTGATAACGTCGGTAAAGGTCAGCTTGCTTAGCCAGTCATAGTTATACTTAATAGTAGTCTTCTTTTTATCCAGTATCTTAAAAGACTGCTCGGCGTAGGTCCTGGCGTTTTCCATAATTTTTTCCTTTAACGCTATCACCCGTGCTTCGTCACGGTCGCTGGGGTCGCCGATGAGCGTGGTAAAAGTCCCGATAACAAAGGTCACATCATGCCCGAAGTCCTGGAACTGGCGGAGTTTATTCATGGGGATGGTATGTCCCAGGTGAAGGTCGGGGGCAGTCACATCGAAGCCGCAGTAAACACGCAGCGGGCGGCCTTCCTTTTGGGCTTCTATCAGCCGCTGCCGCAGCTCTTTAGCCATCTGCTCTTTTATCTGCTGGTCGCCGAACTCGGAGCCGCGCATGTAAGTAGCAACCTGTTTATCTATTGAGTCCACGGTGGATACTCCTGAAGTTTTTGCTCTAGCCATTCTTCTTTGCTCCCGTTGCATCGAGTATGGCTTTTCCCCTGATAATATCCTCGGCGACCTGCTTTTGCAACTCTTCAATATTATCAAATTTCATCTCTTCTCGGATACGGGCAACGACATCCAGCTGCAGGTCGGTGCCGTATAAGTCACCGTGATAATCGATAAGATGGGCTTCGACGGTCCGTTTGTTGACACCGAAGGTGGGATTCTTACCGATATTTATCATGGACGAGTAAACGTTTCCGTTAAGATAAGCCTGGCCGGCATACACGCCGTCGGGAGGCAGCACATGTTCCGAGGCTACTTCCAGGTTGGCAGTGGGAAAGCCGAGACTGACGCCGCGTCCGTACCCGGTTACCACCTTGCCGGTAAGGTCGAAAGGCCGCCCCAGCAGTTCGCGGACTTTCACCATATCACCTGCCGCCAGCGCTTTGCGGATGGTTGTACTGCTGACCGTCTCGCCGTTTATCTTGAGCGGAGGCACTATTATCACGTC
Organism: Dehalococcoidales bacterium; assembly: GCA_034418415.1. Taxonomy (GTDB): domain Bacteria; phylum Chloroflexota; class Dehalococcoidia; order Dehalococcoidales; family RBG-16-60-22; genus RBG-13-51-18. The sequence goes on along the minus strand of DAOULS010000046.1, from coordinate 13,162 downwards.
GAAGTTCATGCTGTTGCCGAGTTTTTTCAAATTTTCCGTATCGCCCTCACGTTCCTTACCGAGTGCGAAGTCCTCCCCCATAACAAGTCCTCTCATCTTAAGATATTTCTGCAGGAGTGTAATGAACTCGCGGGCGCCGAGCTGTGCCAGTTCCGGGGTAAACGATAGCGGAACCACCATCGTCACCCCTTCCTGCTTGAGGAGCTCCAGCCTCTCCTCGATGTCCGTCAGGAAAGGGAGCTTGTTGTGGTGCGATAGCAGCCTCTCCGGATTATGCCGGAAAGTGACCACACCGGATATCATTCCCCGTTTTTTCGACTGTTTAAGCAATTCGGCCAGCAGCAGTTGATGACCGAGATGCACTCCGTCAAAAACACCGATAGTAAGCACGGACTCTTTATCGGAAGAAAATCGGGCTAGCTCTTCCTCGACCAGCACGCCTCTACTCCTCACGCCGGCGCCAATTTCAGACGCATTATCAACAGATAATGACCTGTAAAAACAGACCGGCTAATTATTTAAATGTTATCATATGCCCAGATAGGCGTCAAACGTAAAACAATAAGGATTCAGTCGTGGGGACGGCGCCGGTTAAGCGAAGCGGTAGGACAGCAGCCCGGCCGGCACCTTGGGGTAAAAATAGGTCGATTTACGGGGCATGCGGTCGCCGCTGTCGGCGATGTTCTTAATCACCGCGGGCTTGATGGGATTGACGATGATGCCCAGCTGGTATTCTTTGTTCAGCACCCTTTTTATAGCTGTTTCAGCATCGTAGCTGTAGTCCAGAAAAGTCCCCGCTTTTTCATGACTTAAGCCGAGGAGCTCTTCCAGTATCACGTGGTCCACGATGCTGACGTCCAGTTTCTGGTAATACTCCGAATGGAAAGCCGGGAACATGGGGCGGATAGCCTGAAAATCGCGGACTGAAATTACCTGTAAACGGCCCGGCTTGAGACCGCACAAAAGCAGCTTCGTTTCGCCTCCATCGCCAGCGAGCAGGTCGTTTATCTGCGATTTCATATCTTTTTTAATGGCATTATCCTTAACATCAAAGAAAGTGTCCAGTCTGGACAACAGGCCGTCCAGCGCTGGTTGCTCCATGCCGCGGAGCAGGCGGTGCGCTGGTAGAATAATCAGGCCGGGATCGGCGATATCAATCAGCGTCATAAGGACAAAGTCGTAAGGGGCTTCCCCGCTACCTGCCGGAGAGGCACTGTGCCTTTCGCGCTGATAGACCAGCGCGCTTTCATAGCGGTGATGGCCGTCGGCAATATAGAGAGGCTGGTCGGCGAGACAGCTTTTAATCCGCCCGATGGCATCTTCATCGGTGACAGCCCACATGCGGTGGCTTTCGCCATCAATGTTAGGTATCTGAAGGACTGGTTTATGATTTGCCTGCTTTTTAAGTATCGAGGCAATTTCTTTGTCCCTGTCCTCGTAGAGCGACATAACAGAGCTGGCATTGGCCTGAAGCGCCCACAGCGTGTTCAGGCGGTCGCTCTTGGCTCGGGTAAGCGTCCCCTCATGGGGTCGGATAACCATTTTGCTCCAGTCCTCCAGCCTGACCAGGCAGTTGATGCTGAAGCGCTTGAGCGTCCTGCCCTGGTGCTTGAAGGTGTGCTCGTCGATATAGAGCGAGGGCATTTCGTCGGTGACTAAGATGCGCTTATCCAACCAGTCCTTAAAGGAAGCCGCGGCACGGGTGTATTTGTTGAAGGTGTCCTTGTCCTGCGGCAGTTCCCGTCCGTACTCAATGCGGACGAAATTAAAGTCGCTGCGCTGGTAGAGCTCCTGCTGTATCTGGGGTGTTATGATGTCGTAGGGAGGGCAAATGACCTTCGTCAGGTCTTTGACCATAGAAGGATTGTAGTGTACGCCCCGGAACGGACGGATATCCGCCAATTCAGCCTCCCAGCGGTTAATTCGGGTATTCCAGTCCAGTTTAGCTTATAGCTAGAAATGAAGCAAGTACGTGGGGTATACTGTTGAGTAGCGGAGGATGCCTTGATACTTAGAAAACTGACCGTCGGGCCGTACGCCAGCAACTGCTATATCGTCGGTGATGAAGCGACCAAAGAAGCCATGATAATCGACCCCGGTGCTAACGGCAGGGAGATAATCGGTATGGTCGAGAAGCTGGGTCTGAAGGTCAAGGTTATCGTCCTGACGCACCGCCACCCCGACCATGTGGGCGCCGCGGGACAGGTGATGCAGGCCACCAAAGCCGAGCTGGCGGCGCATGAGGAGTGCGCCAAGTACCTGCCGCAGTCGCCGAGCTACATGTTCGAGTCGCCTTTTGAGGGCGCCCCGAAGCCGACACGCATCCTTAAAGAGGGAGACAATATCGATATTGGCGGGCTGCATTTCAAGGTACTGGAAACGCCGGGGCACACGCCCTGCGGCATCAGTATAGCAGGGGAGGGGCATGTGTTTACGGGGGACACGCTGTTCAACTACGGCATCGGGCGGTACGACCTGATCGACGGGGACTACGATGCGCTGATTAAGGGAATCAAGACCAAGCTGCTGACCCTGCCGCCGAATACCATCGTGCACCCGGGACACGGGCCGGACTCGACCATCGGCACGGAGATAAGGGCGAATACCTTTTTAAGATGACGTCGGTTTTTCAGCTACGATTCGTTTTGTAAAAAGGCGCTTTTTTAATTTTTTTATTTCACAGCTAAACAGGGTGTTTTTTCAGGATTTTCAGCTTCGATTCGTTCCGTTAAATTTTCAATCGTTTCGGCTGGTCCAGATACGATTCGTTCCGTGAAAAATGTTTGATTTTGCTGTACCGCTTTAAGCGCAGCCCGGATAAAGGCTTTAAAAAGGGCGTTGTCCTTTTTGTCTAAACTGATATTAGCGTGAAACCATTTATAAAGAATTCTGGAAGCCTCCATGAGAACGCGGCGGTTATCCGGTGCCGATTTGAGAGCGGCACCGAGCTTGATGCGCAAGGCAATAAGCGCCGGGTCCCGACCGCCCGAATTGAGAATATTGGCGAGCTCACAAAGCTGGTCGACGGACAGGCGGGAAGAATATAAGCCGTGCTTGCGGGCGTTCTGGTTGCCGGGCTGACCGCCCCTTCGACGTTGCTCAGGGCAAGCCCTTTTGCGTTTAAGTTTCTTTGGCATGTATAACACCACCTTGTTTACATCTTGATGTTAGCACGGGTGTTCTGGTGGGTAAAGGGGAATTTGTCGTGATAAAATCCCCCTTAATCCCCCTTTTTAAAAGTGGGAGACTGGGAAAGGGAGGTGTTTGGGGGGGAAAGAGACATAAAATATTATGTTATAATTGAGACATGGAAAAGAAAAATATATTGGCGAAAGTTTTTCAATTTATTTTATCTAGTCCATATTTCTGGTCGGCGGTGACTATTGCGGTAACTTGGGTACTGACTCACTTGGCAGATATACCTTGGTGGCAAGTTTGGTTAGCTTTGTTAGTAGCAGTTGGTTGTACTTTTTGGATTGTTAATCAAATTAAGTTATGGAGAAGTAATAAGCATAGAGATTTTAGTCGAAAAAGTGATAAAGAAATGATAGAAATATTAAGAAAATGGTTTGACAAAAGACAGTATTCATCAAGTACGTTACTAGATGAAAAATGTTTATTTCATATTGTTGGAACTGACCGAGAGAATCGAAAATTAAACGTAATTAGGTCAAAAGAAAATCCAAGTACAATAAATATAATTTTAAGTATTGGTGATGAAGATATTGATAAAATCCCGCAACCTTACCAAGACAAAGCAAGGTTTGATATTAACGTAGAAATGGCACGAGTTGGATTGTTATGCAATCCAAAGCCAAAGATGTATATTGAACAGGTATTACATTGTGATGAATTCCTGACAGAATCAAAATTTTGGAATGCAATTGATAGGATAAGACAGGGGCATGTCTTAATTGATGCGAATCTTAAGTTAGCATCACTAGAGGCAAAGATAGCAGAACAAACGTCATCAAATGATGAAAAAGTTTCTAAGGAATGAAAATAAAAGAAGACTTTAATAATATCAGGAACGGCCGTCGATTTAAGGAACTGGTTGGGGAATGACTTCACTCCCTCACCTTCATCCTCTCCCACAAACCCTCACCCTTTGTCCCTCTCCCACAAGGGGAGAGGGTTAAGAGGAAGGGATAAAAAGGGGTGTTTAAGAGGGGCGCAGCCCCTCTTTATAATTTATTCCCCCTCTCCAAACAGATTAAGCGATGGATTATGACGGTGACCCGTTTGGAGAGGGGGACAAAGGGGGTGAGGTTAAACTGGATTCCAGCCTGCGCTGAAGTGACATTTTCAAGAAGGCAAAGATGGAGATTGCCACGTCACTTCGTTCCTCGCAATGACAGGGGGGAGAAGGGTAAAGGGGCGGGGTCTTATGCCCGCCCCTTTTTGACTTTATATGAATAGAGGGCACATGACCAGTGTGATGGTCGCCAGGAGCTTGACCAGCACGTGCAGGGACGGCCCGGCGGTGTCTTTAAGCGGGTCGCCGACGGTATCGCCGACGACAGCCGCTTGGTGGGCGAAGGTCTTCTTGCCCAGCACCTCGCCGTTTTCATCCTTGAGCTGGCCGTCCTCAATCATCTTCTTGGCGTTGTCCCAGGCGCCGCCGCCGTTGTTCATGAACGACGCCATCATGATACCGCCGATAGTGCCCACCATCAGCACAGCGGCAACGACCATCGCGGCATCATAGTCGAGCGGAAGATATTTAAAAATCACCCCGATGACAACAGGGCCTAAAACAGGCAGCAGACCGGGAGCAATCATCTCCTTAAGACCGGCGCGGGTGGTGATATCCACCGCCCTGGTGTAGTCGGGCTTGTGGGGATTAGCCGGGTCTTTAGGATTAAGTATTTCCGGGTCGGCGCGGAACTGCTGCCGCACCTCCTCGATGATTTTCGATGCCGTCTTGCCCACCGCCTTGATAGACCAGGAACTGAAGAGATAGACAATCATCACCGCCAGCAAAGCGCCGACGAAGACCTCAATCTGGGCGATATTGACAACGTTGTACAGTCCTTCCGTACCGAACTTGATAAGCGATACCCGGTCGAGGTAAGCCTGAAAGAGCAGGAAGGCGGCCAGACCGGCGGATACCATGGCGTAACCCTTGGTCAGGGCCTTGGTGGTGTTGCCCACGGCATCGAGGCGGTCGGTGATTTTACGCACTTCGGGTCCGGCGCCAGCCATCTCGTTGATGCCGTTGGCGTTATCCGTAATCGGCCCGAAGGTATCCATGGACAGCACGTAGGGACAGGTCATCAGCATGCCCATGGTGGCGACAGCCGTGCCGAAAGCACCAGCGCCAAGCACGCCGCTCTGCGAACCCATCCAGTAAGCCACCAGCAGCGCTACACCAATGACAATCGCCGTGGCAAATGTGGTGGAAAAGCCCACGGACATGCCCATGATTATGTTCGTAGCCGGTCCCGTTTTAGACGCCTCGGCGATTTCCTTGACGGGTCGATAGCGCGATTCCGTATAGTACTGGGTAATGAAGACGATGACGATGCTGGCGACGATGCCGACGATTCCCGCGCCGAAAAGCCACCAGTTATCGAGCATGAAATAGACCGTGACTGCCAGACCGGCCATCGATAGGGCAATGGCGACAAAGTAGCCGCGGTTGAGGGCATCCATGGCGTTCTCATTCTCTTTAGCCCTGACGACGAGCAGTCCGACAATGCTGGCAATCATGCCAAAGCCGCGGACACAGAGCGGGAACAGTACCCAGGCGACGTTGTTCGTCGCCAGATAAGCAAAGATACCGAGAATCATCGCGCCGATGTTCTCCGCCGCCGTGGATTCAAAGAGGTCGGCGCCACGGCCGGCGCAGTCGCCGACATTATCGCCAACGAGGTCGGCAATAACGGCCGGATTACGCGGGTCGTCCTCCGGGATGCCAGACTCGACCTTACCAACGAGGTCGGCGCCGACATCGGCGGCTTTGGTATAGATACCGCCGCCCAGCTGGGCAAACAGGGCGACGAAGCTGGCGCCAAAGCCAAAACCGACGATAAGATGCGGGGCAATATGCGGGTTGTCATGGCCGCCGTAAGCGAAGAAGATAATGGTTACGCCGATAAGGCTAAGGGCGGTGATTAGAAAACCTGAAACCGCGCCGCCGCGCAGGGCAACATCGACGGCTTCTTTAAGACTTCTCTGGGCGGCGGCGGCACAGCGCACGTTCGATTTCACGGCGATGTACATACCGATGAAACCCGCCAAGCCGGAGCAGAAGGCGCCGACAAGAAAGGCTATCGCCGTGCGCAGACCTACATTCAAGTTACTGTAGCCAAACTGTTCGACACCGGTATGTCCCAGAGAGCCTACCAGAACACCGATGATAATCGCGATGCCAAGCGAATATATGGCTATCGTGGTGTACTGGCGTTTTAGAAATGCCCAGGCTCCCTGGAAAATAATATCTCCAATTTCCTTCATCTTGGGAGTACCGGTGGGCCGCTTCATGACGTTCCTGATGAGGAAAATCGCGAATATGACTGTGATTACACATGCCACCGGGACTATCCAAAAAATACCTGGTAACGACATTTTCCCCCTTTCTCTGTAAGTACGTACAGATACATATATTTCCGGGGGGTCGTGTCCTTAGCCCCGCCCGGTTAATTTGGATAGGTGAATAACAAAAGAGCAGGAGATACTAACCCCCTGCTCGATTCTATTTTGCCGTTTCCAAGAACATGGTTATACAAGATTATAATATGATTTCAGCTTATTGTCTATTCCTGCTGTTATTGCCCGAATTTTATCCTGGGCAGGTCGGCCTCTTTCATGCTGTCGGCCATGGTCCAGAAGTAGGCCTCGCCGGTATAAACCTGGAAGATGCCCAGCAGGGGATTATCCGGGGTGGTAATGCCGAAGTTCTTGACGAAGGGCCTTTCCTCAATGCAGCGCGCCCGTATGGCGTTATCGGTGATTATTTTAGCCTTGCCGGAGACGCGCATTACCCGGCTGAAGTCCTGGGCCTGGAAGTAGATTTCCACCTTGGGATTCTTTTGAACCTGTTTGAAAAAAGCCTTGACCGTCTGCCCCTGGAACCAGAATCCGGCCTCGTCGGCGTACCACATGCCTAAAGCTCTCACCCTCGGCTGGTCACCCTCTACGGTAGCCAGATAGCAGGTCTTATTGTCGTTAGCAAATTTTACACAGTCCTTGAAGTCCATTTTACTCTCCTCTTGGTAAACGATTTTATTTTTTAGGATTCCATTTTACATCTTTATAGCGTTCTCTCAACTTGGGCTTTTCAATTTTGCCGGTAGGGTTACGGGGAACATCGCCTAAGAGAATGATTCTGGGCCAGGCGTACTTGGGGAGCTTGGGCTCAAAGTAAGCCCTGACCTGTGCCTCGGTCAGGTCAACGCCTTCCTTGGTCTGGACGATGGCGGCCACGACCTCGCCGTACCTTTCATCGGGCACCCCGATAATCGCCACGTCCTTGACCTCCGGCTGGCCGATAAGCACCGATTCAAGGTCGACGGGATAGATATTTTCGCCACCGCTGATAATCAGGTCTTTCTTGCGGTCGATATACGAGATGAATCCCTCCTCGTCCTGCCTGACGAGGTCGCCGGTGTAGAGCCAGCCGTCTTTCAGCGTTTCGGCGGTCTTTTCCGGGTTTTTGTAATAGCCCTTCATGACATTAGCGCCGCGGATGATGATTTCGCCCACCGTGCCGGGCGGCACGTCATTACCTTTATCGTCGACGACGCGGGCATCCAGGTTAAGTCTGGGATAGCCGAAAGAGCCGAGTTTATGCAGGTTTTCCAGTCCCAGGTGCATGCAGGGTCCGGCGGACTCGGTGAGGCCGTAGTTTTCCTCGTACTGGATGTTGGGGAAATGCTTGAGGAAACGCCTGACCAGCACCGGCGGAATAGGCTGGGCGCCGGAGTGGACGAGCCGCAGCGAGCTGACATCATAGTCGGACAGCTTGAGGTCGCCTCTGTCAAGGGCGGTAACGATGTCCTGTAGCCAGGGCACCAGCAGCATACTGATGGTGACTTTTTCCTGGCTGTATAGTTCCAGAATCAGTTTAGCCGTTACCCTTTCGCCGCCGGTGGTCATGACAGCTCTGCCGCCGCCCATGAGGCTGCCGAACCAGTGCATCTTGCCGCCGGTGTGGTAGAGGGGCTGGATGAGCAGGAAACAGTCTTTACGGTTTTCCCGGTGGGAGAAGTTCTCATTAACGGCAGTATGCTCCAGGCTGCGGTGGCATAACAGGGTAGCCTTGGGGTCGCCGGTGGTGCCGGAGGTAAAGTACAGACCAGCTTCATCCTCGCCGGTAAGCTGGATATCGGGAGCAACGGGAGAAGCCTTCGCCAGAGCGTCCTCGAAAGGCTCCATGCCCGACGGCAGATTATCGCCGACATAGAGATAGTGCTTGATAGTCTTGAGGCCGTCGCGGATTTCCGCGACCCTCTCCGAGAAATTACCGTCGAGAACCATGATTTTCGGTTCGGCGATATCGATACAGTACTTAATCTGCCGGGCGATGAACCTGAAATTCAGGGGCGCGGCGATAGCGCCGGTTTTCAGGATGCCAAAATATGCCTCAAGCCAGTTAAGCGAGTTCATCATCAGGTGGACGACAACATCGCCCTTTTTAATACCGCGGTCGATTAGGGCGTTAGCGACACGGTTGGCCCTTTCATCGAACTGTTTCCAGGTGAGTTCCTTTCTAAAGCCCGTGCTGGGGGTTACTTCCACGAGAGCGATAGCGTCGGGAGTCAGCCTGGCATTTCTGGCGAGTACTTCTGTGATGGTCATCGTCCGGCTCCTTTTAATCTAATTTGAAATGTGATATCCGGGAGAAAGGGGTAAACAATGAGTCTAAGAAAAGAAACGATAACATATAAATTCAATCAATGAACCTTCGTTTGAAGATGTGACAAACACGATTGATTATAGTCTGTTTAAGCGTAAAATGTCAATTGAGACAGCTTTGAGGGGCCTCTAACCTGTGTTATAATTTTGTAGAGGACAAACAGGAAATGATGGACCAACTCGACAAAGTCGAAAGACGCTATAAAGAAATCGACAGGAAACTGTCGCAGCCGGAGGTGGCGACCGATATCGACCGTGTGCAGGAGCTGTCTCAAGAGCGCGCCAGGCTCGAGGACGTCGTCCTGAAGTACCGCAGGTACAAAAAACTCGTCAAGGAGCTAGACGACGTGAAGTCGATGAACACCGCCGGCAACGACGAGGAAATGAATGCCCTCATCAAGCAGGAGACTGACGCTTTACAGGAAGAGCTGGAAACGCTGACCGAAGAACTGCGGTTAGCCCTGCTGCCCAAAGACCCCAACGACGAGAAGGACATCATCATGGAAATCAGAGCGGGGACGGGGGGCAACGAGGCGGCGCTGTTCGCCGCCGACCTCTACCGCATGTACAGTCGCTATGCTCAAAGCCAGGGCTGGAAGACCGACGTCATCAGCACCAGCGAAAGCGGGATAGGCGGCTTTAAGGAAATCATCTTCGAAGTCAGAGGTAAAAACGCGTACAGTCGGCTGAAGTACGAAAGCGGGGTGCACCGGGTACAGCGCGTGCCGGTTACCGAGGCTTCGGGCCGGATTCATACTTCCACGGCCACGGTGGCGGTGCTGCCCAAGGCGGAAGAGGTGGACATCGACATCGACCCTGACGACCTGAAAATCGACGTTTTTCACAGCGGTGGGGCGGGAGGACAAAACGTCAATAAGGTCGCCACGGCTATCAGGATTACCCACCTGCCCACGGGTATGGTCGTCGTCTGCCAGGATGAGCGCTCGCAGCTGCAGAACAAGGTCAAGGCACTATCGGTCTTAAGAACGCGCCTGCTGGATGAAGAGAGGCGCAAGCAGGAGGAAGCCATCACATCCAAGCGCCGCTCGCAGGTAGGCAGCGGAGAGCGTGCTGAAAAGATAAGGACCTACAATTACCCGCAGGACCGCATCTCCGACCACCGCGTCAACCTCAACCTGCACGACCTGCCGCGCTTCATGGAAGGCAAAATCGATGAGCTTATCGACGCGCTGGCGGCCGACGAGCACGAAAGACAGCTTGAGGAACAGAAGGCTTGAATATCAAACAGGCGCTGTTTAGAGCCAAGATGCTCCTCACGGGAAATAATATCGAAGACGCTTCAATCGAAAGCGAAGTCCTTTTAAGGTATGTACTGGGAATCGACCGCGCCCGGCTGCTGGCTTCTCTCGATGCCGATATAAGCCCTGAACAGAGACAAAATTTCATGAAACTCGTGGCCCGGAGGTCAAGGGGCGAACCAACGGCTTATATCACGGGGCACCGCGAGTTCTACGGGCTCGATTTTAACGTCAACCCCAACGTTTTGATACCGCGTCCCGAGACCGAACTGCTGGCGGATAAAGCCATCAGCCTGTGCCGTCAGTATAACTATACTAAAGTCGCCGATATCGGGACGGGCTGCGGGGCGATTGCCGTAAGCCTGGTTGTTAATATACCTTCCGTAACCGTTTACGCCACCGATATCTCCGCCGAAGCTCTGGATGTGGCCGGGAAAAACGCTACGAAGCACAATGTTGAAGATAGAATTACGTTTTTAAAAGGCGACCTGCTGGAGCCTCTCCCAGAGCCCGTCGATTTGATAATAGCCAATCTGCCATACGTGAGGCAAAGGGATATACCTGATAAGGGGCTGTTGAGCTATGAGCCCGCCGCCGCTTTGGACGGAGGGGAAGAGGGGCTGGATAAAATCGGGAGGTTATGTAGTGGGGTGGGGGAAAAACTAAATACTAACGGAGGTCTACTGCTGGAGATAGGGGAGGGGCAGGGGGAGGCAGTAAGGGCTATTTTACATAAATATTATCCTTCAGCTAATATTGAGGTTGAAAAAGACCTTGCCGGTATCGAGCGGATGGTAACGCTACGTTTGACACGGTAATGAAATCAATGCTAAATTAGGTCTGAATCCCACAGCATTTCTAGCAAAGGACTATACAATGAATATCATCGTATGCGTAAAACAGGTCATCGACCCGGAAGCGCCGCCAGCCAGTTTTAAGATAGATACCGAGAGCAACAAGGCAGAGATGCACGGCGCGCCACCGGTCATCGACCCTTACGGTGAGTACGCCGTCGAGGCGGCTTTACGTCTCAAGGAAGCTAAAGGCGGGACAATCACGATAGTGGTGATGGGCGTCAACCTGCTGCGGGAGGTCGTTAAGAAGCCCTTGGCGATGGGCGCCGACGAGCTTATCCTGCTCGAAGACGAGGCCTTTACCAAGGGCGATAGCGGGACGACGGCTGATGCCCTGGCGCTGGCGATTAAGAAGAAGGGGGGCTACGACCTGATTTTGTGCGGTCGGGAGGCATCCGATACCAACGCCGGGCAGACCGGTACTGCCATCGCTGAAATACTGGGACTGCCCTGTATCACTTTAGCGCGCAAGATTGAAGTCAATGATACTAAGCTTAAGGTAGAGAGAGCTACTTTATCCGGCTATGACGTTATCGAGGCGACACTGCCGGCGGTGGTGACCGTAAGCAATGAAGTCGGCGAGCCGCGTTATCCTACCATCAAGGGGATTATGGCGGCGAAAAAGATAGAGCCGGTTGTCTGGAAACCCGGCGATATCGGCTTTGATGCATCAACCGGCGTTAAGACGAAGCTACGCAAGCTCTTCCAGCCAGTGCACGAAGGCAAGTGCGAATTCGCCGAGGGGGAAACACCGGAAGAAATGGCGGTAAACCTGGCGAACAAGCTTAGGGAGTCCAAGATTTTATAGTTTTTTGAGGTGATTGACGATGTCCGACAATAAAGGCGTGGTCGTTTACTGTGAACTAAAAGAAGGGAAAATCATGCCCATCGCCGCCGAGGGACTGGGCATCGGCAGGAAGCTGGCGGACAGTCTCGGGCAGGAACTGGCGGCGATTATACTCGGCAGTGGGGTGGGGTCTTTAGCGCAGCAGGCGATTGCCTTGGGGGCAGACAGGGTCTATGCCGTCGATGACGCCCAGCTTAAAGAATACCAGCCGGATGTTTATATAAGCATCCTGGAGAACGCGGCGAAACAGATTAAGCCTTTAATTATGATTATGGGGCAGACCGATGCAGGTCGCGAGATTGCCCCACGACTGGCTTTCCGTCTGGGAACGGTAGCCATACTCGACTGTGTTGACCTGGATATTGATTCTGAATTGAAGAGGCTGCTGCAGACCAAGCCGGTGTACGGCGGCAATGCCCAGGCGGTGTTTGTCACCGAGGCCGACCCCCAGATAGTGACCATACGCACCAAGGCCATGGAAGCCCCGGAGCCGGACGCTTCGCGTAAGGGAGAGGTCGTAAATATTAAGGCGGAAATCGATACTGCTACCGTTAAGACCAAAATCGTACAGAGCGTGGCGGAAGAGGTCGCCGGCATGAAAATAGAAGACGCGTCGATTGTCGTTTCCGGGGGGAGGGGCATCGGCAGCACGGAGGGATTCAAGCAACTGGAGGAACTGGCCGCGCTGATGAAAGGCGCCGTAGGCGCCAGCCGGCCTCCCTGCGACAACAACTGGATACCGGATACGGCACAGGTAGGCCTGACGGGTAAAATCATCGCGCCGGACGTATACATTGCCGTGGCTATCTCCGGCTCCAGCCAGCACATGAGCGGTTGCTCCGGCGCCAAGACGATTGTGGCGATAAACAAGGACAAGGAAGCCAATATCTTCCGCTATGCGCGCTACGGGGTGGTGGGGGACTGGAAGAAAGTACTACCGGCTTTCCAGGAAAAGCTCAAGGAACTGCTGGCTTCTTAATTGAAATATTTTATCTGTCTAAGAGAATGAGAGTCCTATCTCTTAGGAAACAGCGGCTCACTGCTAATGACCTGCCAGGTTCTCCAACCCGTCCTGACCTTTTCCCTAGTCTCCGCAATGAACGCAGGGTAGCCTATTTCACGGCATTTCTTCAAGTTCTCAATGTTGTTTGCATTATATCTCTTGCGGATCAGGGCGGAAGCTTGCTGCCTCGACCCAAGAGGCATTGAAGCAAGCTCGGTATCAGAATGAGGGCAAGGATTTTCAGCTTCCGGGTTGAAATCCTCACATTCAGCACATGTCCAGTATCCCTTTGACTTGACGCACTTCGCAACGCTGCAAAATGCGGAGGGTCCCCCATTCT
>DAOULS010000045.1:0-7264 GCA_034418415.1 Dehalococcoidales bacterium | reverse complement strand
ATTATAATCTTCGGCGGTATCGTGGCGGGGTATCCGAGCCTGATACAGGAAGGTTTCCTGGCCAAGGAGAATCTCGTAGGCCTGGTCGTGTATATCGCCATCGTCCTGGTGACGGTCGTCCTGATTGTGATTTTCACCGAGGCGCACCGCCGCGTGCCGGTGCAGTACGCCCGCAGTGTTTTCCGCGGGGGACGCATGTACCGTCAAGCGGGGACGACGCATATCCCGCTGCGGGTCAACTCCGCAGGCATGATACCGCTCATTTTCGCAATGTCGATAATGCTGTTCCCGGGCATCGTCGCGAGCTACTTCGTACAGCCCGACGTGCCGGGCTTTGCCGATAACATCGTGAGGTGGTTCAGTCCCAATACCGACCTGCCGGTAGGTCTTTTTTACTGGGGCATGTATTTTGTATTAGCGGTAGCTTTTACCTTCTTTTATACCATCATCACCTATCAACAGCAGGACCTGCCCGGCACCCTGCAGAGACAGGGGGGCTTTATCCCGGGGATACGTCCGGGTAAAAATACCGCCAGCTATATCAGCGGCGTAATCAACCGTATTACCTGGGCGGGGGCGCTCTTTTTAGCCTTCGTGGCGGTAATGCCGTTCCTGGCGCGCACGGTTACCAACGTGCAGCAAATCCAGCTTTCGAGTCTGGGCATGCTTATCGTGGTGGGCGTGATACTGGATACTATGAAGCAACTGGAAGCCCAGCTGGTCATGCGGCGTTATGAAGGCTTTATTAAATAGGAGTAAAGGTGTATATTATTCTGCTGGGAGCACCGGGGGCGGGTAAAGGTACGCAGGCCGTCATGCTGGCGGAGAAAAAGAAACTGGTACAGGTGGCCTCCGGCGACCTTTTCCGCAAGGCGCTCCAGCAGGAGACGGAGCTTGGCAAAAAAGCCAGGGCCTACATGGAGAAGGGGCAGCTGGTCCCCGATGAAATAACGATACAGATGGTGCTGGAGAGGCTGGCCGAGCCCGACTGTAAGAACGGGGCGATACTGGACGGCTTCCCCAGGAACTTAAAGCAGGCGAAGGCGCTGGACAAAGCTCTGGAAAAAAAGTCCAGTGCTATAGATAAAGTAATATATATAAAAGTATCGGAGGGAGAACTACTAAAGAGGCTGGGGGGACGCTGGATTTGCCGTAAGTGCCAGGCACCCTACCATGAGGTCGATTCACCGCCCAAGGTGGCGGGGAAGTGCGACCGCTGCGGCGGGGAACTGTACCAGCGCGCCGACGATAACCCGGCCACGGTGAAAAAGCGACTGAAGGTGTATTTTGCAGAGACGTCGCCCCTGATAGAATATTACCGGGGGTCGGGTAAGCTGCTGGAAATTAACGGCGAGGGCAGCGTGTCCGAGATTAGCCAGAGGATTTTAGCTGCTTTGCACTGAAGAGATGTTAGTTAATGGGTATCGTAATAAAGTCGGCAAAGGAGATTGAAGTCATGCGGCAGTCCGGAAGGATTGTCGCCGAGATATTGAAAATCGTATCGGAAAAAATAAAGCCAGGTATGAAAACCAAGGAAATGGATATTATAGCTGCAAGCGAATTGAAAAAACGGGGCGCCGAGTCCTCTTTCAAGGGATACCGGGGCTATCCGGCTACTATCTGCGTCTCGATAAACGACGAGATAGTGCACGGGATACCCGGCGACAGGTTATTGAAAGAGGGCGATATCGTCTCCCTCGATTTCGGGGCGATATACCAGGGCTTCCACGGAGACGCGGCGGTGACTATTCCCGTGGGCAAGGTAAGCGACGAGGCGAAACGCCTCATCGAGACGACGAAGGGCACCCTGAAAAGGGGCATTGCCGCCGCCCGCGACGGCGCCAATTTGGGCGATGTTTCGGCGGCTATCGAGGAGTATGCCAGCTCCAGGGGCTACTCGCTGGTGCGCGAATATACGGGGCACGGGATAGGCAGGAAAATGCACGAGGAACCGCAGATTCCCAATACCACCGAGCCTCCGTACGGACTGCAGCCGGGGACGGGCCCGGTGCTGAAAAAAGGCATGACGCTGGCGCTGGAACCGATGCTGAACATCGGGGACTGGCGCACACGCGTTGACGAGGACCGCTGGACGGTAAGGACGGCCGACGGTAGTCTTTCGGCGCATTTCGAGCATACAATCGTCGTAGATGACGTCGAACCGGAGGTGTTGACCGGGGGGTGGTATGACTAAAAAAGAAGCCATAGAGGTCGAGGGCACGGTTATCGAGGCTCTGCCCAATGCCATGTTCCGCGTGGAGCTGCCAAACAAGCACGAGGTGCTGGCCCATATATCGGGCAAGATAAGGATGCATTACATCAGGGTGCTTCCCGGCGACAAGGTACTGATTGAGCTCTCGCCATACGACCTGAAACGTGGTAGAATCACCTATCGGCTTAAATAGTAAAAGGATTAACAATGAAAGTCAAAGCTTCAGTAAAAAGAAGATGTGAAAAATGCAAGGTCGTTAAACGGCGCGGGGTAGTCAGAATTATCTGCGAAAACCCCAAGCATAAGCAGAGGCAGGGTTAGCAAGGAGGGAATAAATGCCACGTGTCGCAGGAGTAGATATACCGGTTAATAAGCAGGCCTGGGTATCGCTGCAGTATATATACGGCATCGGGCGCAATAACAGCCATAAAATACTGGAACAGGCGGGGATTGCCCCGGATACCAAGGTAAAAGACCTGACCGAGGCCGAGGTCAATAAGCTGCGTGAAATAATCGATAAACAGTACCAGGTTGAGGGCGAATTAAGAAAAGAGCTAAACTTTAACGTTAAGCGACTCACGGAAATCGGGAGCTACCGCGGTCTAAGACACCGTCACGGTCTGCCGGTCAGAGGCCAGCGGACGCGCACGAACGCCCGCACCAAGCGCGGCCAGCGCAAGACCGTGGCCGGTCGCGGCCAGAAGCGCGGCGCTACCAAGAAATAGTGTTTAGTAAGGGAACAAGGAGGACAGGGTGCCACAAAAGAGAAAACCTAAAGCCAGAAGGCGGGAACGCAAAGCCGTCCCCACCGGCAAGGCTTATATAAAATCGAGTTTTAACAATACTGTCGTGACTCTGACCGACCCGCAGGGGAACGCGCTGGCCTGGGGAAGCTCCGGCACGGCGGGGTTCAAGGGCTCGCGCAAGGGCACGCCCTACGCCGCCCAGATGGCGGCCCGCGACGCGGCGCGCAAGGCAATGACGCACGGTCTGCGCCAGGTCGAAGTGCTGGTTAACGGTCCGGGCAGCGGCCGCGAGGCGGCCATACGCTCCCTGCAGGGTTCCGGGCTCTATATCACCGGAATCAAGGATGTTACACCGATACCACATGCCGGGTGCCGTCCTCCGAAGCGGAGAAGGGTCTAAAAGGGGAAAATTATGGCAAGATATATAGACGCAGTATGCCGTTTATGTCGGCGGAATGGCGAGAAGCTCTTCCTGAAAGGGGCCAGATGCTTTACGCCCAAATGCGCCATCGATAAGCGACCGAAGCCGCCGGGACAGATAACCACGCGCAGGCGCCGCCGGTTCTCCGACCGCGCCCTGCAACTGCGTGAAAAGCAGAAGGCGCGCTTCAGCTACGGCATTATGGAGCGTCAGTTTAAGAAGACTTTCCAGATGGCGGAGAAACAGGCCGGCATTACCGGCGATAATCTGCTGGTGCTGCTGGAAAGGCGGCTGGACAACGTGGTGTACCGCCTTGGTTTCGCCGATTCACGCTCGCAGGCACGCCAGCTGGTAATGCACGGGCATATCACGTTAAACGGCAAGAAAACCGATATTCCGTCCACGCTCGTCAAAGAGGGCGATACCATCGGCTGGCGTGAAGGCAGCAAGAAAACGGAGTATTATAAAACGCTGGTGGAAGCCATCGAGGCTAAGGATATTTTAAGCTGGTTGAGCCTGGACAAACAGAACATGGTCGGTCAGGTGGTAACGCTACCCACCCCCGAACAGGTCGATGCCAAGTTCGACGGCAAGGCAGTTATCGAGTACTACTCGCGGTAGTGTAACGCAAAGGAGGTAATTCATTGGCTGGACTATTAGTCCCAAAAATTGAATGTACCGAACAATCAGATAATTACGGGCGGTTCGTCGCCGAACCGCTGGAGAAGGGTTTTGGCATCACCCTGGGCAATTCCATGCGCCGCGTGTTACTCGGTTATCTACCCGGGGCAGCTGTTACTCAAGTAAGAATCGAGGGCGTACAGCATGAGTTCACCGTCATTCCCAACGCCAAAGAAGACGTCATGGAATTTCTCCTTAACGTAAAGGAAATCAGGCTCAAGCCACTAACGGACCACGGCAGTACGCTGACACTGGAAAAAGAGGGCGAAGGGCCTATCTGCGCCTCCGATATCAAGCCATCGACCGATTTTGAAATCACCAATCCGGACCTGTGCCTGATTACCCTTAATAACGAAAAAGCCAAGCTCTACGTCGAGATGGACGTCGAGCTGGGCGAGGGTTTCCGGGCGGCCGAATCCACCGACAACATGCCGGTGGGCACCATCCCGGTCGACGCGCTTTTTACCCCCATCAAGAAAGTGAATTATACCGTGGAACCGACCCATCTCGGGCGGGAGACCAGTCGTGAAAGGCTGACTATCGATGTCTGGACAGACGGCACCATGCAGCCGGTGGACGCCATCAGCCAGGCCGCCGATATTCTGATTGAGCAGCTGACACCGTTCTACGAATACGTAAAGATATCTCAAATGAAGGCCGAGGAGCGGGCCATCCGCATGGCTATCCCCGATGAGAAATACAATATGCCCGTGGAACAACTCGACCTCTCCGTGCGCACGATGAACTGCTTGAGACGCAGCAACATCACCACCGTCGGCGAGTTAATCGCCAAGGGGCCCAAAGAGCTGCTCAAGCTGCGCAACTTCGGGCAGAAATCATACCAGGAAATCGAAGACCGTCTCTCCGCGATAGGGCTTTCGCTGGAGCCAAAGACCGAAGAGGAAGAAGAAGAGGAGGAGGAAGCAGAAGAGGAAGTCAAACCTAAAGCGAGAGGGAAAAAGAAGGCGGCCGCTCCTGCCGATGAGGAAGAGGAAACCGCCGAAATATAACAACCAGATAAGGACTTTATTCGGAGAACCGCAAAAATGAGGCATAATATCAAGGGCAGAAGATTGAGTCGCGCTACCGGACACCGCAAGGCGCTGTACCGGAATCTGGTCACGGCTTTGCTAAAGCACGAAAAAATAGTCACCACCGAGGCTAAAGCCAAGGAAGTGCGCGGCATGGCGGAAAAGATGATAACCCTGGGCAAGAAAAGCGACCTCCATTCTTACCGCCAGGCAATGACGTTTATTACGGACAAGAAAATCACCGACAAGATCTTTTCCGTGCTGGGCCCGCGCTACCAGGAACGCACCGGCGGCTATACCCGCATAACCAAGCTGGAGCCCAGGATGGGAGATAATGCACCCATGGTGCAGCTGGAGCTGGTCAAATAGTCCTTCGGGTGAAGGATAGCATGGCTGAAAAACCAGAGACCGGCGACAGAATTCTATTAATAATCGAATACGACGGCACAAATTATCACGGCTCCCAATTGCAGGTGAACGCACCGACGATTCAGGGAGCGATAGAAAAAGCCTTAAAAAAACTAACGGGAGAAAGGACAAGAATAAAAATAGCCAGCCGGACCGATGCCGGCGTCCACGCCCGGGGACAGGCGGTCTGCTTCGATACGCAAGCCAAGTTGCCTTTGAAGTCGTTCATCGACGGGCTGAACCACCACCTGCCGCCGGACATAGCGGTCAAAGAGGCTTACAAAGTCGAGCCTTCCTTCGACGTGAGACGCCGCGCGGTGAGTCGGGAATACAGGTACTGCATACTCAACAGCCCGACCCGGTCGCCGCTGAAGCAGGGGTCTTCCTGGCAGGTGACCGGCAAACTGGACACCGAGGCAATGGGCCGGGCGTGCCGTGCCCTTATCGGGAGGCATGATTTCGCCTCCTTCGTCGCCAGCGAAGCCACCGCCCGGCAAAAGAGAACGATCCGGGACTTATTTAAAGCGGCAATAACGCGGGATGGGGACACGATATACTTCGACATCGTCGCCAACTCTTTCCTTCCCCATCAGGTACGCAATACAATAGGCACGTTAATCAAGGTAGGACAGGGCAAAATGACGGAAGATGAATTTAAGAATGTGATAGAGGCCGGGGCTCCCGGGCTGGCCGGGCCGACCGCACCCGCTAAAGGACTGTGCCTGATGCAGGTGAACTATCCTGTCCCTTTCAACGGAGATAAATAATGAAAACATACAGCGCTAAACCAGCCGATATCAAGCGGAAGCTACATGTAATCGACGCCGCCGATAAGACACTGGGCCGGCTATCCAGTCAGGTTGCCAAGCTGCTGATGGGAAAGCATAAGCCCATCTACACCCCCAACCAGGATACCGGCGATTTTGTGACGGTCATCAACGCCGCCAGGGTGCGCGTTACCGGCAAGAAAGCCGAGCAGAAGGTCTATTACCGGCATTCCAACTACCCCGGCGGTCTCAAGAACATCACTCTGGGCAGGCTGATGGAGCAGTTTCCCACCAGGGCCGTCGAATATGCCGTTAAGGGAATGCTCCCCCATACCCGCCTGGGCGCCCGGATGAACCGTAAACTCAAGGTCTATGCCGGGCCAGAATTACCCAGCAAGCCTAAAGCAAAAAAAGAAAAGACTAAAGCCAAGACTGCTAAAAAACAGGCTGAAAAAACCCAAGCAAAAGAAAAAACCAAGGCAAAGACGGCTAAGACAAAAGTAAAAGCTAAAGCCAAGACTAAAGCTAAAACCAGGAAATCGAAGTAAAGGGATTGGGTAGATATGACTAAACACAGCTATTTTCGCGGGACGGGCCGCCGTAAGACGGCGGTGGCGCAGGTAAGGCTGACGTCAGGGAACGGCGCCATCATCATCAACGGCAAGCCGATGGAAGAGTGCTTTCCCTCCCTGGAGCACCAGCGGCTTATCGTGCAGCCGTTTATCGCCACCGAGAGCAACGGTAAATATAATGCGGTGGTCAAGGTGCTGGGGGGCGGCGTTACCGGTCAGAGCGCAGCCATTGCGCACGGTATCTCGCGCGCCCTGGTCAATGCCGACGAGCGCTTCAAGCCTGTCCTGCGCCAGAACGGGCTGCTGACACGGGACCCGCGCGCCAAGGAGCGGAAGAAGCCCGGTTTGAGACGGGCCCGCAAGGCGCCGCAGTACACCAAGCGTTAGTTATATATTCTGTATAATTAAGCGCCAGGTTCAATCTGA
>DAOULS010000044.1:0-24717 GCA_034418415.1 Dehalococcoidales bacterium | reverse complement strand
CACCCTGCCCGTGCCGGTGGAGAAGTATAAGCTGCAGCCTTGATAATCCTATCATAGATATAAGACTTACAATGAGATTGCCACGCCCCGATTTCATCGGGGCTCGCAATGACAGTGGTTCATTCTTTGACATTTGCTTTTTGGCTGGATATCATGGAAATAGACCCCCCTTGGAGTGATTGATGTATACCGACCTTTTCAACGAGTTCCTGGACAGCAACGATACGCTGCAGATTTATCGTGACGAAGACCTTATCTTCGCTTCGGAGAAAGAACGGCTCGTGCCTCTGATGGAATACCTGTCGGAGAGCGACCCTGATGATAGACCGGTAACCATCTTCGATAAAGTCATGGGTAATGCCGCCGCTTTGCTGTCGGTCAAAGCCAACTGCCGCGAGGTGTACAGCCCGCTGGGCAGCGAGCTGGCCGTCAAAACGCTGGAAAAGTACAACATTGAGTACCACCTCACGGAAATCGTCCCCTATATCGTCAGGGACGACGGCAAGGGGATGTGCCCCATGGAAAAACTGTCCATCGGCAAAGAGCCGGAGGAATTCTACCAGGAAATGAAGTCGCTCATCGAGGCTAAGAAATAGACTTAACCGGGAGGAGACCGCATGGAAAAAATAAAACTGGGCAAGACGGGAATGATGGTGACGCGACTGGGTTTCGGCGGCATACCGATACAGCGGCTTACGGAAGCCGAAGCCGTGAAAGTCGTGCAAAGGTGCCTCGACCTGGGCATTAATTACCTTGATACTGCCAACGGCTACACCACCAGCGAGGAGCGCATCGGCAAAGCTATAAAGGGTCGGCGCCATGACGTCCATATCGCCACCAAGACCTTCCCCGGCGATGCAGAAATGCTGGAGAAGAATCTGGAACTCTCACTCAAGAGGCTGGGCACCGACTACATAGATTTGTACCAGTTCCACAGCGTCAACGATATGAATACTCTGAATAGAATCCTCGACCCGGAGAACGGGCTTTACAAGGTATTCGAAAAAGCGAAAAAGGCCGGCAAGATAAGGCATATCGGTATCACCTCACACCAGATGGACGCCGCTAAGGCAGAGGTGAAAACGGGGAAATTCGAGACCATGATGTTCCCTTTTAACTTCATCACCAACGAACCGGCTAAAGAACTGCTGCCCCTCTGCCGCGAGCAGGACATGGGCTTTATCGCAATGAAGCCGCTGGCCGGCGGCATGCTGGACAACGCCACACTGTGTTTCAAATACCTGCTGCAGTTTCCGGACGTGGTGGCTATCCCCGGCATCGAAAAGATTCACGAGATTGAAGAGATTGCCGCCATCTACGCAGGCAATCATAAAATTACTCCCGCCGAGCGCCAGGAGATGAAGCGGATAAAAGATGAGGTCGGCACGCGTTTCTGCCGGCGCTGCGAGTACTGCCAGCCCTGCGCCCAGGAGATACCCATCTCCCTGATTATGACCTTCCCCTCCTTCGTTAAGCGCCTGCCGCCGGACTGGTACCTTAAGGGCGGCTTCGTAAGCGAAGCCATGGAAAAAGCCGCTAGCTGCACCGAGTGCGGCGAGTGCGAGGAGAAGTGTCCCTTTAACCTGCCTATCAGGGAAATGATTAAAGAAAGCTACAGCCTCTTCGAGCAGGTAAAGGCCGCAAATACGAAATAAGTTTTTCCTAAGAGGGGCTGCGCCCCTCTTAGACACCCCGTATCAAAAACTTTTGTCTTATCCCCCCTTTAAGGTATATAATTCTCCCAAACGTGTATTGACTAAGGAGGTATCCCCATGGCAACCAGTGAAAGAGCTATTCTGGAAAAATACTTTAGAAAAAGCGTTATGACCAATAAGACCCCCCATCCGGAGGTAACCGCCCCGCGACTCGGCCTGCACAGCGATAAAAAATACGGCGGCAGGGACTTCGCCATGAGCTGGTGGGCGATTACCAAGCCGTTCGAAATGGTGAACGAATGCCACGCCCACGACTTCGACCAGTTTCTGATTTTCGTGGGGGGCGACCTCACCAATATGCCCGACCTGGGCGGGGTGGTGGAGCTTACGTTAAGTCGGGACGGCAAGCAGCTGGAGAAATTCGTCATCACCGAAGCCTGCACCGTCTATGTGCCGGCCGGTCTATACCACTGCCCGCTTAATTTCAAGAAGGTCAACGACCCCAAGAAACCCATCCTCTTCCACGACCTCTTCTTCTCGCCGGAGTACAAGCGCAAGTAAACCGGGACTATATATAGCGGGCATACTCTAACAATGGCAGTATGCCCGTTACTTTTTCAGGAGGCTGATATGGACATGACTTTTAAGGAAAAATTCATTACTCTCTGGAAAAAGTACTTCAACAACGCCGCCCTGCCCATTACCTTTTATTACACGGATAAGCCGGTAAACGCAGAAGAAGTGAAGCCCGGTTCCGTGCCGCGCTGCGTTATCGGGGCGCTGGTGAACGTGCAGAGGGGACAGTCGCTCGCCTTTGATGTCGATGCCGTAGGCTGCCCGGGCGGGAAGAGATACCTCGGCTTTGCGGAAAACCTGATGCCCAACTTCGAGTATTTTCTCTCCTGCGGCATTCCCGGCAAGCTGGAGGGCGAACGGTATAAAAAGTCGCCGGAGATGGTCAAGGAGTACATGCAAAAGCACGCGCCAGCCACCAAAGCCCCGGCTAAATACATCGTCTTCAAGCGGTGGGACAAGCTGGATGAGAATGATAATCCGGATGTAGTCGTTTTCTACGCCGAGCCGGACGTGCTGGCGGGACTGTTCACGCTTGCCAGCTTCGACGAAGCAGAGCAGGACATGGTCATCGTGCCGTTCGGCTCCGGGTGTGCTTCCATCGTGCAATACCCGTTCATGGAGGTAAAGTCGGCGCGTCCCAAGTCGGTCATCGGCATGTTCGACGTCTCGGCGCGGCCCTTCGTCGACAAAAACAACTTAACCTTCTCCGCGCCGATGAGCAAGTTCCGGAGAATGGTTGACAACATGGAGGAGAGCTTCCTTATCACGCCGTCCTGGGCTAAAGTGCAGAAAAGGATTAAATGATTTAGAATTAAAAGAGCGACGACCACAAGAGGAGACTGTCATGACCAAGATAAGTCTGGTGCACACCGCCGACCGGACAGCGGGCACGCGTCAAGCCATCGAGCTTTTAAAGATAAACCCCGTTAAAGGCAAAGCGGTGGTACTCAAGCCCAATTTCAATACCGCCGACCCCGCCCCCGGCTCCACCCACTACGATACACTGTACTCACTGATTTCAACTTTACAGGACATGGGCGCCGGGAAAATCACCCTGGCGGAGCGCAGCGGGCCGGGTCCTTCAACGCACGAAATCATGGAGAAAAAGCATGTCTTCAGAATGGCTAAGGAACTGGGCTTCGACGTTCTTGATTTGCAGGCGATGCCTGAAGACGGCTGGGTACTGGTGAAGCCGAAGGACAGCCACTGGAAAGACGGTTTTCTTTTCCCGAAGATTTACCGAGAGGCAGAGTCCGTCGTGTTGACCTGCTGCCTCAAGACGCACCAGTTCGGGGGGCATTTCACGCTGTCGCTCAAGTGCGCCGTGGGCATGGTGCCGCCGGGACTGGGTCCGCCCGGGGCGGGCGCCTATCCCTACATGAACGAGCTGCATAGCTCTCCCTACCAGCGCCAGATGATTGCCGAGATAAACACCGCTTATTCGCCGGACTTAATCGTGCTGGACGGTGTGGAGGCTTTCGTGGACGGCGGGCCGCACATCGGGACGCGGAAAAACGCCAACGTGATGCTGGGCGGCACCGACCGCGTGGCGATAGACGCCGTAGGGGTGGCAATATTGCGTTTATTGGGCACGACGCCGGAGGTCAGCAAGGGTAAAATCTTCGAGCAGGACCAGATAAAGCGGGCGGCGGAGCTGGGGCTGGGTGTAAAGTCGGCTAAAGAAATAGAGATAATTACCGGAGATAAGGACAGTGAGGAGTACGCGGAGAAGGTGAGGGGGGTATTGGGGAGGGGATAGAGTAGTTAGTATTTTATAGTTTGTAGATATAGCAATCCCATCTCACTGGATTCCGTTTTACAACGGAATGCTTTAAGATATTCATTTTTTGCCAATCAGCACATCTTTAAGCTACAATAAGCTGTCATGCTAGCTAAAGTACACAGCGGGGCTATCGTCGGGCTGGACGGTGCGCTGGTAGAAGTTGAAGTGGATATCCTGCCCGGCCTGCCCAAGACTATCATCGTCGGGCTGCCAGACGCCGCCGTCGAGGAATCGAGCGAGCGCGTGCGTTCCGCCATCCGCAATTCCGGCGGCAGTTTTCCCGGGACGCGCATCGTGGTCAATATGGCGCCGGCCGACCTCAAGAAAGCCGGTCCCGCTTACGACCTCTCCATTGCCATCGGCATCCTCTTAAGCTCCGAGCAGGTCAGCGGCGACGTCAGCGACACCATGTTCCTCGGCGAGCTTTCGCTGGACGGCGGTCTGCGTCATACAAACGGCATCCTGCCGCTGGTCGCTCTGGCTAAAGACGAAGGCCTCCCCAATGTCATCGTCCCGGAGGCGGACGCCAAAGAGGCGGCCTTGATAGAAGGCATCAACATCATCCCCGTCGCTTCTTTATCCCAGCTGGTCAGCCACCTGCGCGGCGAGACTGTCATTCCACCCTTTAAGAACGACGGCAATATCTCCGCAGCCGCGCCGCTGATAAACTATACCGACCTCTCCGATATCAAGGGACAGGAACACGTCAAGCGTGCCCTGGAGGTAGCCGCCGCCGGGGGACATAACGTGATTATGTGCGGGCCGCCGGGCAGCGGCAAGACCCTGCTGGCGCGCGCTCTCCCATCCATTCTGCCCCCCATGACCAACGAAGAAGCCCTGGAGGTCACCAAGATATACAGCGTCAGTGGTATGCTCCCCGCCGACACTCCGATGATAAGGCAACGTCCCTTCCGCTCCCCCCACTACACGATTTCCAACGCGGGGCTGGTGGGCGGGGGACACTGGCCCCGTCCCGGCGAAATCAGCTTGAGCCACAAGGGCGTCCTCTTCCTCGATGAATTGCCGGAGTTCGGGCACTCCCTGCTGGAAGTGCTGCGCCAGCCCCTAGAGGACAAAGTAGTCACCATCAGCCGCGCCCAGGGGAGGGTCACCTTTCCCTCCAGCTTCATGCTGGTAGGCGCGATGAACCCCTGCCCCTGCGGCTACTACGGCGACCCCTTCCGCAAGTGCACCTGCCCGCAGAGCCTCGTCTCGCGTTATCAAAGGCGTATCAGCGGGCCTTTTATAGACAGGGTGGACATCTTCGTCGAGGTGCCGCATATCGACTACGAGAAGCTGACGGACAAGCGACTCGGCGAGACGTCAGAGAAGGTGCAGGCGAGAGTGACCGCCGCCCGTGAACGCCAGCTTAAACGCTTTAAAGGCACCAGGCTGACCAGCAACGCCGAGATGACCCCCGCCGAGATACGTGACTTCTGCCACGTCGAGGACTCGGCGCAAAGCTTGTTACAGGCCGCCATGAAGCAGCTTTATCTCTCCGCCCGCGCCTTCCACCGCATTCTTAAGCTGGCGCTGACCATCGCCGACCTTGATAGCTGCGATACCATCAAAGCCCAGCACGTCGCCGAGGCGGTGCAGTATAGACCAAGACGGACGGAAGACTGAACGAATTGACACTCCCTTTAGAATGGTTATAAAATCAGTCAATAAACGTTAGCCTTAATTTCAATCCCCCAACATTATCCGGGAAGGAGCATGATTTACAATGCCTAAAATAGACTATAATAAGCTACTCGTCAGGAAACCCATTTATGAAATCGCGGCAGGGCTAGAGGACAAGCACAAGGGCCACCAGGTCCCCTCCATGACCTATATGAGCGACGCCCTCGTGCCCGGCTCCAACACCTACGTGGAAGTCAGCTGGATTTACGACGTCCCCACCCCCAACCCCTATGTCTTCGAGCACGCCCATAACTTTAATGAAATCGTGATGCACATCGGCAGCGATCCCAACGACCCCGAGGCGCTCGGCGCAGAAATGACCATCGAGGTCGAAGGTCAGCCACTCACTTTCGACAGAACGACGGCGCTCTTCCTCCCCAAGGGCACCAAGCACGGTCCCCTCACGTGGCAAAAGGTCACCCGCCCGCACATAGAGATGACCATCATGCTCGGCTGCGGCGATTTCGCCAAGGCGATGCCGGGTCGCAACCCGGATTAAAAATAGTCCGCCATCCCTGTTATAATAAAGACAGTAACAGGACTTTAATATACAGAAAGGAACCAGCAAATGGCAGAAACGAAGTACGGCAAATACATCTGCACGGAACTCAAGCCAAACATCCCCCTGCCTCCCTACCGAGAATGGGAGCGAGATATGATTGGCGACGGGTTATGGGAAGGTTATCATCGCGGACTGGAACACGTGGTCTGGACAGACGCCGAAGTCATCCCCGGCGCCTTCTACTCGGAGATGGTCTGGCAATGGCCGCAGACCTGGCCCAACCAGCGACCTCGCCCGGTACTTACCAAAGAGCAAATGGAAGAAATGGCAAAAAGACCGGGCGGACAGGGCGTTCCTCCTCACGCCCACCCTTTCCCGGAACTGCTCTCCTTCTTCGGGACAGACATGGAGCATCCCGAAGAACTCAACGGCGAGGTGGAGTTCTGGATGGAAGACGAGAAGTATATCTTCACCAAGAGCTTCTGCGTATATATCCCGGCTAACGTCACCCACTGCCCGCTAAAAATACTGCGCATGGATAAACCCTTCTTCCATTACACCATCGGTCCCGGTGGAGAGTACGTCTAGACACGGATTATCTAAAGAAAGAAAGGAAACGCTGATGGCGAGAAAATATGAAAAATTATTCGTGACCAAGGACAAACCCGGCTATAAATATCCCTCTTATATGCACCCCGATGCCAGGACGACGAAGAGGCTTGCCTACATCGACGAGAATACAGTCCAGGGGGCGGAGTTCGGCTGCGAGAACATTTGGCTGCTGCCCGGCGGTCCCAAAGAGCAGAAGATTATGGACGCCAATACCCAGCCCTACGACCGCTTCTTCGGGTTTTACGCCTTTAACTACGATAATATCCGCGACCTCTGCGCGGAGATGGAGGTCTATATCGGCGGGGAGAAGCACATCATCAAGAGGAGCGGCGCCATGTTCATACCGGCCAACCTGGAGGTAGGGCCGCTGACCATCCGCAACATCACCAAGCCGATATTCTTCACCATCGAGTTCCCCTGCGGCGAGGGCCTGAATAAGAAATATCAATAATATATACTAGAGAACTCCGGCGCTCACGGGGCTATCTATTGCCTGTATTTTAAAGGAGGCTGTCTATGGCAGAAACCAAATACGGAAAATACATCATCAGCGAGCTGAAACCGCCCGCCGTCGAAGCCGATTGGAGTCCCCCGAACATAGGCGCCGTGGGGAAGGGCAAAGGCGGGCGTGTGCTTTACACGGACAGCAGCATCATACCCGGCAGCTTCTACATGGAATGCGTCTGGGTCTTACCCCGACCCCAACCCGCCGCCGGGACCAAGAAGGCAGGCACGGAATTCCATACCCACGATTACGACGAAATTATCGGTTTCTTCGGGACGGACCTAGATAATCCCTACGAACTCGGGGCAGAGGCGGAACTGTGGCTGGGCGATGAAAAGCATATCATCAATAAGACAAGCCTGGCCTTCATACCGGCGGGGCTCAAGCACGCGCTGTACTTTCTGCGGGTGGACAGGCCGATATTCCACTACACCACCGGACCCGCCAAGATGTATTTCTAAAAAAATAAGGGGGGCTTTAAGCCCCCCTTTTTCTTTGTAGTTTTAGTTGCTCCTCAAATACCCTTCAATACTGTCCGCAACGCTTTTTGAAGAGGCTTCATTACCCCACCGGCTAACCGACGCGCCAGATAATAATGCCGACGATTATCATGATGAGGCCCAGTCCCGAGGCAATCCACCCCCCTATTTTAAGAGCGCCCGGCTGCGGCTCGATGTGCTCCATGGAAAACTCACGCAGGTCGGGCATTTTGGAAAGCTCTTCGAATATTTTCTTTTCCTCACGTATGCCCCAGATAACGGCAGCGATACCCAGGATAACAAAAACCCCGCCGACTATCAGTAATATATACCAGTCCCCTTGAGACATCGTAAAGATAAATCCTTAGCGCAGTATTCGTGTGACTACTATACGTCATTCCAGGGGAATTTTCAAGCAGGCGGGCCGCCTGTCACGACCCGCCTGACCGATAATCCAGGGGTTATTTAACTTCCGCTTTAGCGCCGGCAGCTTCCAGCTTGGCTTTAGCGGCAGCGGCGTCTTCCTTGTTAATGCCTTCCTTGACCGGCTTGGGTGCGCCTTCCACGAGGTCTTTGGACTCTTTCAGACCGAGACTGGTGAGTTCGCGGACGGCTTTAATAACGTTGATTTTATTTTCGCCGATTTCCGTGAGAATAACGGTGAATTCCGTCTTTTCTTCAGCGGACGGGGCGGCGGCTTCTCCCCCCGGTGCCGCGGCAGCTGCGGCTGCTGCAACGGGGGCGGCGGCGGTAACGCCGAACTCGGTCTCCAGCGCTTTTACCAGTTCCGCCAGCTCCAGCACGGACATACCTTTGATGGCCGTCATAATTTCGTCAATGGCACCTGATTTCTTCGCTTTGGCAGCCTTGGGCTTCTTGGCTTCTTCGGCCGCCGGTTCTTCCGCTTTTACTTCCTTCTTAGCTTCTTCCGCCGGCTCTTCCGCTTTTACTTCCTTCTTGGTTTCTTCCGCCGGCTCTTCCGCTTTTACTTCTTCTTTCTTAGTTTCCTCTGCCATTTTACTGTCCCTCCAGTTGTTGAATTCTTGCCTGCAGCACCCCCATCATTCCCCTGATGGGCCCTGCAAGAACGTTGACCAGTCCGTAAATAGGGCTCTTCATGCCGCCGATTACCTGACTAAGCAATACCTCTTTCGAGGGCAATTTAGCCAGCGTGTTCACTTCCTCGGCGGTCAGCATCCTGTCCTGTAAAAAGCCCAATTTTATCAGTAACGTGGACTTGGTTACACGAATGAAATCCGCAATGACCTTAGCCGTTTTGGTGGGTTCACCGTAGCCGAAAGCCACCGCCAGAGGACCCTCGAAGGCACCATCCAAGTGCTCCAGTCCGGCATTCTTAGCAGCAAGCTGCGCCAGAGAATTTTTAACCACTTTATACTCGATTTCGGCTTCCCTTAGCTTGTCGCGCAGTTCGTTTATCTCCGGCGTTTTCAGTCCGCGGTAATCGGTCAGTATGCCGATATCACACTTAGCGAACACATTTTTAAGACTCTCTACGGTCTCCTCTTTCTTTCTGGTCGGCATAATGCCACCTCCCTTAATCCCATGGCGATGTTATTTATGTAAACTAAAAAGTCCTCATGCCAAACGCACGAGGACTTAAACCCTTCACTACTTTTTATCCTCGGCAGGCATTTCTATTAAGTCCCGATAGAACCGGGACACCCGCTGTCTCGGGATTACCTATTAAGTTGTCAATATATTATAGCACAGCTTTAGGCTTGCCGTAAAGCTACCCGGCCGTTAAAGCCGTGGCTGACGTTATATCCAGTCTGACGCTCGGCCCCATGGTGGTGGTCAGAAAAGCGCTTTTAACATACTGCCCTTTGGCGCCGGAGGGTCTGGCTTTGACTACCGCCTCCATTATCGCCGTAAGGTTGTCCATCAGCTTTTGCTCTTCAAAGCTGACCTTGCCCACCGGCACGTGGATAATGGATGTTCTATCCAGCTTGTACTCCACCCTGCCCTTGCGGGCGTCTTCAATGACACGGGGCAAATCGTTCATGGCGACAACGGTGCCCGACTTCGGGTTGGGCATGAGGCCCTTCCTGCCCAGGATTTTGCCGAGTTTGCCTACCTTGCCCATCATCTCCGGCACGGCGATAGCCGTATCGAAGTCCACCCAGCCTCCCTCGACCTTCTTAATCATGTCGTCGCCGCCCACGAAGTCCGCTCCGGCATCGCTGGCGATTTTCTCCGCCTCTCCCTGTGCAAAAACGAGGACACGCACTTTCTTACCCAGGCCGTGCGGCAGGAGGGCGATTCCCCGTACCTGCTGGGCGGCATTACGCGGGTCGAGGCCCATGCGCAGATGCAGCTCAACCGTTTCGTCGAATTTTGACGGCGCCGATTTTTTCACCAACGCGACAGCTTCTTCAGGCTGATACGCCGTTGCCTTGTCAATCTTGGCGATTAAAGCCTCGTATTTCTTACCGTGTTTAGCCATCTTACTCCACCTTTATGCCCATGCTCCGGGCGGTCCCTTCGATAGTCTTCATGGCAGCTTCAATGCTGTTGGCATGCAGGTCTTTGGCTTTAAGCTCGGCGATTTCCCTGATTTTCTGCCGGGATATCGTGGCGGCGACCTCATGACCGGCATTGCCCCCCGCCTTCTCCAGGTTCAGGGCTTTCTTAATAAGGTCGGAGGCCGGCGGCGTCTTGGTGATGAAGGTAAAGCTCCGGTCCTCGTACACGGTGATTTCCACCGGCACGATAGACCCAGCCTGCTTGGAAGTGCGCTCATTATATTCTTTGCAGAAAGCCATGATGTTGAGGCCGTGCTGTCCCAGGGCTGGACCGACCGGCGGGGCCGGGTTCGCCTGCCCGGCGGGAATCTGCAATTTGATTACTGCTTTAACTTTCTTAGCCATTTCGCTTCTCCAGAATCCTTACAATTTATCTATCTGTAAAAAGTCAAGCTCAACCGGCGTTTCCTGGCCGAATAAGGAGAGAAGCACCTTGACTTTGCCTTTTTCCATGTTAATTTCATCGACAACGCCCACGAAGTCGATAAAGGGGCCGTCCGTGACACGGACGCTCTGCCCCTTGCGGAAGCCGACCTTGACCTTGGGGGCCTCGGCGGCCATCTGCTTCAGGATTTCGCTGACTTCCTTTTCACGTAAGGGCGTGGGGGTACTGCCGCTCCCGACAAACCCGGTGACACCCGGGGTATTGCGCACCACGCTCCAGCTTTTTTCATCCATCTTCATCTGCACCAGCACGTAGCCGGGCAGGATTTTTCTGGTGACGGTGCGGCGTCGGCCGCCCCTGACCTCTATCTCGTCCTCGGTAGGGATGACCACCTCGGTGATGTCATTACCGGAGTCCATGAACTTAATGCGCTGCTCCAGGTTCTTCTTGACACGCTCTTCATGCCCGGAATAGGTATGAATCACGAACCACTGCTTATCGTTTCCCGCCACAAGTAACCTCACTGCCTGATTTTTTGGAAAAATTACTGTAAGTACAGCCCATACACGACCTCAACTTCAGAGGGAACGATGCTAACCCCCCATGAACACCTTGTTCACCAGCGCTGAAAAACCGTAGTCGAGAGACCCCAGGATGATGCCGGATATAATGGTAACCAGAAGCACCATACCCGTTAGATACAGCACTTCCTGCGGCCATTTGAGCCAGACTACCTTTTTCAGCTCATTGATAATTTCGCCGAAATAGTTAAAGAGCCAGAAACCTTTTCGCTTTTGTGCAGTTGCTTGTGTCATTTACAATATCTTCCAGGGCATATTCGCAGCGCCCTCTACTTCGTCTCCTTGTGCAGCGTGTGCGTCCGGCAACGGGGACAATACTTATTCAGTTCCAGACGCTGCGAAGCGTTCTTTCTGTTTTTAGTGGTGGTATAGTTTCTCTCCTTGCACTCGGAACAGGCAAGGTAAATAACACCCCTGGCATCAGCTTTTTTAGCCATTTTACTCTATGATACGGGTAATGGTGCCGGCACCTACCGTCCTGCCTCCTTCACGTATGGCGAAACGCAGACCCTTCTCCAGCGCCACGGGATAGATGAGCTTGATTTTCATATTGATATTATCGCCGGGCATGACCATCTCAACGCCTTCAGGCAACTCGATGGTGCCGGTAACATCCGTGGTCCTGATGTAAAACTGCGGCTTGTAGCCGTTAAAGAAAGGCGTGTGCCGTCCGCCTTCGTCCTTGCTTAATACGTAAACCTGTGCCTCGGCATAGGTGTGGGGCTTAATGGAGCCGGGTGCCGCCAGTACCATGCCACGCTCGATGTCCTCACGCTCGACGCCTCTTAACAACGCACCGATAGCGTCACCGGCCTCGGCCTGGTCAAGACTCTTGTGGAACATTTCCAGACCGGTGATAACGACACGCCGCGGTTCATGGCGTAAACCGACGATATCAACCTCGTCACCCACCTTGATCTTGCCGCGTTCCACCCTGCCGGTAGGCACCGTGCCTCTTCCCTTGATGCTGAAGACATCTTCAACATGCATCAGGAACGGCTGGTCAACCAGGCGCTGCGGTACCGGGATATAATCATCGACGGCGTCCATCAGCTTCAGGATAGGGCCGCACCACTGGCAGTCCGGCTTGGCACAGCCGCACTCCAGAGCCTTAAGGGCGCTTACCCTGACAATCGGGGTCTTGTCGCCGGGGAACTCGTACTTGGTCAGCAGTTCCCTGACCTCAACCTCGACCAGCTCCAGCAGTTCCTCGTCGTCCATCATATCAACTTTATTCAGAGCGACGACGATGTAGGGAACGAGCACCTGGCGCGCCAGCAGTACATGCTCACGGGTCTGCGGCATCGGGCCGTCCGGAGCGCTGACGACGAGTATAGCGCCGTCCATCTGGGCGGCACCGGAAATCATATTCTTAATAAAGTCAGCGTGGCCGGGGCAGTCGATATGGGCATAGTGCCGCTTTTTCGTCTCGTATTCAACGTGCTGAATAGCGATGGTCATGCCCCTCGATTTTTCCTCCGGCGCGTTATCAATGCTATCGAAGGGGCGGAACTGTGTATTCGTTTCCTGCTTCGATAACACCAGCGTTATTGCCGCGGTTAACGTCGTCTTGCCGTGGTCAACATGACCGATGGTTCCTACGTTAACATGCGGTTTTGACCTATCAAATTTCTGCTTTGCCATTTCATCCTCCCTTTATTCCGAGCCCACAATCGGATTCGAACCGATGACCCCATTCTTACCAAGAATGTGCTCTACCGACTGAGCTATGTGGGCGTCGGTATTATTATACAGATTTTCATAACTATTTGTCTATACTATCATCTGGGTATAATCTATGGTGGAGGGAGCAGGATTCGAACCTGCGTAGCCCTTAGGGCGGCAGATTTACAGTCTGCTCCGATTGGCCGCTCCGGCATCCCTCCAGATTAAACCCGCCGCACTAACCCAGCCCGAGAAGGGAATCGAACCCCCAACCTAGCGATTACAAATCGCTTGCGCTACCATTGCGCCACTCGGGCATCTAACTCACACTATTTAAATAAAAGGGCAACCTAAGTATTATAAGTACGGTGAACGTAAAAGTCAAGCTGGCGCGTGCCTGCGGCAGTCACTTTACCGGTAATAGAGATAGCGCATTGTCCTCCTGAAATAGTACCCGGCCGCCAGCCCGATTACTATACCGCCCAGGTGCGCCTGCCAGGCGATACCGGGGATAAAATTGGGTATGGACCACAGCACGAAAAACAGCAAAACCACCGCCCATAACGGCATGGGGAGAATGCCCCAGATAGCCACCCTCATCGTGGGCATCATCACCACCAGAGCCCCAGCGATAGCGTAAATAGCCCCGGACGCGCCGATGGCGATTGAAAGCGGTTCACCCAGCCAGACATAGAGAAGATTGCCCACGATGCCGCCGATGAAATAGACCAGCAGAAACCAGCGTCCCCCTACCAGTTGATAAAGGACCCTCCCGAAGAAAAACAGGGTTATCATATTGCCGAAGAAATGCCAGAATCCAGCGTGGACAAACATAGCGGTCAGTATCGTCCAGGGCTGTTCCGTGAAAAGAGAGGGCGATAATCCCAGATTACCGACGATTTTTACTTTATCAATTAAGGCGGCAATGAAGATGATTAAGTTAACGATGATAATTATATAAACGGGGTTCTGTAAGAAACCGCCCGACCCTCCGCTGCTCCAGACCCTGCGACGGTGGGGCTGGGAAGGCTTCATATAGTCTCTATCGCTTAAAGGCAATGCTTAACCTCCATGTATATACAACAGGGAAACTATCTATTATATATTATATCAGCTTTAGGTCAGGAGTGCAGTAACTTGACTAAAAAACAGGAAAAAGCGATAATTATCAGGATACAAGACCGCATTCCCCGATAGCTCAACGGTAGAGCGGGCGGCTGTTAACCGCTAGGTTCAAGGTTCGAATCCTTGTCGGGGAGCCAACTATTTTAGCCTCGCATTTATATTATGATTAACATCTCTACCAAAAGGATGATAATCAGGAACTTCTCTCCAGATGACTGGCGTGCCTTTCAGGAAATCATTGTAGATAAAGAAGCCTCGAAATACGCTTTTTCCGACTACCCATTTCCTACCGGCGAACTTGAAGTCAAAAATTTAACCAATCTGTTTTCACAGGGCGATTATTTCCTGGCAATATATGAGAAAGACATCAAGAGAGTTATTGGGTATATAGCAATAAACAGTGAAAAACAATCCGAATATAACCTGGGGTATTGTTTGCACTCTGATTATCAAGATAAAGGATATGCCACCGAAGCTTGTATTGCCGTCGTTGATTACGTGTTCAGCAACTTCAAAGCCGAAAAATTTGCCACCGGGACGGCTGTTTCCAACGAACCTTCCTGCAGATTGTTAACCAAACTGGGTTTCCAGAAAACGGGAGAAAACGTAATTTCATTCAGGAAAGATGAGGAGGGTAAACCAATCGAATTTACCGGTGCGTCTTTTGAGTTAACAAGAGATGCATGGAACAATATAAAACATACCAAATCTAGCAGCACGTAACTGCAAGGTTCAAGTTTCTTTATTATAAAGGAGGGTGAAATGGCAAAAGCCAAAATAGCAAGTTTTGATACACTAAAAAACGTTGTACGTGAACCGAACGTCGTCGAGTTGAAACCGTGGAAATCAATTCACGATACGATTATCGAGCCGATGATTACCGGTATGGGAAACTTTGAAATTCCCGAATCTCACCTGGCGATGGGGTTCGCTCGCATCACCCAGCCGGAAACGCTGGGCGCACCGGCCCATAAACACCCTCACGACCAGTGGATTTACCTTATCGGCGAACCGCAGCACTTCCACGAATTCGATGCCGACGTTGAAATGAGACTCGGCGACAAGATAGTAAAAATCAATTATCCCTGCTATATCTTTGTACCCAAGAACGTCATGCACTGCCCGCTGGTGGTAAAACGGGTCGGCAAACCGTTCATCTTCATCGACGCCAGGATTTCCGAAGAGGCATCAGTACGCCCGAAAACACTCAAAAAACATGCACCCGTTAAATACATCGCTAAAAATAAGAAAAAATAAACGCTGATAGCAAAAATTCAGGGGGCTGTCAATCCGGCAGCCCCTTTTTCATACCTTCCTCATTTCCCTTGAAAACGGTTTGAATGCCGATTTTTATTCGTGAAAGTTGTCTGGTATACTGTACTAAACCTGATGAACGTCATTTCTTTTGTCGACAAGCTCCACTTAAAACAACACCTCAATCCATACAGAATCATCGCCGGGATAGGCTTTATCGTCGCTACGGTGCTGATATTAACTACCCCTCTCCAGATGCCGGACCCGGATGACTGGGCTTATTACAATGGCGTCCACAACTTCTCTCAAGGCCAATTCACAATAGATACTAATACCTACTTCCAGCAAGCCGAGGAAATAGGACAGCAGGGCGGCTGGCTAATTCAATATTTACACATCGATCATAATACATGGGCTCTAGAAAAAGCGCCGGGTTATGTCTTTTACCTCGTTCCTTTTGAAAAAATGGGCCTGCCGCGGTACGGCAATGTGCTGCTGGCGCTGGGTATGGTAATAGTGACTTATATATTACTCAAGCGTCTGCGGGATGAAAGAGCCGCCATGATAGGCTCGCTGCTGATGCTTTTCACGCCCATAAGCATGGTAATGCTCAACCGGGCTTACATGGAGACTTATTCTTCGCTCGCTTTCCTGGTAATGGGAGCAGGCTTATATATTTACTATCACTTAGAAAGAGACAAACTCACGGCGGTAAAAGGCGGAACGCTACTATTCCTGGCCTTCTTTTTCACCGGCTGGTCGGTGGTGGCGCGCTATACCAACCTGCCGATAGCGATAATACTGGCTTTGCATCTGGTCGTGACAAGATTTATTGCCTGGCGTAAACGGCAAACAATCGGGGTTAAACGAGAGATAATTCCGCTGGTGCTGGGAATCGGGCTGCCTGTACTGGCGATTTTACTTTATGATTATTTCGTTTTCGGTTCTCCCTTGAGTTACAGTTATTCCTTTTCGCCTTACCCCATAAAATTCGCTTTCCAGTACCTGGGACAGGTCGATGCCAGCGGGGTGTCAATACCGCTTCAGATACTGCAGTATAACCTGGAGGGATTCGCGAGGAATACATTCATCGGTTTCCCGCTGCTGATAATCGGCATACCCGGCTTTATAGCAGTGTTATACTATAAATTCTTCAAACGCAACCAGCCGGAGGGTAAATGGTCGAGTCTCCGTTCCGAACTGTCCTGGGATATACTACTAGTATTAATCGGCTGGTTCGTCTGTGTTTTCTTCCTGTACCTGACCTACGAATGGACAGCGGGAATTAAGGAAGGCGGGGGATTTGTCATCTTCGACCGCTTTTTACTGCCGGGGCTCTTCCCCGTAGCTATCATTTGCGCTTTGATAATAGCCAGATTCCCGCTAAAAGTGTTAATACCAGTAATGGCGATACTCATAATTTATGGGGCTCTTCTTTATGCCCAATGGGCGCTGGACGTAACCATCCTGCCGGACTGCCTGACAGAAAGGACGCTGGAAAGCAGATGGCCCGGCTACATTTTTCCTCCCTGGAGCGACTGGTCTTTAAATTTCGGGCAATAGTGGGGGGATTACAATCTAACGGGGATAACAAAAAGGGGCTTCCGCAAAGAAGCCCCTCGTTTTTACGCTACCCCGCCCCTACTTAACGTACCCCTTAGCCACCAGTAGTTCGGCGGTAAGTATGGAGCCGCCCGCCGCGCCGCGCACAGTGTTATGGTGCAGTCCCACGAACCTGATATCGAAGACGTTGCAGGGGCGCAGTCGGCCCACGGTTACCGCCATGCCGTTGCCGGCGTCCCTGTCTTTGCTTGGCTGGGGACGGTCAGGCTCGTCGCGGTAGATAATCGGGGGCACCGGGGCGGTGGGCAGCTTAAGCTCCTGCGGCAGCGATGAGAATTTACGCCAGATATTTTTGATTTCTTCCAGTCCGGGCTTCTTGCCGGCAAACTTGAGGCTGACGCAGGCGATATGCCCGTCAGAGACCGCCACGCGACTGCAGTGGGCAGAGATTTTCAGGCTGGAATCGGGGACTATCTTGTTACCCGCCACCTTACCCAGTATCTTAGCCGGTTCGACTTCGGACTTATCCTCTTCTCCCGCCAGAGTCGGCATAACGTTATCTATAAGGTCGATGGAAGCCGGGCCGGGATAGCCGGCGCCGGACACCGCTTGAAGTGTGGCCACAATCATCTGGTCGATGGGATAGCCGGCATTTATCAGGGCATAAATCGGCAGCATGTAGCTCTGGATGCTGCAGTTGGGCTTAACGACAAGCAGTCCGTCCTTCCAGCCGCGCTGCTTACGCTGCTGCGGGATGATATCCAGATGGCTGTGGTTTATCTCCGGCACCATCACCGGCACATCAGGAGTGGCGCGGTGGGCGGAGTTATTGGAGACCACCACGAAACCCGTCGCGGCATACTCCTCTTCCAGCGCCAGGATGGCTTTCTTGTCCATCTCCACCGCCGAGAACATCAGACGGCACTTGCCGACCGCTTTGGATACCCGACCGGCATCCGCCACGATGATGCCCCGGTACGCTTGGGGTATGTCATCCTTCATGTGCCAGCGTCCCGCCACGGCATCGGCGTATTTTTTGCCGGCGGAACTGGGCGATGCCGCCAGATAGACCACCTCGAACCACGGGTGATTCTGGAGCAGTCTCAAGTAATTCTGCCCCACCGTCCCCGTCGCCCCGATAACACCAACTTTAATTTTCCTGTCCATTTTATTCCTTTAACTCAAAAGGGTGATAGATAGATTATAGCAGAGCCGACACAGCTTAGCTATACTTTATGTCGTTTTTATTACAAAAATTCTAAATTCCCCTATCAAATCAAAATAAAAAAGGGAAGCTTTTCCGCTTCCCTTAAAAGCTCCGAAAAGCCAACGATTAGAACTGCATTTCCTGAAGGTCTTTACTGATTATCAGTTTCGGCTCGGTGACGGACTGCACGTCCTCGGCGGAGATACCCGGCGCCACTTCCAGCAGCACCAAACCCTTGGGCGTTATCTCCATAACCGCGAGGTCGGTGAACAGCATGCTGACCATGCCCAGAGCCGTAGCCGGATATGACAGTTCTTTAACGACCTTATAGTCGCCGTCCCTGGTGGTGTGCTCCATGGCGATGTAAAGCTTCTTGGCGCCGGCGCACAGGTCCATCGACCCACCGATGTTACCCACGAACAGGCCTCTGGACGGGTTCGACCAGCCGGCGTAATCGCCTTTTTCGTTGATTTGCAGCGCGCCCATGACCGCTACGTCGATATGCTGCCCGCGTATCATCCCGAACGATTCCGCAATATCAAAATAGCTGGTACCCAGCATCGATGTAACCGGCTGGCAGCTGGCGTTGATAAGGTCCTGGTCAACAGCGTTCCCCGTTGCCAGAGGTCCGGTTTTCAGCATCCCTATCTCCGACTGCAGTATAATATCACGCCCTTCAATCCAGTCGGAGATAAGCGTAGGTATGCCGATACCGAGATTAACATAGGTTCCGTCCTCCAGCTGGCTGGCGACGCGCAAAGCTATCAGCTCTCTGGATAGTCCCTTTAACTTAGTCTTTTCTGCCATTGCTTCCTTCTTTCTAGTCGATGGTGATAGCAAACTTGGGTCGCGGCACCTGAATCATACGGTGTACATAGATGCCCGGAGTATGCACATCATCACCTTTCATCGCGCCGGTATCGACCAGGTTTTCGACCTCGGCGATAGTGACCCTGGCGGCCGTCGCCATGACATGGTTGAAATTCCTGGCGGTTTTCGCATAGCGCAGGTTGCCTTCTCTATCACCCATATAGGCATGGACAAAGGCATAATCCGGTTCCAGAGCATACTCCAGCACATATTTTTTACCGTTGATTGTCCTCGTTTCTTTTTGCCCGCGGTTGGCTTCGATATTGGTCACGATGCCTTCTTCCACCACCGAACCCACGCCGGTAGGGGTATAAAAAGCGGGGATGCCGGCGCCTCCGGCGCGGTATTTTTCCGCCATCGTGCCCATGGGATAGACCTCGAACTCTATCGTCCCGGCCCTGACCGCCTGCTCGAACGGGTCCTGCATTCCTTTGGAGGCAGAGCGGAACAGGCCGTAAGAATCGATTACCTTTTTCAGCTGGCCGTTCTGTACCAGTGTCCTAAGCTCATCAGCAGCACCGAGCAGAGGTCCACAGCCACAGGTAAGCGTAAGATTTTTGGTGCCCTTCTTGATAATAGCCTGAAGCAAAGCCCGGGGGACGCCGCAGGCAAAAAAGCCCGGAACGGCAATCATAGCGCCGTCCTTAATATCGGCGATTGCTTCATCGATGCTGGGGAATACCTTGTCCAATATTAAGTCCTCCTGGTTCTAGTCCTGTTTAGCGATTTGCTTGCCCATCATTTTCAACGCTTCTTCAAAAGCGACATTCATGCGATTATATGATGTCAAAGAACCCAATTCAGCCAGCATCGGCTCCATTGCTTTAGCTAGATTAGCCGGCATTGCCACGGCTATGCAGTCGGCGCCGAGCAACCGTACCGTTCTCACAAGTTTGGCAAGCTGTTCAGCGACCTCTTCATCGTCAATGACGGCCGTCGAAAAGTCGATAAGCATAACCTGGGTCTTCATCTCCTCGATATGGCCCAGTATGGTGTCGGTGATATCCTTGAAGCGCCCAGTATTAATGGCGCCGGATACTATAACCATCGAAAGTCCGCTGCAAACCTCAAATATCGGCGTGGTAATAATCAGCAGACCTTCCAGCTGGTTTTCGAGCTTTTCCAGGCGCGCTTTTGTTTCGGCTTCAGCGCCGCTCCAGGGTCGGTACTGGGCAAAATAGCCCACCCCGCCGATATATTTGCCGCTGCTGTCATAAAGATGGGAGGCAGAAACACGCACAGGAATCAGTTTACCGGACTTTGTCTTCGTTTTTGTTTCCAGCTCATGAATCGTGCCGCCGGCCTCATAGATTTTCCGGTTGGCGTCACGCGCGGCTTCCTTGTTTTCATAGACCTCGATAATGCTTTCGCCGATGAGTTCGTGCATGCCACGTTCGGTAAGCTTGCAGGCTTCTTTGTTGGCGAAA
This sequence comes from Dehalococcoidales bacterium, assembly GCA_034418415.1. GTDB lineage: Bacteria > Chloroflexota > Dehalococcoidia > Dehalococcoidales > RBG-16-60-22 > RBG-13-51-18. The sequence continues at coordinate 4,302 of DAOULS010000044.1, read as the reverse complement.
ACGATGGTGCCCTCGGCATTGATAGCCAGAATGGCGTCCGGGCAACCGTTGAGCAGGGCTTCGAGATGGCCGCCGCGGTGGGTGGTAACATTCCGTTCCATTTGCTTTACCTCCTAATTATAACAAATTATATTTACATAAACGTGTATCATATGATACATAACATTTAGACCTAAGGATATAGCACTTTATGCTTATAGCATATTAGTATATCTTTCGGAATATCAAAATGTCAAAGGCTCTGACGCTGCAAATAGATTGTAAAAATGTGTTATATCTCTTATCATTTAACTGGACTAACCAGCCATGAACGGCGAGGAGGAAGGATAGCAGTATCATGGATACGCAGCAGTTCGAGCAGCTGGTTGCCAGAGCTATCGAAAATATGCCCGAAGAAATCCGCGAGAGGCTGGAAAATATCGACATCATCGTCGAAGACGAGCCTTCCAGGGAGCAGCTTCGGCGTTCGGGATTGAGTCGTAAGGAGACGTTACTAGGACTTTACGAGGGCGTGCCGCTGACCAACCGGACCCACGGCTACAGTTACGTCATGCCGGACAAAATAACAATTTTCCAGAGACCAATCGAGGCCTCGTGTCGCCATGAAAACCAGATAACGTCCAGGATACAGCAGGTCGTCCGCCACGAGATAGCCCACCACTTCGGCATCGACGACAACAGGTTGGAAGAACTGGGAAGATATTAGGCTATACCAGGCTTTTCACCAGGTAGTCGCCCTGCGAGGCATAACCTAACCCGGAACGATAATACTCTTTAGCGCCCGTGCCGCTTAAGATGACTACTCGCCCGGCACCAAACTCTTTTCTGGCAATCTTTTCCGCCTCGCGCAGCAGCGCCCTGCCCAGTCCCTTGTGCTGTGCCGCGCCGGAGTCCTTCTCGCTAAGCGGCACCTCCGGCCCGAAGATATGCAACTCCCGGACGATTGCCTCGCTGCCCTTAATCTCCCTACCCAGCGCGGGCACCGGCCCCGACTGTACGCGCAAGCGAAGCAGTCCGAAGAGCGTTTCTTTATCGTCCTCGAAGGACAGGAATATTTCCTTGCCATCCGCCGCGTCATAGTCCAGCCTGACCAGGCGCGGCTCGCCGGTTTCCCACCCGGCATAGGTGCGGTGGCCGTACTCACGACAGCGTATGCAGCGGCACTCGACGCCCTGCTGTTTCATACGTTCCCTGACGATATCGCGGAGCGAGTCCTTAAGCCCGCCGACGATGAACTTAGACGGTATATCGCGTAACACGCGTGAAATCCGCACGTACTTGGGCACCAGACTTTTTATGCTGATAGTAAGATTTATCATGGTCTCGTCGTCGTAAGGCTGGTAGCGACCTTCCTTGTACCACTGCTCGAGCTCGGTGCCCTCCACGACCATGGTCGGATACAGCTTGAGTCCGTCCGGCTTAAAGCGGTCGTCGGTAAAAAGCTGCTTTGACATAACCAGGTCTTTTTCCGGTGTCGAACCAGGCAGTCCCGGCATCCAGTGATAATAGACCTTGAAGCCGTATTCGCGCAGCATAGCCGTGGCTTTGACAACCTCCTCGACGCCATGGCCCCGCCGCACCAGCCGGTAAATATCGTCGTCCAGTGTCTGCACTCCCAGTTCCACGCGCGTAGTGCCGAATTCCAGCATCCGCGCTATTTCCTTCTCTCCGCACCAGTCCGGCCGCGTCTCGATGCAGAGTCCGGTGCAGCGGTTGGGGGCGGTCTCGTTAAGGCGTTTGGCTGCCTCCAGCGAGTCGGCGGTTACGCCGTTCAGTCCGTCATAGCATTCCTTGATAAAGCGGTACTGGTAATCCTCCGGCTGGGCGAGGAAGGTGCCGCCCATGATAATCAGCTCTATTTTATCGGTGGGATGGCCCATCTCGGCGAACGTGCCCAGCCTGGCTTCGACCTGCCGCCGGGCATCGTAGTCGAAACGCTTGGCGCGCAGCACCGCCGGCGACTCCGGGGTGTAGCTCTGGGGGGCGTTTTCATAGGTGGGACAGTAAAGGCACCGACCGGGGCATTTCATGGGTTTGGTCATCACCGCCAGCGGCGTCACGCCGGAGATAGTCCTTGCAAATTTCCTTATCTTAGCCATACTATTAACTATATCAAGTTTAGCAGATAGGCGCTTATGTCAACAACGCGGGACACTTATAACATTATTGCGAAGTCCAGATACAACTTCCGGCAGCGCTCCAGATTTCAGACGGAACTGGAACAGCTGGCGCGGCGCTGGGGACGGGGCAAACTGCTTAACGTCGGCTGCGCTCACGGACCCGACTTCCCACCGTTTAAAGAGTCGTTCGAGCTGTACGGCGTGGACTATTCCGCCGAGGTACTCAAGCTGGCGCAAAAGTACGCCGAAAAACATGAGTTAAAAGTCGATTTACGGGAAGCCGACGCGCGCCAATTGCCTTTTGAGAACGACTTCTTTGATTACGCGATTGCCGTGGCCGTTTACCACCACATCGAGGACAGAGAAGGCAGGCTAGGGGCACTAAAGGAGCTGCACCGCGTGCTCAAGCCCGGCGGCGAGGCCTTTATCACTGCCTGGAACCGCCGGCAGCCGCGGCACTGGTTTCATAAGAAGGACTACATGCACCCCTGGAAAAGCGGGGATAAGAAGCTCTTCCGCTATTACTACCTGTTCACTTACGGTGAGTTGGAAAAACTAGTGCGTGAGGCAGGTTTTGAAATTATAAAATCATTACCCGAAGCCAGGTATAAATTCCCTCTTAAGATGTTTTCTAGGAATATATGTTTGCTGGTGAGGAAGGGATAATTACCTGTCCTCCTCCACCCACAGCCTGTGCCCATCGGTAATGAAGGTTATGGTGCCGTTGATGTCTGTCCGGTAAACGTTCTCCTCCCCCACCCTGCTTTCCAGTCTATATATCACCTCTTCATCCGGCAGGCCGTAGGTGTTGTTGGCACCGACACAGATGACCGTTACCTGCGGGTCCACCACCGCCAGGAACGCTGCGGTCGTTGAGGTAATTGAGCCGTGGTGTCCCAACTTAATCACCGTGGCGTTGACGCCCGCCCGCTGGCGGATAAGCTCCCATTCCACCTCGCTCTGGCTATCACCGGTCAGTAAAAAGCTGATATCGCCGTCCCTTAGCAGCAATACCACACTGTTGTTGTCAATGTCCGCATCGCTGCCTGCGAAGGGAATTGCCGACGGCCACAGCACCTCCAACACAATGCCATCGCCCAGGTCGATACACTGTCCGGCGCAGGCGATGGTGCTCGTTATCCCCGTTTCCACGATATACCGGCGCCACTCATCGTAAAGCGACGATTCATAGTCGAGCGACGGGTAAAGCACCTGTTCGACATCGTAGCGGCGCAGCACCTCCAGCAGTCCGCCGACATGGTCGCCGTGGGGGTGTGTCAAGACCACGAGGTCGATGCTCCTGTCCCAGAACGGCATCTGCCGGCTCAACTCCAAGGTGACCGACTGCGGACTGGGCCCGCCGTCGATGAGCACCTGCTTACTCCCCTTTTGTATGAGGATGGCGTCGCCCTGCCCCACGTCGAGGAAGCTGACATGCAGTTTATCGTCGGGCATGGTGGCGGCGGTATACGTGACGAGGACGGCCGCCACCAGCAGCGGCGCGATGGCCCATTTGAGCACTCTCGTAATGCCGCCGGTCTTGCTCGCGCCGGCTTTCATAACTCCCGCCGCGCCGGCAAACAGACTGCGCACCCTCTGCCAGCGAGCGTGCAGCCAGATTAACGCCGCCAACACCACGTAATAGCATATGATGAACACGGGGTTTATCCAGCCTACCTCCACCGAAGAAATCGATGGCGAACCCGTGCCGGTGACGACCAGTATCATGTACGTTAAAAACGGCCAGACCAGCCAGCTGAAAAACTGCGCCACCACCGTTGTTGCCAGCCCGAACAACATCGTAAAGGAGCCCAGGACGATGATGACGGGCAACACCGGCGTGACCAGGAAGGTAGCCAGAGGCCCCACCAGCGAGAATATGCCGAAGTAATAGGCGATTAAGGGCCAGACGGCTATTATCGCCGCCAGGGTGGCGCTCATGCTGTCGATGACCAGATTAAGCGTCGCTACCAGAAACCCCTCGTCGCCCAGTCGTGCAGAAACCAGGCGCCGGCCGGCATCTCTAAGCGGCGGAAAAATAAAAATCAGTCCGGTCATAGCCAGGAAGCTCAACTGGAAAGACGCGTCGCCCAGGATATAGGGGCTGACGCCCACCATGACCGCTGCGGTGAAGGTCAAAGCCGCCAAGCTGCTGCGCTGTCGGCCCAGCGCCTCGGCGAAG
>DAOULS010000043.1:0-7962 GCA_034418415.1 Dehalococcoidales bacterium | reverse complement strand
CCAGTCCGCCGCTGTCGATGCCGAGCTCCAGGGCATTGGTAGCCACCACCCCCAGCAGTTTGCCCCCGAAAAGCTCCTGCTCGATGCGGCGGCGGTCCTCCGGCATATAGCCGCCGCGGTAAGGCATTACCAATTGGGAAAGCTCATAGCTCTCTTCTTTGAGGCGGTCACGGGCATAGATATAGATAAGCTCGGTGAGGCGGCGGGTGCGCGTAAAGGTAAGCGTGCGGGAGCCCTGCAGCATCAGCTCGGTGAAAATATTGGTGGACTCCCAGTGGGCGCTGCGCCGGGCGGTCTTCTTCTCGTCGATTAAGGGCGGGTTCCAGAAAACAAAGTCCTTCCAGCCGCGCGGCGAGCCGTCGTTATCCACCACCTCGCAGGGGAGTCCGGTCAGGGCCAGAGCGTGCTCGCCGGGATTGGCGACGGTGGCAGTGCAGAGGATGAACTGCGGCGCAGAACCGTAAGTCTGGCAGAGTCGGTGCAACCTCCGCAAGACACCGCCGACATGCGAGCCGAAAACGCCGCGATAAACATGGGCTTCATCGACGACGACGTACTTGAGATGCCGCAACAGCGATGCCCACGACTGGTGATTGGGCATGATGCCGACGTGCAGCATATCGGGATTGGTGAGGATAATGCGACCATACCGCCTGACGTCAGCCCGTTCCGAGCGGGGCGTATCGCCGTCAAAGGTGGCGAGGGATTCAGTCGGGAGGAGGTCGGGCGAAAAAAGCTCGTTGAGCTTGCGCAGCTGGTCCTGGGCGAGGGCCTTGGTGGGGAAAATATACAGGGCGCGGGAAGCCGGCTCGGTGAGAACCGCCTGCATGACGGCGATATTATAGACCAGGCTCTTGCCGCTGGCGCTGGTAGTGGCGATAATTACATTTTTCCCGGCGCGGACGTGGTTCACCGCCTGGGCCTGGTGAGAATAGAGACGGGAGAAGCCATGCGCGTCCAGGCAGTCCTGCAGGGCGGGGTGTAAAGGCTCGTCCAGCCTGCCGTAAGCGGGGCGGCGGGGGGCGATATGCTCGATATGGGCTATCTGGTCCTGATAACCCTTCTGCGAGCGGATATGGTTAAGAAAAGCCTGGATTTCCATGACTGTAAGTTAAAAGTTGTTAGTTTTCAGTTAACAGTTTCCCACCCCTTTTCCCCGTACCGGGGTATCAGGTAGAATCGACATTATTAAGAGACCGGGTATGATTCGCTCAAAACCATGGCTTTATTTTTTCTCGTCTTTTTCTTCCCGGCCTTTAGTCAAAGTGTATCTGGTGGTAAACATCAGGTTTTCGAAAATGATGGGCTTGGCGGGGTCGTTTACTTTCTTAAAGTTCAGCGGGCAATGCCACAGTCCACCCACGAGGTGAACCATGGTAGAAGTGGTGAATACGAACTTTTCCATGTGGTCTTCATCATCGCCTAACCAGAATTCAACTTCCCCACCCAGGTCCAACATGTTGGTGGCATCACCACCGATGAACATGAGAAACTCATCCCAGTCATGTACATGGGGTTTCGGCGCCATTAAAAAGGCCTGGGTTATCGGCACCCAGGAAAGCGCAAAGGGAGGATGGCCAGCGGCGCCCCCTTCATTTTTCGCCAGTACGAGCGCCGGTTTAGTGACCTCTTTATGGAATTCGGTAGGATATGACTTATGCCATACGTCCCTTATGATATACTGCTCGAATTTTGATTTTGCCATCTGGTTTTCCTCCTTCTTAATATCGCTCTCGATGTTACCAGTCAATGACTATTCCCTGTGCCCTATCCTTCATGTCTCACACATCTATTATCTCCGTCGAAATATCCAGTATCTCAACGTCGAAACGGCTGTTTTCGATGAAGGACACCACTTTAGACAAAACCTCGTTGCTGTGGCGCTTATCATTGCTGATACAGCAGATGCCGATGGTAGCGGTCCGCCAGCTATCATTATCATCGACTTCAGCGACGGCGACGTCGAAGCGCGACTTAACGCGACCGATGATAGACTTAACGACCTGGCGCTTTCCCTTGAGGTCCGTGTTTTCCGGGATACGCAGGCTGACCCTGGCAACGCCGACATTCATTGGTTTAAATTTAACATCAGGCTATTTGGGTGTCAAACGAGAGAAGGGGTTGATTGTTAGTTTTTTTACTTTATCAATTTCCTGTGTCTATAATGAGCCAAGCATGAATAATAGTCCTGGTACAACAAAGGGTCTGGGTTTCTGGTCGACGGTAGCTATCGGCATCGGGGGGATGGTAGGAGGGGGGATTTTCGCCGTCCTCGGGCTGGCGGTGCAGATGGCGGGCGGGGGCACGCCGCTGGCTTTTCTTATCTCCGGAATAGTGGCCCTGCTGACCGCTTATTCCTACGCCAAGCTATCCGTGGTATACCCCAGGCGCGGCGGAACCGTCGAGTTTTTGAACCAGGCATTCGGGCCCGGCGTATTTACGGGCGGCATGAACATACTGCTCTGGCTTAGCTATATTATCATGCTTTCGCTTTACGCCTACGCCTTCGGAAGCTACGGCGCCAGTTTCTTCGCGGGGGCATCACAGCCCTTCTGGCGGCATATTTTTATCAGCGGCGTGGTGATTCTTTTCACATTCTTAAATATACTTGGCTCCCGGGCCGTCGGCAGGTCGGAAAATTTCATCGTGGCGTCAAAAATCCTGATACTGCTGGTCTTCCTGGGGGCGGGGCTATGGAGTATAAAAGCGTCTTACGTATCTCCTTCAGCCTGGAGCAGTCCGCTGCAGCTGGTCGCCGGAGGCATGGTCATCTTCCTGGCGTATGAGGGCTTTGAGCTGATAGCCAACACCGCCGAGAACGTGCGTAATCCGCGCCGCACGTTGCCAAGGGCGTACTTCACCGCGGTCATCTTTGTCATCGTCCTGTACGTAGTGATTTCCCTGGTAACAGTCGGCAATCTATCCACCAACAGTATCGTAGGCGCCGAGGACTACGCCCTGGCCGAAGCCGCCCGACCCTTTCTGGGGTCGGCGGGTTTCATCATGATTGCCGTCGCCGCGCTGCTATCGACCGCCTCGGCAATCAATGCCACTTTGTACGGGAGCACCCAGGTCAGCTATATAATCGCCAAGGAAGGCGAACTACCGGAAGGCCTGGACAGGAAGGTATGGCGGCGCCCCATCGAAGGGCTGCTGATAACATCGGCGCTGACGCTTTTGATAGCCAATCTTTTCGACTTATCAAGTATTTCAACGATGGGCAGTTCCGGCTTTTTACTAATCTTCGCCGCGGTCAACGCCGCCAACGTCAGGCTGTCGGTGAAAACTCACTCGCGGAGATGGGTATCGCTAATCGGCGCGGTCATCTGTCTGGCGGCACTCGTTATATTAATTATCCAGAGAGCAACCAATGCTCCATCGGAACTCCTGGTGCTCGTAGTAATGGTGGGGCTATCCTTTTTAATAGAAGTGATATACCGAAAGTCGACGGGCAGAAAAATCCGCAGGGCAAGTCCTTAGTCTCCCCATGAGAGGCGCTTCAGTTGTGCTGTTTTATGGTAAATGACACATTTGATTGTCCTTGATGATTACCGTATGATATCATAGAATTGGGGCTATAGCACGAGGATAGCCACCCGGAGGGGATGTTCACATGTCTAAAATATATTTAATAGATGTTACCAACCGTGACGGCGTTCAGACCGCCAGGCTGGGTCTTGCCAAGCTGGAAAAGACCATGATTAATATGTACCTCAACGAGATGGGGGTCTTCCAGTCCGAATTCGGGTTTCCCACTACCAGGCACGAGATAAATTACCTGAACGCTAACATAGAGCTCGCCGAGATAGGGGTTATCAAACCGCTGCGGCTGGGCGGTTGGATAAGAGCTATTCCCGGCGACGTTGAATTAGCTTACCGTAATATACCTAAAATCAAGCACCTCAATCTTTCCATTTCAACGTCCGACCAGATGATTAACGGCAAGTTCCTGGGCAAAAAGACGAAGAAAGATATCATCAAGGACATGACCGACGCGGCAGATGCCGCCCGCGCCCACGACCCGGAGTCGATTGGGGTTAACGCCGAGGACGCATCCAGGACCGACATCAACTACCTGATAGAATTCGGACTGGCAGCCAAGGAACATGGCGCCGTAAGAATACGCTACTGCGACACGCTGGGCTACGATAATCCTACTTCTATTTACGATAACGGCCGCAAGCTGGCGGAAAAAATCGGCATACCCATAGAGTTGCACTGCCACAACGACCTGGGCATGGCGGTGGCAAACTCGGTAGCGGGGGCGATGGGCGTTATCGACGGCGGGCAGGACGCCTACATCAATACCACCATCAACGGCATCGGCGAGAGGGCCGGCAACGCGGACATCGTGGCGGTGATACTGGCTGTAACCAAGTCAAAAGATATCGCTAAAAAGTATAAACTGGGCGGTACAATAAAACTCAATACAGCCTGGAAAATGTGTAAATTTACGAGTTATGCCTTCGATGTACCGATTCCCATCAACCAGCCGGGCGTGGGAGTAAACGCTTTTGCCCACGAATCAGGCATCCATGCCGACGGTGTGCTGAAAGACCCTGAAAACTACGAGCTTTATAATTACGAGGAGCTGGGGCGGGGCGACCCGGAGCTGGTCGAGACCGGCCGGGCCATCAGCACGGGTGAGTACGGCGGGATATCTGGGTTCAGTCACGTAATGAGCAAGCTGCCGGTGCCCATCAAGTTCCCCAGCCGGGAGAAAGCTAACGAAATCCTCGAACTGGTGAGGTTCGCCAACGTAGAAGCGCAGAAACCGCTGGTGGAAGATGAGCTGGTTTTCATCGCCAAGTACCCGGGGATAGCCAAGAAGCTGCTCACCTTGACACCACTGGTATAGAGACAGGCAACCAGGTAGGCCAGTCATGATACTGGTCTCCTTTTTACCTTAAGAAAGACAATTCTGGTGAAAAATGAGTGAGAATTTGCCGGAAATCCGATTTAAAGCCATCGGGGCGGTACACAACGAGATAAAAAAACGCCACCGGCATAATACTAAAGACATCATCTCTGAAATCGTCCTTGACCCGGCCCTTACCGAAGGTCTGGACGATATCGAGGACTTTTCCCACCTTATCGTTATCTACTTCATGCACAAGTCCCGCCTGCCGTTCCCCCTGAAAGTGCAGCCGAGGTTCCGGGTAGAACCGGGGCAGGTGGGTGTCTTTGCGAGTCGCTCGCCGGACCGTCCCAATCCGCTGGGAAAAACCGTCGTGAAACTGCTGGAGCGCCGTGAAAACATACTGAAGGTGCAGGGACTGGACGCGATTGACGGGACACCGGTAATCGATATCAAGCCGTTTATTCCGGATATCGACGCCGTGAAAAACGCCAGAGTACCGCCGTGGATGAAAAAGAAATAAAGCGGGTTCTACTGGATGTTTACCAGCGCCTGTTCAGAGAATACGGTCCGCAGCACTGGTGGCCCGCCGAAGAGCCCTTCGAGGTAATTACCGGCGCCATACTAACGCAGTCGGCAGCCTGGACGAATGTCGATAAAGCCATTAGTAATCTCAAACGAGCCGGAGCGCTGACGCCGGCCGCCATGCGCCGGACGCCGCAGGAAAAACTGGCGGCGCTGATTCATTCCTGCGGTTATTTCAATGCCAAAGCGCGCAAGCTAAAGGCATTTGCGGATTGGCTGGGAGCAAAATACAACGACGACCTCGACAGGCTTTTTAAACAGGGCATACCGGAAATACGCCGGCAGCTCCTTGGCGTTTACGGCATCGGCGAAGAGACAGCCGACTCTATTATTTTATATGCAGGATATAAGCCTGTCTTTGTGATAGACGCTTACACCCGCCGTATTATCAGTCGGCTGGGGCTTGCCCCTCCCAACAACCGCTACAGCGCTTATCAAACGCTTTTCACAGCCAACCTGCCGTCCGACGTTAAATTATTCAATGAGTACCACGCATTGCTGGTGCGCCTCGCCAAGGAAGTCTGCCGTACAAAGCCCTTATGCCATAAATGCTGCCTTAATCCAGAGAAGAAGCCCTCAAACGACCCGCACCGCGGCTATTTTCCCTGCCGAAAACCGGCTTAAAAAAGTCAACCGACCCTGATTTCAAGTCTTTGCCCCATTACATTATTCCTATTATTTAAATTCCTTTAGTCCCAATACGGGACTGCCTCAACTGTAACGAAATGTTTATATGGCAGCCCATGATTTTTATGTGTTAGTTACCCCTCTGCTGTTATTCTAAAGACACTACCGAGAGAAAAAACGGGAGAAAATAAAAAAAGATAGATCATCACTGCAAGGGCAGTGGTCTAACTCTTTGAAGAAGAGGAGGGCGTTAAGATGTGGAAGAAGTTTATGAAGAGGATAAAAGATAGACAGAGGGGTGTCACCGGCCTGGAAACAGCCATCGTACTGATAGCGTTCGTCATCGTGGCTTCGGTGTTCGCCTACGTGGTACTCTCCGCAGGTCTATTCTCCTCGCAGAAGACCAAGGAAGCCATGAACTCCGGTTTGCAGACCACGATGAGCGCGCTGCAGATCAAGGGCAACGTCATCGCCAAAATGGAGGCTGGTATAGTTACCAATATCTATTTCTGCGTGGGTATCCCGGCAGGAGGCTATCCGGTAGACTTCAATCCGACTTCAGAGAACGTCAGCGTAATGGTAATCTCCTACAGCGATTTTGATCACATAGTACCGTCGATGAACTGGACATTAACCAAATTGACATGGGTTAATGATGATAACATCCTTGACCCGACGGAGTTATTCATGCTTGATGTAGAGATACCATCGTCAGGCAACATTACCCTGGGGGCTTACGATTACTTCTCACTGGAAATGAAGCCTGCGGACGGCCCGGTGCTGATATTCGAACGCACGATACCGGCCAGGGTAAGCGACTACGTGAACCTGCACTAATAACAACGAAGTGTTAACATAGCCTGACAACTGACGGGAAAAAGCAAATCGGCGCTTATAAAAAGGAGTATTAAAACAAGCCGAAGTAAATGACCCGAGCAGTTATTGAATCCAAGGGGTGGCGCTATAAGCGTCACCTCTTGTTTTTTCCGGACCACAATACCTGGAGAATGCGGCGCTTGTAGTCCAGAGGCACAGGCAGGTTGTGTTCAAAGAGGTCAACGGACTTAACAGGGACACAAGCTTTATCGGCTACTTCCTGCTGACTGATATCTAGCGTAATACGCAATCGACGGGCTTTGAAACCCAGCAACGATTCGCGGGTAATGGTTAAGACTGCCGTCATGATTTGCCCTTTCGGTTAAAACATACAATCCCTATCCAGTCGATAACAGCATGTTTATACCCTAAACCATTGAGGGCTATCCCCCAATTCTTTTTATATAGACCAGACTACTTGCATCGTAATAAAGAGTCTGCTAAGCTTGGTGCAAGAATCCAGAAAAGGAAACTCATCAGTATGACGCCGGATTTATCAATACAGATAGCGCCTAAGAGCAAGATGGGGCTGCTGCTGTCCAATCCCGTAATGACCGCCTCCGGCACGTTCGGGTACGGGACGGAATACGCCGAGCTGTTCGATATACAGAGGCTGGGGGCAATCGTCTGCAAAGGGACGACGCTGGCGCCGCGGGATGGCAACCCGCAGCCGCGCCTGGTGGAAACAGTCTCCGGGGTCATCAACTCGATAGGACTGCAGAACATCGGCGTGAAAGCCTTAATAAAAGATAAAGCGCCGGTATGGACGGGGTGGAAAGTGCCGGTTATCGTCAACATCGCCGGGGACACGGTGGCAGAATACGGAGAACTTGCCCGGTTGCTGGACGGCGTCAAGGGCGTCAGCGGCCTCGAGGTAAACGTGAGCTGCCCCAACGTGAAGGCGGGGGGAGCGGCTTTCGGGGCGGACGCGGCGATGGCGGCGGAAGTGACCAAAATGGTACGTAAAGCAACATCGCTGCCGGTCCTGGTCAAGCTGACACCCAGCGCCGCGGATA
>DAOULS010000042.1:0-6703 GCA_034418415.1 Dehalococcoidales bacterium | reverse complement strand
GCCTCCTCGCATTCTCCGTCGTCTTGGCCGCCATCTCCGCCTCGCTTAAGCCCTTCAACTCCGCCGCCCCCCTTAGCGACCTCGCCGCGTCCGCCGGACTTGCCTTAAACTCGCCCTCCCTGCCCCTCGCATAGACCACCGGGCTGTCCGTTTCTAAAAGTAATTGTTCCAGCGGCGCTTCCTTCACCGCCCGCCGGTGCTCCTCGTGGTATTCAACCGCCGGCGTGACGGAAATATAATAACCGCTTTCAATAATATCGCGCAAAACGCTGGACGTGCCCGTGTACCAGTGAAAAACCGCTTTAGTCAACCCCACTTCCCTCACCATGTCGTAAGCGTCCCGCCAGGCGTAGCGGGAGTGTATCAGCGCGGGTTTATCGTATTCTCTGGCTATTTTCAGCAGTTCCCGAAACACTCGCTTTTGCAGGTCTTTATCGGCAATGGCCCTCACCCGCTTGTGATAGTCCAGCCCCACCTCCCCTATACCCACCGCATTGTCTATATTCGCCCTGATGAATTCCAGGCTGGCTTCTATATCAGCTTCCTTAAGATACCAGGGGTGCCACCCCAGCGCCGCGTAAACGAAATGCGGGTATTTTTCGGCGATTGCCAGCGTTTTTACGTTCGACGCTATATCGGAGCCCACGGCGATAATCCCCACTACCCCCACCTCTTTCGCTTGCTTCAGGGTTTCGTCTAGGTTCTCTACTTCATCCAGGTGCGCGTGCGTGTCGATCAATTTATACATGGTCTATCTACTAGGCAAACGCCGCCGATGGTTTTTCCTGGAACGGGTGCGTCCGCAGCACCAGCGAGTAAAGGAAGGGGTACGCTCCTTTAAGGTGCTGCACGTAGTCCAGCCACTCGCTGGCAAGGTGGTCGTACATCCGCTGGATATCCACCGTCAGGTGCTCTAGGTCGGTTTTCGATAAGCCCTTTAAAGAAGTCCTGGCTTCCAGTTCCTCATCGAGATGGGTGGTCGCCCAGAGCAAATCGGTAAAGCGGTCGTGCTCCAGCAGATTGGGGTTCTCCAGCAGCGTCAGCAGGTACATCCTCTTGCTGGAGAGGAATTTTTTCAGTTCCTCGAGGTCGATTCTTTCTATGTCAATATCTATTTCCAGCGTATGTGCGAAGTCGGTGGCACGCTTAAAGTCCTTCGGCGTCCAGTCGGCGCTGATATTCAAGTTGCGTGAGATATCCTCGCGGTTTTTGAAGTTTTTCAGTAGGTCGGCCAGCAGGTAATTGCCGATTTCGCTGAAAAATGCCCCAATCGCCATGTTCAGCTTATAAAGCATCGCCTGTTTCTCGCGTCGGGTTAAAAACCGCTCGATAACCACCACCACCAGAAATACTTCTATCGGCAGAAAGGCGAAGTCGTGCAGGAGAAATATGTATATATGATGCGTGTCCTGGAAAATCTGGTAATGTATGAAGTACAACAGCGCCGAGACCGCCAGAAAAACGGCGCCTACTATTAAAATAAATTTATATCCTTTCATCGTTTGCCCCCGTAAAATATTTACTCCACCTGTATAGTATCACATCTACTTTTTTGATATAATGCTTTCATTAACGTGTAATATCCATGGGGGAGATAGCAATGGAAAAATCAATCATCATCATCGGCGGGGGCCTATCGGGACTGTCAACCGGCTGCTACGGTCGCATGAACGGCTATCAAACGACGATTTTCGAGATGCACGATATCGCCGGCGGCGTCTGCACCGGCTGGAAGCGCAAGGGCTACACCATCGACGGCGCCATGAACTGGCTGGTCGGCACCGGTCCAAAACAAAGCTTCCATAAATTCTGGGAAGAGCTCGGTGCCGCGCAGCACTGGAAAATCTATAACCACGAACTGTATTCAGTCTATGAAGATAAAGACGGCAAAGCCTTTAACATCTATTGCGATGCCGACCGCTTTGAAAAGTATTTGCTGGAGCTTGCCCCGGAGGATAAAGACGTTATCAAGGAGTTCACCAAAGGCATACGCGACTTTTCCCGTACGGATATGCCCGCGGGAAAGCCCAACGAACTTTTAACCTCGTTCGATAAAATCAAATCGGTAAAAATGATGCCCATGCTGATGCTCATGAGAAAATGGATGAAGGTATCCGCCGGCGATTTCTTCAAGCGTTGCAAGAATCCCTATCTGCGTCAGACGTTGTCATCCGCCTTCGGCGAACAGTGGCCCATGATGATGATGTTCTGGGTGCTCGGCTACCAGCACGCCAAATCAGCCGGTTACGTTCTGGGCGGCGCCCTTGAGCTTGTCCGCTTCCTTGAAGAGCGCTATCGCGCCCTGGGTGGCGAAATACGCCTCAAAGCCAGGGTGGAGAAAATACTGGTCGAGAACGATAAAGCGGTGGGCATCAAACTGGCCGACGGCACGGAGCACCGTGCCGACTGGGTTGTTTCCGCCTCTGATGGCTATACCACCATTTTTAAAATGCTTGGCGGAAAATACATCGATGACACTATAAAAACCCGGTATGATAATCCCAAGCTCTTTTCGCCTCTGGTGTACATCGGACTTGGCGTGGCCGACCTCGTTAAAGAAATCCCTCCCGCCATCGACGGCCTGTCCTTCCCTCTGGAGACTCCCATCACCGTCGCCGGCAAGGAACGCCAGAGACTTAATGTGCTTAATTACAGCTACGACCCCACTATGGCTCCAGCAGGCAAGACTGTGTTAAGAGTGGGGTACGATACAGACTATGACTACTGGGAAAATTTATATAAAGAGCCAGAAAAATATAAAGCTGAAAAGGAACGTATTGCCAATGATGTAATCGCCGCCCTTGATAAGCGCTTCCCCGGGCTTGCCTCAAAGGTAGAAATGAGCGATGTTGCCACCCCTATGACCTGGGTACGCTATACCGGCAACTGGCGCGGCAGCTACGAGGGATGGCAGTTCGGCGCCGAGACCTTTACCGGCGGCATGAAAAAGACCCTGCCCGGTCTGGACAATTTTTACATGGCGGGGCAGTGGGTCAATCCCGGCGGCGGTATGCCCACGGCCGCCATGTCCGGCAACCAGACTATACAGCTAATCTGTAATAAAGATAAAAAGAAATTTGTCACCACCAAACCATGACTCCTGGAGGCTGCGACTATGGCTGCGACGAAATACGGTAAATACGTTATTCAAAAACCGGTGGCTACCGGCGGTTTCGGCCCGGAATTCGTTTATACCGGGGAAAAAGAGTATAATTCCAATTTCACCATCATGTTCCTGCGCATCACCGAGCCTACTTTGATGGAGGACTACCCCCATTCCCACGACTTCGATATGTACCTGTATTTCATGTCCTTCGACCCCGATAATATGGGCGATTTAGGAGCCGACATTGAAATCGGCCTCGGCGAGGAACGGGAAATCCATAAAATTACCGTCCCCACTACTGTTTATGTCCCCGCTGGCATGGTCCACTGCCCGCTGGAGTTCAAGCGCGTCGATAAGCCCATCCTGTTCGTGCACTGCACCCTGGCATCGAAATACGTTAAGGACCCCGACCGAATTATAAAGGAGTGATTGACAGACCCCGCCGCAGGGTTTAAAGTGAAATTAGACACCGTATTCCGGACAGGCGGTCTGGTATGAGAAATTTCCGTCTCTGGTCTATTGCGGTCTTAACGCTGGTGTTATGCGCCACACTGCTGGCCTGCACCACCGAGTCCACGTCCAGCCCCACTGTCTCGCAGACGACTACTCCCCCGCCGACCTCTACCACTCCACCAACTACACAACCCGCTACCACTCCCCCCGATACCGGCACGCCAACGCCGACCACTACGCCTCCAGAGGAAACCACTCCCCCACCCGAACCGACGACTACAACCCCTACCCCCACGACCATCATCTCGGATGAGTTCTGGCAGACTATCCTCGGCCACTTCGGCTTCATGCCGGCTTACTGGGACTATGAAGACGCCCGCGCCGCCGGCGGCACCTTCGACCGCCCCTTCTTCGAGTTTTTCCAGTGGGACATGATTGAAAAAACGCCGGGCGTCTTCGACTTTTATGATACGGATAAAGCGGTGTC
Source organism: Dehalococcoidales bacterium (assembly GCA_034418415.1). GTDB lineage: Bacteria > Chloroflexota > Dehalococcoidia > Dehalococcoidales > RBG-16-60-22 > RBG-13-51-18. The sequence continues at coordinate 2,657 of DAOULS010000042.1, read as the reverse complement.
CGACGCCCAGGCTTGCGGACTGCATGTCCTGGCGAATATCCAGCCCTTCGCCTCCTGGGACCAGCGGGCTACGGCGACCCCGAACACAAGGGCAAGCCGTACGACATGGAGGCTTATGCCAGCTTCCTTGATAAGCTGGTGGAAAGATATGACGGCGACGGCATCGACGATATGCCCGGCCTGACCGTGCCCATTAAGCACTGGGAGCTGATGAACGAGCCCGAATTTCAAACCGACCCCATTTATTTCCAGGGCACCCCGGCCGACTACGTAGATACGCTTATCGTCACTCATGAAGCGGTCAAGCAGGCCGACCCCGAGGCGCTGATTGTGCAGGGCGGCATGGCGGGCATGATGTCGGAGTCAGCTGCCTGGTGGCAGGGAGTTTTCGACGCCGGCGGTGGGGACTATCTGGACATCATGAATATGCACTCCATTGGCCACGGCGAGCACCTGAACATCCCGGCGTTCAAGGAATTTCTCAATGAAAACGGACTCGGGGACAAGCCCATCTGGGTCACCGAGGTGCAGTTCCAGCAGCAACAACTGATGCAGGGCTATGAATGGATTAACCTTGACGAATACCAATTGTTCCTGCAAGCCGGCAGTTACACCAACGAGGACTATGCTAAAATCCTCGCCCGCAGCTACATCTTCGCCCTGGCCAGCGGCGTTGATAAGCTGTTCTACGTAAATATAAGGATGCCCCCCGCCGGACATCCCCCTCCCCCCTTTGACGAGCGCTCGGCACTGATTACCGATGACGGCGAAAGGTCGGCCATGTTCTACGCCCACCTCACCATTTCCAATATCCTGGGCGACCTTGCCCTGACTGACAGCGATACCGTGGAAGTTTTAAGTGAAACGGTTGGCGGGTGGTACATCGTGGACGGGCAATACAAGTTCACAATAGGCGGTAAAACTATCTACGCTCTGTGGGGCAGCGGCTCCCTGCCGGCGGAGATTACCGGCGAAGTCCGTATGGTTGACATTACCGGCACCGAGACTATTGTCGATGCCGCTTCGATTTATTTATCTGATAGCCCGATATTCATCCTGCTTGACTAATAGCGCATATGCGCACCTGCGCAAGTCCCCACTCTACCCCTTCACCACCGCTATCGGCCGCGTGCGCGCTACTTTTTTAGATATACCCGCCCCGTGCGCCACCCTCACCACGTCTCCCACGTCTTTATAGGCTTCCGGCGCCTCTTCCGCCAGCCCCGGCAGGCTGCCCGCTCTCACGGTGATGCCGCGACTCTCCAGCGCCGCCAGCACGTCACGACCGCTCATCGCCCGCTTGGCCGCCGCCCGGCTTTTCATGCGCCCCGCCCCGTGGCACGTCGACCCGAAGGTCTCCTGCATCGCCTTTTCCGTCCCCGCCAGGATATAGGACATCCGCCCCATGTCCCCCGGAATCAATATCGGCTGCCCCACTTCCGCGTATTGCTCGGGTATATCGGGATGTCCCGCCGGAAAGGCACGCGTCGCCCCCTTGCGGTGCACACACAGCTTCTCTGTTTTTCCGTTTACTTTATGGTCTTCTATCTTGGCGATGTTATGCGTCACGTCGTAAATCAGCTCCAGTCCGGCGTCCCTGTCGCTCATGCCCATCACCCGGCAGAAGGCCTCCCGCACCCAGTGGGTGATGCACTGCCGGTTGGCCCAGGCGTAGTTGGCGGCGCCGCGCATGGCGGCCAGATAGTTCTGCCCCTCCGGCGATTTCACCGGGACGCAGGCAAGCTGCCGGTCCGGCACCTGAATGCCGTATTTCGGCATCGACTGCATCATCACTTTTATATAGTCGTCCGCCACCTGATGCCCCAGTCCCCTCGAGCCGCAGTGGACGTAAAGCATGACCTGCCCCAATCGCTCGATGCCCATTGCTTGAGCTATATTTTCATCGTATATTTCGTCAACGACCCCCACCTCGAGGAAGTGGTTGCCGGAGCCCAGCGTGCCCAGCTGGGGGACGCCCCGCTCCTTAGCCCTCCCGCTTACCTTGGTGGGGTCGGCACCCCGCATCTCCCCATTTTCCTCGGTCGTTTCCAGGTCTTCCCGCCGACCGTACCCTTTTTCCACCGCCCAGCGCGACCCCTTGACCAGCACCTCGTCGATTTCCCCCGACCGCAGCTTTATCGCCCCTTTGGAGCCCAGCCCGGAAGGCACCGCGTAATATATGGCGTCGATGAGTGTCTTTATCTTGGGCGTAACTTCTTCTTTGACCAGGTTGGTGCGCATGATGCGTACCCCGCAGTTGATGTCGAAGCCGACTCCGCCCGGAGATATCACCCCGTCGCTTAAGCGCATCGCCGCCACCCCGCCGATGGCAAAGCCGTAGCCCCAGTGGATGTCCGGCATTGCCATAGAGTACCCCACGATGCCCGGCAGGAAGGCAACATTAGCCACCTGCTCCGGCGCCTGGTCGTCGATTATCTGCTGCAGCATCGGCTCGTCGGCGTAAATCAGCCCGTCCACCCGCATGCCCGGCTTGTAGCTCTTGGGTATGCGCCAGCGGTAGTCGTCCACTTTTTCCAGCTTGCCGCTCCACTTAGGCATTTGTATGCCCTCCTCTATTATTGTCATTCTGAGGGAGCGAAGCGACCGTGAGAATCCCGACCATCGTCTTATGCCTGACATTGGGATTGCCACGCTTC